>NZ_JBEZHK010000004.1:0-345591 GCF_040650555.1 Streptomyces sp. NPDC048664 | reverse complement strand
CAACCCCCACCCCAGGGCCGCCGGGCCCCACACCGCCCGGCCCCCGGCCCACACACCCCCCTCCACCAGGGCCCAGGGCCGGGCACCCCACACCAACAGACGGTCGACACTGTGACCGGTCATGCTCCTGTAGCTCAGGAAGGGTCAGAGCGGCCGTAAAAACGGACGGCGTCATGGTGGAACGGTTGCGGATGCACCGGGACCGGGCCCTGGCCAGCCAAAAGCACCAGGGTTGGGGAACCTCAACGAGGGGCCTTCTACGGCTCTGAACCCCCGGCAGGGAAGCGCGTTTCCACACCCACCTACTCGGCACGGGTTCGAATCCCGTCAGGAGCACCAACCACATATCCCGCCTCAGGTGGCTGCACAGCCGCCTCCCCGCCCCGTGCAGGGTCGGCCCTCTCCCCCAGAGGGCCGACCGGGGCGGGGGCGGAGCTGAGACGAGGCGCTGCCCCACCGCGCGCTGTAGGAACCCTCCGCTAGGCAGCCGAGAAGAGCCAACGGCCAAGGAAGCCACGAACGGCCTCCGCCCCAAGGACCCGTCCGCGCCACCACCGGCCCGGCTCGACCCCCGCCTTACCCACCACCACGCCAAGGACGGGCTGGCCCCACCCACCGACCGCAGCGGACTCGCCGCCCAGGGCTCCATGCGAACGTGGTGTCCGCAAGCAAGCGCAAGGAGAATATGTGTCTCAGGACACCAGCTCAGCAGCTCGTCAGGCGTTCATGGACAGGCTTCGCGAGCAGTGGGAGAAGCAGCCGACTGAGCAGTACGAGTTCCTCGGGATGACCGGCATGGACTACAACGACTGGCTGGAACACCGCCACGGCTGGCCGGTAGACGCGGCTGGAAACTGCCGAATCCACTCGGAGTTGGAGGACTTCCCGGCAACGGACTGCAAGGTCTGCTCGACCCTGATCAAGCTGTTTGAGGAACAGCACAGCAGCACCACGAAGTTCCCAAGCTGAACCGCTGCAATCCTGGTAATCCACCGCCCAGCGCCGGCGGCCGGAGATCCCGGGCCACCCGAGCCCAACACGCCCGACCTCGCCCTCCGCCCGCCCTCAGACGCCGGGCCGAGCGGCCCGTCCCGAGGAACCCACTATGGCGACTCTGCTCATCTGGACCGACGACGGCACCACTCTCACCATCATCGACTCCCACCAGGTCGAGGACGGCGACCAGGCCACCATTGACGAACTGTTCGAAGACGCGGCCGAGCGCGACGGCGCCGACAGTGGGTGCGCGTTCGACGTGGATCGGCACAGCGACGCCGTACAGCGCACGTACGAGGAGTACGCCCGGCCGTTCGGCCTCGCGCTGGTGGACGCCGTCGAGGGCCACACACCCACCACCTACTGATCCGGCGCACACCGTGCACCGAGTCGGCTCCCCGCAGGGACCGGCCCGGGAGGGGTGCTGCTGAGGCCCGGCAAGGGTGCCCGCACCCACCATGTGGTGGGCCGGTCAGGTTGCGGGATGCGGGGCGGTGCAGCGGGCGAAGGCGTTGACGCCGGGCAGGTCCGGTCGGCGCGCGGCCACCTCGGCCGTCAGCGCGCGTACCGAGGGGCGGCGAGCCTCCTGCGGCGCGGCCCTCTCAACGAGTCGTAGCTGGACGAACGCGGCCGGCACGTCGCCGGCGGCCAGCAGGGCGCGGGCAGTGTCGGTTGCCGCGCGGGCCTGGCGCTCCGGCGTGGGCAGCGCGGCCGTTTCCAGGACCGCGGCGTATGCCAGGGCGCGGTCGACCTCGCCGAGTGTCCTGTGGATCCCGACCCGGTAGAGCGCGCACTGCGCCAGCGACAGCTCCCCGACCGCGGATACGCGACCACGGTCGCGGAGGAGGCGGTCCGCGGTGTCTTCGGCCAGGGACACGTACTGCTCGGCGGCGGAGGGGTTGTGCGCCTGGGCGGCGGTGTAGGCCGCGGTCAGGGCCACCATGCCGGACGCCTCCAGGGCTGCCGCGGACGGCCGGGGGCCGGTGTCCAGCTCACTGTGCGCTTCCCCGAGCAGTTGCAGGGCCGTGTCCGCGCGGCCCGTTCGGCGCAGCGGTGTCGCGGCCGCGCGCGCCGCGGCGGCGAGGAGAACCGGTCGGCCCGAGCGGCGGGCCGCCGTCCCGGCCCGGACAGCGAAGGCGGCCGCCGTTTCCACCGCGCCTTCCTTGATGGCCAGTTGGGAAAGGAGCACCCACAGTCCCGCCGCCTGGCCAGCGCCGGCCGGGCTCGTTCGCTCGCTCTGGCTCGCGCGGGCCACCAGCCCGGGGAGCACTTGGTGTAGGCGGTCGTACATGCCGACGGTGAACAGCTGGCGCGCGGCCGCTAGATCTCGCTCGGATAGGCGCTGGCCGCGTCCGTCGGCAACCGCCGGTATCGTGCCGCCCGTCCACACCGCGGCCGCGCACAGCCCGGCGCTCAGTACCGTCCTGCGCTCCACCACCACGCCACCGTCCTCTCCAGCCGCTGTCCCGGATGTCCTCCCGGGGGTCTTCGGCCCGACCTTGCGACGGTACGGGCCCGGCTGGGCTTCGGGGAAGGCGCACGCGTGCTAGCTCCGCGCGCCCCACTTTGTCCTGGCGCGCCAGGCTGCCGGGGGAGCCGCAACCGAGGGATTTGCCGGTGCGCGGTCAGAATGGCTGAGATCATGGCAAGAGGGTCAGCTCATGATCAGGGCACGGTAGTGGGGGCGGGGATGGACGAGACGAGCACGGTGCGCGCGGTCGCGATCGACTACAAGGCGGTCCTGCGCTCGCCCGGGCGCGCCCACAGCGGGGTCGCTGACTTCCTGCTGTGGCTCGACGAGCACGACATCTCCTTCGTGCTGCTCACGACCGACTCCCTCGATGCCGAAGCCGCCCTGAGGGCCGCTGGCCTGCCCGCGCCCGCCCTCCACCTGTGCCGCGATGACATCCCCGGCACGCCGGCCCGCGGCAGCGGTGCCTGGCTGCTGGCGGTCGCCGAGCGCCTCAAAGTGCGCCTCAACCAGATCGTGCTCGTCGGTACCTCGGAGCTGGACTGGCGCACTGGCATCAACGCTGGCGTTGTCCACGTCCTCGCGCGCTGGGCCAACCACGTGCGGAACGCGAAGGGCATGATCACCCTGTCCGCCGACGAGCCGGCCGACGTCGGGGACCTCCTGGAGCACTTCCTGCTGGATGAGCCCCGCTGGGCCTTCAGTCACGACGACCCCGCCCGCTCCTTCAAGATCCGCTCGCTGCTGCCTCCCAACGTGCGGTTCCCCCAGGCCCCCGGCCGGACCTTCGAGCTACAGGACGTCTTCACCCGCGGCCGCACGATCAACGTCGGCGCCCAGGACGCCCGGGACATCCTGATGCTGCGCCTGCTGTCCTCCGCCTACCTCGACGGCACCCTGCCGCACCGCAGCCTCTTCTGCGTCTACCCCAGCAGTTCCCCGGGCCAGGTGAGCCAGCAGCTCGCTGGCTTCCTCACCAAGGCTAAAGTGATGGTCGGCTCCTACTACCGTGAGGACCTCCTCGAGCGCACCGGTCAGGCCCCGGACACCAGCCTGGAGCGGTGGAAGAGGAGCCGGGGCGAGGCAAGCACGGCGGACATCTCGATCGGCGCCCAGGCCCGCACTGTCCGTATCAACCCGAAGTACCGGGGCAAGCTCAAGGGCAAGACGGTGATCGTCTTCGACGACTTCACCACCGAGGGCAAGTCCATCGAGTGGGCCCGCATCCTTCTGACCAGCGCTAACGCGGACCAGGTCATTGCCCTGACCATCGGCAAGTACGGCGCCTCCCGCCACACCGCCTACCAGCTGCGTCCCGGCACGACGATCGATCCTTACCAGGTCAGTTACCACCTGGCAGCCACAAGCTTCGTGACAACGCCCGTCACCGGAGCCACAGGGCCAGGCCCCGACGATGCCCTGAAGGCCACGATGTCCCACTTCATCGCCGCTGCGCAGAACGCCGAGTGATCGTGCCCGTCATCCGGCCTTCGGACGAGCCGACGAGGCTCGGGAGAACCTGAGCCGAACGATCGACCCGACCGCACCCTTCCCTCCCGTACGCAGACCGCGTACGCCATGATGGAAGTGGCCCGAGAAACCTCGCTTCATCCTTCGAACATCCCGGGGCCACGAGTAGAAGGACGCCCGATGGACCTCGATATCACCGCTGAACAGCACGATCTGCTGACTCTGTGCGCGTTGCGCGTCGGCGACGCCAGCCTCGATTGGAGCTTGCTCGCCCGCAGCGCCCAGAGCCCAGAGGGCCTGGCAGCGCTCATGGACGGACGGCTTTCCGAAGACTCGCGTGCCGCGACGAAGAACCGCCCCCTGCTGCAGCAGGCCCTGGCCGCGGGTCTGGACGACGCGCGTGCTCGCGTCGACGAGGAGCTCGCCGCGGCCGCCGAGGCCGGCGCGCGCCTCGTCACGGTCCTGGACAAGGACTATCCGGCGAACCTCCGTGTGATCGGCAACCTGCCGCCGTTCCTCTTCTACCGCGGCGAACTCGATCAGCGCGACGCCCGCTCCATCGCGATCGTCGGCACCCGCCAGGCATCCGAGGCCGGGCTGCGCCGGGCCGCCCGGATGGCCCGCGAGCTCGTCGACCACGACGTCGTGATCGCCAGCGGTCTTGCCAAGGGCATCGACGCGGCCGCCCACCAGGCCACGCTCACCGCGGGCGGCCGGACCTTCGCCGTCATGGGCACCGGCATCGCCGTCCCGGTCTACCCGGCCGAGAACCGTCCGCTCGCGAAGGCGATCCTCGACGCAGGCGGAGCGCTGCTGAGCCAGTTCTGGCCGACGAGCCCCCCGGCGAAGTACACCTTCCCCCGCCGCAACGTCGTCACCTCCGGCACCACCCTGGGGAGCGTCGTCATCGAGGCGTCCAGCACCTCAGGCGCCAAGATGCAGGCCCGTCTGGCCGCCGAGCACGGCAAACTCGTCTTCCTCATCCGCTCCCTCGCCGACACCCAGCCCTGGGCCAAGAAGATGCTGGACGAGGACCGGGCAATCCTGGTCACCGCCTCCAGCGACATCACCAACCGCCTCGGGCAGGCCGCGGACATCCAAGCCGCCGGCCAGCAGCGCCAGCAGCTCGCCCTGGCCGGCCTGTGACGGCAGGTCTCCCGGATCCGGCAGGCTTCCCTGACTGCCCGGTGTGCGCGTACCGCATCACCGGAACCGCTCGCCTGTGCTCCGACTGCGCCGGCCGCACCCTCCACCCCGTCGCCGAGACCCACTGCCCGGTCTGCTCCCAGGCTGTGGCGCCCGGCAGGCAGTGCGGCAACCGGTTGTGCGCGCTCCCGGAAGCCGAGCGGGGGTTCTCCCGCGTCGACGCGGTGGCCATGTACTCCGGAGCCCTGCGAGACAAGATCCACAAGCTGAAGTACGAAGGGATACCGGGCTGGGCGATGATCTTCGGCCGGCTCCTCGTCGGTTGGATGGAAAGCCACCCCGAGGCGATGCACGGTGTCGACTACGTCGTCGGAAACCCCACCCACACGGGCCGCCAGCCTCTCCAGCACATCGAGGCGATCATGGACGCCGCTTACACGGAGGATGTCACCCGAGCCTTCCCCCTCAGCCCGCCAGGCGGCCACCGGCTGGTGAAGCATGCCGAGACGGCCCGGTCAGCCAACCGGACTCTGGACGAGAAGCGTGCGGCTGCGGCCGCGCATGCCGCCGCGCTGACCTGGACCGGAGACACCGGCGACATCAAGGGGGCCACCATTCTCCTCGTCGACGACGTCTTCACCAGCGGATCGCAGCTCCAGCACGTCGCCCGTCGGCTCCGGGCGACCGGTGCCGTCGAAGTCCGGGGACTCGTTCTCGCAAGAGTCCCCTGGGGCGGATGACCGAACCTTCGCATGGGCCTGTCGATGCACCCCCTGCCGGCACGTCGAGCTGGCGGGTGCGCCCGTCGCCGACAGTGCCCGGCTCGCTACCACCCCGCGCACTGTCGGTTGCGGTTGGGAGGGGCTCTTCCCAACCGGCGATGAGGCCCAGCATGAGCCTTCGACACTCCGGCAGGCTGTGTCAGACGCGCGAGGCATGATGAACCCCATGACGGACCAAGATCCCCAGGTGCTGCCCCTGACGTCGGGTGTCGTGCGCCGCCGCCTGACCGTCGCAGTGTGGTGGTCGGCGCTCGCCTGGCCCGTGCTCGCTCTCGCCCTGACGCCGCTCCTTCTGTGGTGGCTCGCAACGAAGCACAGCTCTCCCGCGCAGCGCACGACTTCGGCACCGCCCTCCTGTCGGCCTACAGCCCCTTCAGCACCCGTCTCCTGCCCCGGCAAGCAGCGGCGACGGCTGCCCGGCAAGTCCTCCGCGAAGCGGAGGCCGAGGACCTGAAGCCGGCGACGGTGCAGTTCGTCCAAGAACTCGCCCGAATGAGGCCGTAGCCGACCGAAGACAAGTCGCCCGGGAGACGGCGCCGGGAGACGCGCAGATGCGCTGCCCTGCGAAGAGAGCGCGACCGGCCACCCGCCGGGACGGCCACGTCCGTCAACTACGTTGATCACCATGAGTCTGGGGGACATGCTGCAACGCCACGCCGGGCAGGCCGCGGTGGCAACGGCGATCATCACCGAGGCCGTCATGACACAGCTACGGGGACCGGCGGCCGCGATCGCCGTCGGCGTCGCGGCGGCCGCCGGCGGACTGTGGGTGGCGCAGGGCCGCGCCCGGCAGAAGTCAGCGGTCTCCATGGGGGCGGCAGCCCAGGCGCTGACCTGGCAGCCCCACGCGAGCCGTATGCCTCGACCGTCCGACAGCGCCACGTACCGCCACCTCGCGGCCAGGATGCGGCAGACCACTGAGCACGTACGTCGCACTATCGCCGAGCGCGGACTGGAGAAGGTGACCCTGGCCACCTCCGACGAGACCGGCAGCTGGGCCGATGCCCGTTCCACTGGCCACGGGCGCCGGGGGCACGTGTGGCTCGGCATGCGGTGGCTCCACCCCCGTCACACGGCGCACCTGCCTGCCGTGTTGGAGCACGAGCTCGCCCACCTCCAGCGCCGCGACACCGGCAAGCGCATCGTCGTCGAGTCCGTCGCCGTGGCGACGACCGGCCTGGCCGCCGGGCTCCTTTCCCTGCCCGCCTTCATCCTGACCGCAGCGGCCGCCTGGGTGCTGAACACCCTGTTCTTCTGGTGGGGCGAACTCGCCTGCGACTTCGCGGCCGCCCGCGCCTGCGGCCGGACCGCGGTGGTCGAAATGTGGCGCGAGGACCTCGAGCGAGAACGCGCACGCTCCCTCCTGCCCCGGATCTGGGTGACGGCCCGAGGTCTGCGCACGCATCCACCCACGTGCCTACGGATCCTGTGGGCCGGACACGTCCCCCTGCCCGGCGAACTCGGCCAGGAACCGCACCCACTGCACACGGCGCCCGGCCAGGTGATCTGATCCCCCGACGCGTGCTCCGATTCCCCTATATGTGCGATAGGAGGCCAGGTGACGCTGTACGTTGAGCAGCAGTCCCCCCGGACGCCGCGTCCCCCCGTGCGTTGCGTCCGGGGGCATACGCCGCCAGATCTGCCCTGACCGCTGCCCGTCCCTCGGCACACACGGCCTTCGACCGCGCGCATCTCCAGGGTCACTCCCCACCCTTCGCGGGATGGCCTTCGGGGATGAGACACGCCCTCGTGGTCCGGCCACTACCCTGGTGGCCAGCGGGATCGAGGGAGATACATGAAGCGCACGCGAGCTGTCGAACTGGTCGAGGCGATGCTTCACCGGCTCGACGGCCCCCAGGAATGGCCTCTCCCCCTGGTCCGGCAGGTGTGGCTGTTTGGCAGCTTCGCACGCGGCGCCACCGAGCCCCACGACGTCGACATCGCTGTCCGGTGTGAGCGCGACGAACGGATGAACCAGGCCGTCGTCCAGGCCATCCTCTCCGGCGGCAACCCCTACGCGCCGCTGCGCCGCGCGCTCGCCGGGGCGTCCCGTGGCCTGCAGTTCCAGTTCGAGGACGCGGCCCGCGAGCAGCTGCAGGCCGAAGGCACCTTTATGCTCCCGCTGTGGGAACGAGGTGACACGCTCGCCGAAGCTCTCGGCGTTCTCCACGCGATCGCCGAGGACCCAGAAGCCGGCCGGGCCGAGCGCCACGACATGATCGACGCTTTCGAAGGCCTCGACCGGCACATCCCCCGCCCGATCCGGGCAGAACTGATCGGGTGGCAGCAGCAAGAGGCCATCACCATCTCCCGCCTCAAGCTCCCCGACGCGCCGGACGACACCGATCTGCTGGCGACCCCAGACATGCGCTGGGCCTTCCGCCGGTGGAACGACGACAGCCCGCTGCGCCGCGCGGCCCTGGCGGGTCTGGCCTTCATGAAGGAACTCGCGGTCGAGCTCGACGATGTCGAGCTGGCCGGTCAGCGGCTGCCCACACCGCGGCGCCTCGCGGGACACCGGAGTGAACCCCGCTGGTGGATCAACTGGAAGTGGCAGGGCTACCGGAGCATCCCGTACTGCGTCACCCGCGCTGACGGCTGGCTGGAGGTAGTACAGCCCACGCGGACACGACCGCTGAACGCCTTGGTGATCAAGCCCGGGTCCAAGGCAGCAGCATTCCGCCACTGACCCGTCCGCGTCAGCAGCCCGCGACTCGGTGGGGCTGCGGTGCGCGTCCACGTTGAGTTCGCGCACCGCGCTCCAGGACGCTCCGGCCTGCGTCGGCGTCGGCGTCGAAGGTGAACCCTCCACGTGGACCCGGGGCTGCCGGCTGCGGGAAGGCCGTCTCGAGGAGGTTGCGAACGCTCATATCAACGTCAACGACGGCGACGGCGCCTGATGCGTAGGCGCCCTCGTCCGTGCCCTGTGGCGGCTCAGGAGCGGGCCGCGGGCGCCTGGTCACTCAGTGCGTTGCTGCTGGGCTTTCTCGAAGGCCCGTAGCGTGGCCTGGAGAGTCTGCTCGATCCTGGCAGGATCCCGCGGTGTCTGGCCCTCCTCGGCCTCTGCGCCGCCTCCAGCCGCCGCCAACATGGCGTCGAAGGCCCTTCGCTGCGCGGCCTCATCCAGCGGCTGTCGAGGGCGCAGCGCCCCGATCGTCATCAGCGTCAGGACGTCGTCGCGCGTGGTGGGCTGCAGACGGCCCTCGATCAGCTCGTCCAACCGCCAGCTGTCCGCGATCTCTTCCCACGTCCCGTCCGACGTGGCCTCGTCGCTCATGTGTTCCCCATTTCAGTGAGAGCAAGGAGTCAACCACAGCAGCCGAACCCTCGTGACGTGCTGAAGCCCAGGCGGCGTGCTCACAAGCTGCGCATGACCGCAACGACTTTGCCGAGGATGGAGGCCGTATCGCCACGGATCGGCTCGTAGGCCTCGTTCTCCGGCATGAGCCACACGGTCGAACCGTCCCGCTTGAGTCGCTTCACCGTCGCCTCGCCGTCGATCATGGCCGCCACGATCTCGCCGTTCTCGGCGTCCGGCTGCACCCTGACGGCGACCGTGTCGCCGTTCATGATGTGCGCCTTGATCATCGAATCGCCGCTGACCGTAAGCGCGAACACCTTCCCGCTGCCCAGGAGTTGTCTCGGCAGCGCGAGCATGTCCTCGATGTGTTCGTCGGCGGCAATGGGAGCGCCAGCGGCGATGCGCCCGACAAGTGGGGTGTGAACCACCGAGGAATCGCTGGCGGAGTGTCCCGTGTCCGGGTGCACGGTGTCGGCCTCGGGGCCGGTGGCCGTGGTGGGGACGTAGGCGCGCGGACGCTTCGGGTCCTGCCGCAGGACGCCCTTCTTCACCAAGGCGCTGATCTGATGCGCGACGGACGAGGTGCTGGAGAGTCCGGCGGCCTGCCCGAGTTCCCGCATCGACGGCGGGTAGCCGCGCTCTTGGATGCTGGCCCGGATCGCGTCGACGATCCGGTGCTGCCGGTCGGTCAGCCCATCCTCCCGGGTCACGATGCCCGGCGGACGCCCGACGTACCGCGATGTAGCAATGGCCTCCATGGTGTCCCCCTCCGTGCTCGTCAGGTTCGAACCGTAACCCGGGATTCCGGAAATGGGGACAGATATTCGACCTTCAATCCGCAGGGTAGGGCCAGCCGCCGACACACCTCCGGCCGGCCTCTGCTTCCGCCCAGGGCGCGAAGTACTCAGAACGGAGCGGCGCGCCGCCCAGACGGCGCTTCGCCGCTACAGTGTCGCCACGGCACCGGTCTGCTGTTCCTCACGCGAACCTCGGCCCCCACGGGTTCAAGGCGGAGGTGAAGAAGCACGGCTTCGATCAGCGCAGCCCCACCGACCTCCACGCAGCACGCCAGTGCCTGTTCCTCACGCTCCGCGGGCCGACGGAGCGGAGCGAAAGGTGCTTGAAGCCATGTCGGTCACCCAGACCAGCAGCCGGGCCCGGACGTACGCGCTGTACACCGGTGCTCCCCGCCAGCTCGCTTGCGAGGTCGTCGCCAGTCTCCCCCCGCACGCCCCTCTCATCCCGGCCCCCGCGCACCAGGAGCAACTCCTCCTCGAATCCGAGGTGTTCTACTGGGTCCTCAGCTCCCAGCGGAACTTCTTCGAGTTCCCCTTCGGTATCCGGTACGTGCAGCCCACCGCGGACGGCATCAGGATCCATCTGGAGAGCAACGCGAGCCTCGACAGCCTGCTGGCCGGCCTGCTGCCCGGGCGGGTGAGCGTGGGCACCGGCGACGAGATCCACGGACTCAACGGGTGCCGGATCACGGCACGAAGCGAGCGCGGCATCGAGATCCGCCGCCTCGGCCAGCCGACCAGCATCCGGCTCACCGGCCCTTCCCGCCGCGCCTTCCAGAAGGCCGAAGCCGCCCTCGGCGAACGCATCCGCGACCACGGAGGCGAGGCCAGTTGGCTCGCCGGCGACACCTGGACCGACCACGAACGCCGGTGGGAAGACGAGCACCAGCCGCTGCCCTACGAATCCACCTGGCGTGAGGCGGCCTGGCTCCCCAGCGGGCTGCTGCGCCGCCTCGGTCTCCTGCACACCGTCGCCGTCCCCCAGGTCGTCACCGGCCACGAGGCCCGGCTGGGGGAATGGTGGATCCTCGAGCTGGACCACGACGCCCACACCAGCCTGCGCCGGGCCGAGCTGGTCCAGGCCCTCGCCGACCCCGAGCACGGTCTGCCGCTGGAACTGCGCGGGCACAGGGACCTGACCCCTGGGGCGAGCCTCGGCCTGATCCTCCTCAAGTCCCCGGACAACACCGCCACCCTCCAGCTGCGCTACGACCGCTTCGACTACCCGGTCAAGCCCGAGCGGGCCGAGATGTTCGCCGCGATCCGGCGGCGGATCAGCGCCGTGACGGGCGAGGCCCCGCTCCCGGCGATGCCCGGCTGCTCGGCCACCGGCTAAGACGCCACACCCCACCGAGGCCGCCGTCAAGTCCCCATCACCCGAACGGATTGCCGTCACTCGGCGATCTCCGACTGCCCGTGTTCGTGCCGTACCGTTTCGGGACTGCATCTGCCCGGGGGAGGGCAGACTGCCGGACCGGGGAGAGGACGGCATCGGGGTGGTCGGGGATGACCAGGAGATCTGGGGTCAGAGAGCGGCCTGCCGCACCGCTGACCCAGACGAGCTGTTCGTCGAGGGCGCGGCACAGAACAAGGCCAAGGCCGTGTGCACGGGCTGTCCGGTGCGCACCGAGTGCCTGGCTCATGCGCTCGATCACCGCATCGAGCACGGCATCTGGGGCGGGATGACCGAGCGGGAACGGCGGGCTCTGCTACGGCGGCGCCCGTTGGTCACGTCATGGCGCCGCCTGCTCGAAGCCGCCCGATCGGAACACCAGCGGCTCACCGGCGCCGACGAAGACCAGGCTTGGGACGCCACCGGATGACCGTCCGCGGCCGCCCCGAGAGGAGGGTCACCGCCGGGGCGGCCGCGTTGTCAGTGCTGTGCGCGATGCTGGCGATGAGACTTCAACGGCTCTGTCACGGTCAGGAGCAAGGCCATGAGCAACGCGCCGGAGTGCGCCGTCGAGATCCCCGCGCCGGACGAGGGAACGGTCAAACCCTGGCGCAAGCGGCTGACGGGCCTGGACGAGTCCCAGCCGGGTGCGATGAGTTGCGAAGGGGACTGGCTGGAGGCCGGTGCCACGTACCAGCTGCCGGTGGGGACGCTGGTTGTCCTGTGCGACCCGCTGCCCGGGGGCGCCAGGAAGAGGGTCCGGATCTGGCGGGTCAAGAAGGACGGCACGATCAAGGAGGAGCGGGACTCCACGCTCGGCTCGTCGAACGCCTTCGGAACCTCGGTGCGGGGCACGCTGCGGCGCCTGATCAGCCAGCACCCGCCGCAGAAGGGAGCGGTGCGCCAGATCACCGCAGCTGCGCCGCGCGTCAACGACCGCGACGGCACCTGCTCACAGTGCCGCCAGCCGCTCCCCGCCCGCGCGGGCATCCTCGAACGCAACCACCGCGGCTACATGGACCCGCGCCACCGTCCTGGTCAGTGTCCGCCACCGCCCCCGCGCCCCAACGACTACGCCCAGGCCTGCGGTCTGTGCGGCGGCTGGCTCGAAGCCGGTCAGGGCGTGCTGTACACGGCCGTGCCTGCCGTCGGCGTGTACGGCAAGCCCCTGCTCAAGGCACGCCATGCACAGGACTGTCCTCCTCCCGAGGAACGCGTCACCCCGCCGCCGCCGGCTCCCCGCGCGAACGCGCGCGAACAGGACTGCCGGCTCTGCGGGAACCTGGTAGCCGCGGGCGCCGGCCTCCTGGAACGCTACGGCTCCGCCTGGCAGGTCCGGCATCCGGAGGGGACCTGCCCGCCCAAGGAGAAGCTGTGGGAGATCACCCGCGGCGAGCCCGGCCGCTTCCACCCCCGCCCCGAGCGCTGGGCCGCGCCCGGCACCGTGCTGCGCAGCACCGTCTACGACCACGACCGGCCGTTCCCCACTGACGCGCCGGGCTTCCGGCGCCTGTGTGCGGGAGAGGTCAGCGCGATCGTCGCGACCGTGCGAGAGCGGGCTCCGGAGTACTGCCGCGACGAGGACGGGAACAACCCCAGCTGCCTCATCGGAGAGGACGGCTGGTTCTTCCGGATGTTCGTTCGTCCGGCCACCGCCGAGGAGGCCGCGGACATCCTGGCCGAGGAGGACACCGCGCGCCGCCGAGCCGCCCTGGCCGAGCGCCGCCGCCAGCTGTTCGAGCACCCCGATGACGGCGACATCCCCACACGGTCGACCTGACCGACACCGTCCAGATCGACTTCGGTGCCCGGCGCTCCCTGCACCAGCACTGGCCCGACGACGAGCTCCACGTCGACGAGGTAACCGGCATCGCCTGGTTCCTCCGCTACAACGGGGCCGACGGCGACACGTGGTCCGCGAACAACTTCGGCAGCTTCATCGCCCGGCGGATGCCGCTGACCGAGCAGCGCGCACAGCTGATCGCCGACCTGCGAGCTGAGTACCCGACCTCCGACTGACGGCGCGAACTGGCGGGAAGACACCACCGGTGTCAGTGGCGTACGGCACAGTGGCGGGGCGGAGCCGTTCTAACTCCGTCCCACACCGAGCACGAGGGCAGTGATGGATCGCGACACCTACGCCAAGAGCTTCACCAAGCGCCGAGACGGCGAGTGGGCCGAGATGTTCCGGTGGGTGCCCAGAATGTACCGGGCCGCAGCGTCACGGCTGGAGAAGCTGGAGCGGCAGGCTGAACGACAGTTCCCCGGGGTCTTCGACCGCCTGGAGCAGGAGCGCGACGCCGCCGGCGACACCATCCCGACTTGGTGCTGGCTGCCAGTGGCCCGGGTCCAGCAGGTCCTTGCCGACCACTACGCCCACCGCACCACCCGAGCTTCCGGCGCGACACGCCAAGGACTCGCCGTCATGGCGGCCGGCGACGCAGCCAGGCTGCAGGCGATCGGAGCATGGCGATCTGCCGGACGACACATGGTCAATATCCACGACCGCACAGTTCTCGAGCTGAGGGAGGCGGGCGACCGGATGCCCTCGGACATCCCTCAGCGCTGGCCCCTGCATGGCCTCTATGTCGTCTCTGAGGCACCCAACGGAGCCTTGGGCGCCTTCCTCCACCTCGAGTGGAACGAACTGGAGCAGCGCGCCGAACTGCGCATCGCCCCGGATACCGCCCCCACTGCCTCCCTCGACCGTATGCCTGTTCAACCCTTGCACCTTGAAGGCGGCACCGTGACCGAGGCCGCCCGCCGAACCGTGCTGTCATTCCAGGCCGGCGTCGACACCGTCCTCGGCACGGAGACGCTCCCCGATATCTCGCCGGGCAGCGCCGTCGACGATGCAGCCAGGATGATCGCCAAGAAGAACGCCTTCTGGGTGGCGGCAGCCGACTGGCTGGCCTCCGATCGCCCCACGACGTTCGACGCAGCCGTCTTGGCCGGGACCGAGCCCACGGCCGACTGGCCGCCTGCCAAGGCCCAGGACACCGGCCGCGCTCCCGTGTTGTGGCTGGCCGGCCCGGCCGGCTGACGCAACGACGGACGGCCCCACCACGAAGCCCTCCGCCAGACCAACGTTTCCTCCTTCGGTGAATCGCCGGTGCATGAGGTTCGGTCCTACAGCAGATCCACCTCGGCGTCGACGTACCCGAACGCGTTGGCCATGTGCACCAGCGCCTGCCGCAGCAGGCGCAGACGCTCTCGCCGGTCCATGGCGGGTGCGGCCGTGACGGTGACAGCCATCTGCGGCCTGGGACCGGTGTCGTTGCCGCCTAGCGGCGACATGTCGACGAGCGTGTCAAGGACCGGGAGGACGCCGTTGTCGGCGGGCTGTTCGCACGTTATCCGCAGTTCCGTGGTGGGCGGGGCGGCCCATGACCGGTCGGCCGGGTCGCCCAGGACGTCGGGCAGCATCTCGGCGGCGGTCTCCCAGGCGGCGAGCAGGACGGCCTGGACCTCGTCGAAGCCCAGCGGCGTGTACCCGCCGGGCCCGAGGGCCGCGGCCCAGGCGTCCGGGTTCTCGATCAGGACGTCCGTGCAGGCGACCACGGTGGACTCCATCGCGGTGGGCAGGGCGATCACGACGGAGGCCTTCACGGCCGGGTCGCCTTCCGGCCCGTCGATCGTGCACGTGTAGCCGACGGAGCGGGCCGAGTTACCGAAAGGGCCTCGCTCCCAGCGAGCAGCGGGGAGATCCGCGCCGCGGCGCCGGGACAGCATCGTCACTGCACCGGCCACCGCGCTGTGCGGAAGCTGCTGCTCGAGCAGCGTACGCCGCGGTTTGGTCACCTCCAGCGTGCCCGGGTCGGCCCAAGGCAGGTTGACCAGGGCGCGCAGTCGCAGCGCCGGTGTCTGGCCGGAGGTCCCGATCCCGGCCGAGCGGCCCTGCTCGAGACTGAAGTGGGGGACCGGCTGCCACCGCCACACGCCGCGCCCCGAACACGTCAGCCGGCCTGCGCCCCACGACCCGCCGTCAAGGTCCACGCTGCGGGTGTCGGCCGGGATGACCCACGGGCTGTCCACGTCCGTGAGGGGCCGGGGGAGGCCGATGGCCGCGAGCGGGTCCTGACCGCCTGGTGCCCGTCGGCCGGCTTCGACGATCGCCCGCCAGACAGGCGTGGCGATGGCGACTGGAGGACGCCCGGCTGCCAGGCACAGCACCCATCCTGGTTCGCCGTCCGCCGCGTGGTGCAGATCCTGGAGCACGGCCCCGCCCTGCGCCCAGGCCTCGCCGGCCGGCTGCCCCAGCCCGGCACCGGCGAGCTGCTCGTAGGCCTCCCGCATCTCCCGCTCACGATCGGGCAGGCCTTGGCCGACGCGCAGCCCGCTGCCGGGCCCAGCGTCCGACATGGCCTGCCGTACGAGCTCGGTGAGGGCTTGGGCGGTGGGCATGCCGGAGGCGCGGATGCCGGCGGAGAGCAGTTGCTGCATCTCGCCCCTGGGCAGCCAGTACGTGCTGTCCCCGTGCCTCATCGGCACCGCGACGGTGTCAGGGCGCGTTGCCCCCGGCTTGCCCACCGGGGCCGGCAGGACGAAGAGCGTGTCGGCGGCCTGCGCGGGGATGTCGATGAACAGCACCTGCTCGCCGTCCGCACCGGACCAGCCGACGCGCACGCCGCGGGGAGCCGGGGTGATCCTCTGACGGATCAGCTTGCGGATCTGGTCCACGTTCACGGCGGTCGGGTCGAGGCCGACGACGTCGTCCAGGACTTCTTCGTCGTGCTCGAGTCGGGTGGTGATGCCGATGACGATGACCCCGCCGCCCCCGTTGGCGAACGCCGCGACGTCCTTAGTGAGCTCCTCGACTGCCTTGGGGTCCGCCAACTGGTACGGGCCGCTCTTCGCGTCGAGCCACTGCGTCTCGCGCAGGCCGAGCAAGGAGCGGGGCCGATGGGCCTCCAGCGCGGCCAGGGCGCTCTTCAGATCGTTCAGCACCCCGGCAGTATCCACCGGGCCGCCGGCCTGGGTGGCCGGGTCGCACACCTTCACCAACGTCCTTCGCGCGCGACCGGGCACGCACCTGTCAGCGGGTGCGCGCCGCCGTGTAGCCGGCGATCCGGTCGGCGTCGTTCTGCATCAGTGCGGACAGGTCCGCGCCCGCCCACAAGGTGAAGCTCAGTGCGATCTCGCGGGCGTCTTCGAGCTCGGAGCCCGCACGGAGGTAGCTGAGGAAGGGGATTGCGAGCCGTGCCGCGCGCTCCTGCGGTCGGTCGCCGGATCGGTCCAATGCGACGACGGTCAGGAGCTCCATGCACGTGGGGCCCGCAGGGTGTGCGTGGCGCTGGCCCAGGCTGACCTCGTCACCGAACTTGCCGAGCCAGGAGTCGAACCGCTCCTGGTCCTGTCCGAGGAGCTGGCGTCGGTACCCCGCCCACTCGGTGGCCAGCCACTCGATCAGGAGCAGAGCGTTCGGGCGGAGGGTGCCGGAGTCCTGCCACGTTCTCAGCGCGCTCGTCAGGGTGCCGTACATCGTCATGTTGGCAGGAGGGGGACCCTCGCCGCCTGCGGCGTGATGTGTGGCTTCGTCCTGAGCGGTCATCCTGAGCAGGGCGAGGGCTACGCCACGGGGGTGGGATCGCGCGGTGGTCTCGGTCATCGAACAACTTCCGTGTGATGTTGGGTGATCGGGCAGCAGACATGATGGCCCGGGCAGGCTGGGCGGCCGAGCGTCCGGGACGTCGCCTTGAAGGCGAGGACGGCACCTCGGGGTCTCGTGCCGGGGCGCCCGGTGCGACTTCTGATGGCCTGCGGGCCATGGGCCGGCTTCCTCCGTCAGGAGGTGAGCACTCCACTGACAACTCCCGCCGAGACTGCCGCGCATCGTTCACGCTGCTCGCTTCCGCACAGAGGTGTCCGGTGCGACGGCATCGTCCGCGCCGTCACCACCGTCTCGGCTGGGGGCTTGGTCGCTCTGTGCGGGCTCGGCGGTGGAACCGTAGAAGCCGCCGAAAGCCTCCACGCCTCGTTTCCCCTCCATCTGGGCGAGCAGCGCCGCCGCTGCCACCCCGCGTGCGAGTTCACTCGCGGTCCGGACGACGCGGTTCTGAGCGCGTCCTGACCGAGGACGGCCATCGCTGAACTGGAGCACGTCGCCGTTCTCGCCCAGGCTGCCGCCGGCGCGCTCGGCTTCACCTCGCAGCCAGTTCTTGGCCTGCTCATGAGAATGCCCCCATTTTCTGAGCTTGTACGCGATATCGGCGGCGCACAGCGGAACAGCGAAATCCAGAAAGAGTTGCAGCTCATCAACGGCGTTCAATGGATCAGGCTGGCGCATGGAAACATCTCCTCGAATGCTGAGAATTGAGACCGGCAACAGGGCTACAGAAGCGGCTGGGTCCCAGGAGAAAGCGAGCAGGAGATGTCCGTCGGGAAGATGCCTTCAGCATCGGGCCACAACGCCTGCCAATACGGCGCGGAGGCCTCCCTGCCGTACACCGCCCGCAGCATCGTGAAGGGCTCCAAGGACTGCACGGGGCGCAGGAGCAGCTGATACCCGTTCGCGAGGAGCCCGTCCAGGACTTCGCCGGCAACCGGGCCGGATGTTCCGGCGAACCGTTCGACGACGGAGTGGAGTACGCGCTGCATCGTCCTGACGTCCAGGCCGGTCATCACGAACTCATGCCCCTGGGATTCGTGCAGGCCAACGGTGTAGCAATAGGCGGCAGAACCCTCATCTGCAAGGACTGCCTGAACGGCAAACCCGTGCTCCGCGATTACGCTCCGAAGTCGGGTAACGTACTCGGTCATGAAATCCGGAGGACATACGGGGCAATTCGCATCCTGGCAAGAATTGGGGGTACGGCCCTCGGGCAGGACATTCGCCGCGACGTCGGGCGTGAAATCCAGGTCGCGGGCGATCAGCTCGGGCGGATCGCTGTCGGCGCGGCACGATTCCAGAGCGGGAAGATCGATAAGCCCCCACCGGCCCTGCGACGGGTCCCCGTTGGAGTAGGACCACCCGTAAGCCTCGCCTGTCGCGCCGTCGACCTCCACGACGTACCACTCGCCCTGGGCGGAGGAGTACCGGAGGCGGACTACCTTGTGCTCATGCGGCTCCAGGACGGTGGCCCACAGGCCCGGGATCTCGGCCAGTACCTCCGGAGCCGGGTAGAAGTCGTGGTCGCGCTCATCACGCCGTAGCTCGGGCGGCCACGTGCTGACCCGAGCGCCCCCCTGTGCGGAGCGCTCGGGTTCCTGCGCGGCGCGGAAGATGGCCTGGTCCACATTCGGGTGGTGGACCGACATCTCTTCACCGTCCCAGCGCACGGTGTACTCCTCCAGGGCATCGGGCAAGGCGCGCAGTTCAGGGACGGTCTCCATCGCCCTGAGGAAGAGGGCGATGAACAGCTCTTCACGTCCCCCGGTGGCATCGGTAGGGACGGTGGTCCGCTTCCAGCGGTGCCCCAGGAAGCGCATGCGGATGTCCATCGTGATCAGTTCTCCAGTGAATCGTGGGATGAGGGCGGCGAGGGCCTGGCCGAGGGCGCGCCTCTGCGCTCAGGCGATCGCGGAGCGGCGGCCCTGCGCCTTCGTGCGCAGCAGGCCATCCGGCTCCGACAGGGGGAATGGGAGGAGTGGATGCGCCCGGATCAGGAGCCGGACGACTGCCGTGCGCGGTACTCGCCGACTACGGCGAGCACCGCGACGCCGAGAAGGCCGGCCCCCTCACCTGCCATCCAGTCGCCGAGTGACGCTCCCGGGCTGCTGCTCAGCCGCTGGATGAGTTCGTGCACGCTGACATGCGGTACACCCTCGGCATCACAGCCAGCCTCGAAGTGCCCGAACTCGGGGACGTAGGCGTGGTAGTGCCCGTCGGTGCTCCAGTGAGGGTCCTGCCAAAGTTCGAACACGGTGTTGGGAGCGTCCTCCTCCATCCGCGCGGCGACTTCCTCGCAGAGCCCCAGCACGGCGTCCTGGGCGCGGTAGACCTGTCCCAGCGTGAGGGCCTCGGCGGGGCCGCGCTCGTACTCGCCGCGGAGTCCGTGTTCCCGCATGAGGTCGAGAAGGGCGACGAGCTCGCCAGCGGGGGCCGAATGAATCCGGAGCTGAAGATCAGCAGACACGATTCTTCCTAGGATCGGGCGCCACTGCTGGCGCGCACGAAGATGAGGTAAGCGCCGCGGGTTGGCAGCGGCAGCGTGAAGCGAAGGGCCTTCGGCCTGCTGGGCTCGTGGCGTGGTCGGCGGTCGAAGGCAGACGTGAGGCTGCTCAGCTCTCGCTTCAGCCCTCACCGACCACAACCGCAACGCCCGACATCCGGCACTCCTGGCCGCGCATGTCGTGGCGATCCAGTCGACCGTTGATCAGATCGACAACCGCACCGCACCCGGCGGCCGGACAGCGGACGGCCATCACCCGGCCCTCGTCATCGAGAAGGGGCAGTTCGGCCGTGAGGGCCACCGCGGTCTGCTCGCCTCTCAGGCGTACAGAGAAGGCCACCGCGCCGCTTGCCTGTACGTCATCGATGCATGACTGGCACAGGGGCCGCCTACGGGCTCTGGCTGTGGCCTCTGGCGTCGGGGCCACAGGCCGGCCGTCGGGGGAGACGCCGGGCGGCAAGCCGGTCTCGGGATCGATCAGGATGCTCGGGGCGGTGTGTCGTTCCAGTTCGTGAAACATCGCCAGGCGGCCGCAACAGGGGCATCTCAGCAGATAGAACAACGTGGGCTCTCACGGTCGTCGGAGTGGTGCGGGCAGGCGCGGACGGCTCCTTGAGGGGAAGGCCGTCTTGCGGTTCGGGGTTTGCGGGGCATATCCAGCCGGTGACCTCGGTCGAGTTGTCTTCCTCGACGAGCCGGCGGCCTGCTGGTCGGGGGCTTCCCAGCCGGTTCTTCGGTTCCCGACCTCGCGAGCATCACAATACACAATGAAACTGGAATACGCAACACCCGAGTTGCTTCCCAACCCCGTGCAAGACGCGGCGAGTTTCCTGACGCCAGCAACCACGGGACGGGGCCCGTACGACTCTGCCCCCGGTGAACTCATCGCCACAGGCGTCACACCCGCCTCGTCCTCGTCACATAGCCCACTCCTCTGTCCCGCGCGGCCTGTAGGGCATCAGGGCCTCACCGGCCCCGCCCTGATCGGAGGCATGGACGATGGATGAGCAGAACGCCCGCGCGATGATCATGGACGAGATCGTGGTGGGGCTGGCTCAGCAGGACGGAGCCGCCATGCGCGGACGGAGCCGACGTGCTTCTTCGCCTGCGCGCAGCCGGGACAGCCGGCCAGCGTCCACTGAACCGGGGACTGCCGGGCGTACGGGTGGGACGGGGTCTCACCCAGGCAGTGGTCGATCGACCAGACGATCGGCGAGTGGCTGCGGATCAACGGGGGGCGCGGCGGTGGAGCTGGCGGCAGAGCTCCACGGCAACTGGTCCCGGCACAGGCTGGCCCAGGCCGGGTCGGCGAGCCGGCAGGTGCAGGTCCCCACAGAGGTCCTGTTGGTGCTGCTGATGTCCGACGGGGTCTCCGACCAGGTCCCCCAGGAGTTGCTCACCCGGCTGTGCCGCGAACGCGCAGCCGACCTGACGACACACGTCGGCCGCCACCCCCATTGGTCAAGATCGCAGTCCTCGCGGCCGGCGCACTGCGTAGAAACGGTTACGCGACAGGGGGCGCCTCGCTGGTCTTCGAGCCGCCGACGAAGTTGGTGACCAGCGCGCGGATCCGGGAGCGGAGGTCGGTCCATTCTTCACTGGTGTGGTGATCCGTCTCCATCTGTTCGAGCAGCTTCTGGAAGGACAGCAACGCCGCGCGGCCGCGGTGACGGCCCAACGCGGTCCGGGCCTCCTGCAGAAGGGGCTCCCTGCCATCCGCCCCCTCGGCGCGGCGGTGCAGAGCGGTGACGCGGGGAAGGGCGTTGAGGTCGCTCAGAATTCGGACGAGCTGGCGATCCGCCCATATGCCGACCACGGCTTGTCTGCCCCTCCAGACCGCGAACCAGACTCCAACGCTCCACCCCACCAGCATCACAATGCGGACGGCCGGGGTCTCGGCCTGCGGGATCAACCCGCTGCCAAGGAGAATCCCGTATGGCCCCGGCGCAAGCCCGATGACCATGCACCACTGCAGAAGATCGGTCGGGTACCAACGCAGGTGGCCGTCGGCGAGCACCACCATCACGCCGACCACCGCCAGACCGACCAGTAGCAGCCAACCGGCCTCTGCACTCACAGCTGTCATGTCACGCACGTATGGACTGTAGAGGGTGGCATCGGCACCTACTGCTGCCTCCAAGACAGCGGTGGCTATGAGCGTCCCCCTCGACGTCACCCCGGTCGCGGCAGGGCAGGGTGCTGCGGTTCAGGCTTCGCGGATGTCGGCCTCGGGCCGGTCCACTGGTGAGGTCAGGTGCTCTACCAAGGCGAGCAGCATCAGCAGGCAGACGGCTCCGAGGAGGATGACGGTCCATCCCACGGCCCATGGCGCACTGCGGGTGCGGATCACGGTCGGCGTGAGCACCACCATCGCGGCGACCGCGCCGACCGGAAGGGCGAACTGCCGCTTCACGACCGGCTGTCCGGGACCGTGGCGTCGGCCTGGTGCCCGTCGAGGGCGTGGCCGGCCGGGTAGTGAGGGTGATCGCGCCAGAGAGCGGCCATGCGGTTGAGCTCTTGGAGGAGCTGTTCGGCTGTGACGAGGTCGGCGGCGTGCACGGCGGTGGCGAAGTCCTTCTCCAGATTATGGGCGGCGGTCCAGTCGGCTTCGTATTCCTCGCGGCCGTTGGGGTATTGCTCGCGGCGCCGTTCCTCGAGCCGGTCGACGATGAACTGGTAGACGCGTACGCCGGTCTGCTGATCCAAGAGCATGCGGTGAGGTCTTTCGGGCTCGGGACGTCGTGGTCGGGTCGTCGGCTGGGCTATCGCCTGAGCGGTCGTGCGGCGCGGGCGCGCCGTGCGGCGCGGAATGCTTCGGCGGGATCGTCGCAGGCTCCGGGTGCGGGGCGCCATTCGTCGGCGCGCCAGAGGGTGAAGGGATACCAGCGGCCGTCGGGGCCGGGGCGGATCTGGACTCCGGCGGTCGTGTCGGTGAGCGAACCGCCGTCGATGTCGACGGTTCCGAGGCCGACAGCACGGGAGGTGTGGATGGTCTGTCGTGCCCGTTCCAGGTCGTCCGTGGTTGCCGCGGTTGCGGCGAGGGTGGCGTGGGCACCGGCCGGGCCGCCGTGGCGGTAGCCGATCATCATCGCCCGCAGGGTGGCCTCGGGGATGCCGGTGGCGTGCTGGGCGGCCGGGAGACGGTCTGCGCCGTCGGGGCTGGCCAGGATTCGGAGGATGTCGGCCAGCTCGTCGTGGGGCGCGGTGGCGGTGTCGGCCAGGAGAGTCTGGGCGCGGGCGGCGGCGTCGGCGGTCATGCGGGTCATGTCCTGGGCTCGGGGCCCGGGGAGGGGTGGGTCGCTGTAGGTGAGGGGGCTGACGGTGTCGAGGTCGAGGTCTGGCGGGGCTTGTGGGGGGCGGTGGGCGGCCAAGGAGTAGAGCTGGGCGGCGCGCACGGTGCCGTTGGTGTCTGCCGGCAGGGGGCCGGGGTCGGCGCCGTCGACGAGGTCGCGTACGTGGGCGGCGAGGGCGCGGGCGGTCATGCCTCGGGCGCCGAGCAGTGTGGAGGGGGTGGTGGTGAGGCGTTCGGCGACGGCGTGGCCGAGGGCTGCGCTGTGGTCGCACACGCGGTGGGACCGGCCGGTGGGGCAGGAGCAGGAGAAGGTGATGCTGTCGGCCGGCGGGACGATTGAGATGCCTCCGGCGTGGCCGGAGTCGGCGATCGTGGCTGGGATCCGGTTGGCGACGAGGTCGGCGACGGCCTGGGGGTCGCCGGCAAGCCGGGCGGCCAGGGTGTCCCATTGGGCGGCGGTCAGCTCGGGCAGATGGATCGCGGCCTGGTGGGTGGCCTTCTTCGCGGCGACGGGGGCGTTGATCCTGCCTGGCTGGGTGTGGATCTGGGCGACCGCGCCGTTGCGGGCGAGGTTGAGGCCCTTGCCGTAGGAGCCGGAGCCGTCGGTGGCGAGGTGGAAGGCCTGTTTCCACGCGCCGGCCAGGGGCGCGAGGGATCGGGTGGTGCCGGTCATCGGGTTCCCAGGGTGACGAGGGCGGCGAGTTCGGTGTCGTCGAGTTCGGTGAGGGCGCCTTCGCCGGAGGTGAGGACGGCCTCAGTCAGGGCGCGTTTGCGGGCGAGGAGGTCGTTGATGTGGTCCTCGACGGTGCCTTCGGTGATCAGGTGGTGGACCTGGACGGTGCGGTGCTGGCCGATGCGGTGGGCGCGGTCGGTGGCCTGGTCCTCGACGGCGGGGTTCCAGGGTCTGTCGTAGTGGATGACGTGCTCGGCTCGGGTGAGGGTCAGTCCGGTGCCGGCCGCCTTGACGGACAGGATGAACACCGGGGCGGGGTCGGGGTCGTGTTGGAAGGCGTCGACGAGCTCCTGGCGGCGGGCCGGCGGGGTGCCGCCGTGGAGGAAGCGGACGGAGCGGCCGCGGGCGCGCAGGTGGTGTTCGAGGATGCGGCCCATCTGGACGTAGCCGGTGAAGACGAGGGCGGCTTCGCCCCGGTCGGCGAGGGTCGCCGTGAGGTCGTCGAGGGCGGCGAGCTTTCCCGAGCGGCGGGTGAGGTCGGCCGGCTCGGCGTCGTCCAGGGGTTCTTTGAGGTAGAGGGTGGGGGTGTTGCAGATCTGGCGCAGGGCCTGGAGCAGCTGGAGGACCAGGCCGCGGCGTTCGATTCCGCTGCTGGTGGTGATCTTGTGCATGGTGTCGCGGACGATCGCTTCGTACAGCCCCGTCTGCTCGTCGGTGAGGGCGACGATGCGGTGGTGGTGGACCTTGCCGGGCAGTTCGGGGGCGATGCCGGGGTCGGTCTTGCGCCGGCGCAGCATGAACGGGGCGATGAGCCGGGCGAGGCCTGCGGCGGCGGGCGCGCCCGGATCCTTCTCGACGGTGCCGTAGCGGGCGCGGAAGGCGGCGCGGGTGCCGAAGAGGCCGGGGTTGGTCCAGTCGAGGATGGCCCACAGTTCGGTGAGGGTGTTCTCGACCGGGGTGCCGGTGACGGCGAGCCGGGCCCGGGCGGGAACGTCGCGCAGGGCCTTGGCGGTGGCGGAGGCGGGGTTCTTGATGTGCTGGGCCTCGTCGGCGACGACCAGGCCCCACTGGGTGGCGGCGAGGGCGGGGTCGCGGCGCAGGGTGCCGTAGGTGGTGATGACGACCGTGGTGTGGTCGAGCGCATCGGCGTCGAGGGCTCGGGTGGTGCCGTGGTAGCGGACGACGGTGGTGTCGGGGGCGAAGCGGGCGATCTCGCGCTTCCAGTTCGTGATGAGGGAGGCCGGGCAGACCACGAGGGTCGGGCCGGCTGCTTCGCCGGCCGTTTCGGCGCGGTGGAGGTGCAAGGCGATGGTCGTCAGGGTCTTGCCCAGGCCCATGTCGTCGGCGAGGAGCGCGCCGAAGCCTAGGCCGAGGGTGTGCGTGAGCCAGGTCAGGGCCCGCTGCTGGTAGTGGCGCAGGCTCGCTTTCAGGCCGGTCGGCGGTGGCACGGGCCGGGGGGCGTCGGGGGCTTGGCGCAGGGCGTCGACGAGGGGGGCCAGTGTGCCGGCGGGCCGTACGTCGAGGGTTTCGCCGTCGAGGGTGAGGGTGCCGGACAGCGCGGCGGCGAGCGCGTCGAGGGAAGGCAGCAGCGCGAGAGCGCGGTGTCGGGCGCGGCGGGCGGTGGTGGGGTCGATGAGCAGCCAGCGGCCGCGCAGGCGGATAAGCGGCCAGGCGGCGTCGGCGAGGGCGGTCATCTCCTCCTCGGTCAGCGGGTCGCCGTCGAGACTGATGTGCCAGCGGCAGTCCACCAGGCGGTCCAGGGCCAGGAAGCCGCTGCCGGGGGTGAACTCGTCGGCGGTGTTGTGGCTGCCGATGACGGCGGTGGCGGTGAGCGCGCCGAGGAGAGCGGGCGGCCACTGGACGGTGATGCCAGCCGCGGCGAGCGGGGCGGCTGCGTGGTCGTGGAGGCGGGCGAGGTCCTCGGCGGACAGGGTGAGGCGGCGCGGGCGTTCCTGGGCGGCGAGGTCGCCGAGCGGCGGGAAGTGGCGGGCTCCGCGGCGCAGCGCCCGGCGTACGCCGGGGAGCACGGCAGGGGACAGAGCGGGGTCGGTGTGGTGGCCGTCCCAGATGCTGCTCGCTGGCACGGGTTCGTCCTGGTCGTCGGCGGCCAGGTGCAGGACGGCTTGGGCGGTCGGGGTCTGCTCGCTGGTCTCGGGTTCCTTGATGCGCAGCGTGAGGCGGGGAGCGGGACAGGGGTCGGCGGCGTCCTCGATCGCGTCGGCCCAGGCCCACAGTTCGTGCGTGGGCTCGGACTCGGGGGGTGGGGGGCTGGTGAACGGGCCCGGGCCCAGGAGCGGGGCTGCGCCGGGGGTGCGGACCATCGCGTCCGCGACGGCGTCGAGGAGGGGCCAGAGGGCGTTCTCGGGTGCGACGACGCGCAGGGGCGTGTGGCCGGCGAGGAGACAGTGACCCTCGGGGGCCATTCGGGCGGCGGCCTCGGTGACGGCGGTGCGCAGCGGGTCGGTGATCGGGCCGATGCGCCAGCAGCCGTGGCCGTCGGCGGTCAGGGCGGGGTAGACGCGCTGCTGGGCCACGCACGTCACGGCCAGGCGGAGAGCGGGGCGCCATCCGGTGACGGAGGGGTGCTCGCCTTCTCGGGGGGTGAGGAGGGCGGGCAGGGCGAGGTCAACGGGGACGGCGATTCCCGTCACGGTGGCGCGGCGCGGCATGATGCCGCCGGCGCCGGCGAGAACGAGTTCGCGGGTGACCGGCTGCAGTGGTGGCGGCAGGTGGACGGGAGCGGGCAGGGGTGTGCCGTCGGGCTGGAACAACATCCATGCGGCCCAGGCGGGGTGGCGTGAGGGCAGCAGGGTCAGGGCGGCGCCGTCGGCGAGTGCCTGCTCGAGAACGCGGTGGGCGGCGAACAGGTCGGTCGGGCTGGCGGGGAGGGCGCGCGGCGGCTCCTGGCTGTCTGCCGGCGCGGGCGGCATGGGTAGAGCAGGCGGAGCCGGCGCGGCAGCCGCCGGTTCGTCCGCGGCCGGTGCGTCGTCGTCGGCGTCGAGGGCGGTCTGCACGGCCTTCAGGAGGCGGTCGGCTGCTTCGGCCCGCGCTTGGCGCTTGCTGGGGCCGGTCCCTTCGCCGGTCAGTTTCTGTCCGCGGAGGACGGCGGTGACCGTGGCCGCGAAACCGGTGGGCGTCGGTGTCGGGGGCCGGTAGTCGGGTCGGCTGATGTGGCCGGCCTGGTGGAACTCGTTCAAGGCCGACACGGGGTTGGTGCCCGTCCCTGCTGTGGCGGGTGCTCGGTGCTGGGGGGCGGGTGTGTCCCAGTTCCAGTCGGGTACCGCGCGATCGGCAAGGGGGTCTGGTAGGTCGGCGAGGGCGGCGATGAGGCTGGTCATGGCCTGCTGCCGGGCGCCCTTGCGGGTGCGAGCCTGCTGGACGCTGCCGCTGACGGAGGCGAAGGTGGCTGCGGCGACGAAGAACGGCTGCCCGTCATCTCCCTGTCCCTCCCGTACGGTCGCGGACGGCGTGCGCAGCAGTTGGGCGTGCATGGAGACGATGCTCGGCGCCAGGGCAGGGTTGGCGGCTACGGCGGCGATGGCGGCTTGCCGTACGGGCGCCCAGACTTCTGCAGCGGCTGTCTCGAAGAGCACGGTCCGCAGGGCGGCCACATCGAGGCTGCCGCGGGCGATCCGCCGGGCGGCTTCGACTGCGACCGCGGCGTTGAGAGTGCCTTGGGCGACAGTGCGTTGGAGCGTGCTGCGAAAGGCCTCCGCGTCCATCAGGGCCAAGGACGCGTCCTCGGTCGAGCCTTCGGAGCGCGAGGTTGGAATGTGAGGTCGGGAGGTTCGGGCTGCCAGCGCTGCGGGGCTGATGGGCTGCAGGCGGTCGATGGACAAAGACACTCCCCCAGTAGCCGGACGCCGTCGAGACCACCCCCATTGTGACCTGCGTACGCGTCAGGTCCGTGCCGTACACACGGGCACCCAGCCCGCACGATGTTGCGTATCTTCATTTCAATATGTAGTTTAGTCATGTCGCCGGAACCCGGCCCCTCCTCACTTCACCGGCATCACGCCGGGATTCCCATCTGTGCGCCGGCTACACGGCGCCCGCGCTTGCGAGGATTGTCATGCACCTGGAACCCATGGTCTTCCGCTTCACTGCCAGCGGCCCCAGCGCCGAGAGCGCCTTCGCGAAGCACGCCGCCAAGGACCGGGAACTTCCGGTCGACCCGTTCTCGCGGCGCGCTGACCTGACGAAGGTCGGCCGCGTCACCGTCGTGCACGACCGTTCCGCGCTCGGCCCGGTCCTGGCGGGCTACTTCAACGCCATCTCCGTTCCGTCATCTGTCCCGTACGGCGCTCCCCTCTGCGAGGACGACGCCGACTGGCTGGCCGACCGCCTGATCGAGGACGACGCCCCGTGCGTCCGCTCCGGCGGCGCGGGAGCGCTTCTGCTCGACACCGCCGGGCCGGAGCCGAGCTGGCTCTTCTTCGGCTGGAGCACCCCGCTCGGCTGACCACCTCGCACCCAACCCCCTACCTCCAGCCGTGCCACAACGGTCCGGCTGTCACCGCCAAGGACTCGACCATGCCTGTCCCCACCCTCACCGACACCGACATCCGCGTCCGTACCGCAACTCCGGAAGACGGCGACACCCTCGTCGATCTGATCTCGCTCGTCGACCTCCAGTTGCGGGCCGAGGAGGTGCCCGGCGCCCTGGCCCCCATGCGGCACGCCCTCACCCACAGCGACGACGGACCGCTCTCACACCGCAGGAACCACTTCCTGATCGCCGAGAACAGCGAGGGCGTCCCCGTCGGAGCCATCACGTGCGGCTTCGCCAAGTGGATGTCCGACCCGAACCGCTCGCCTAAGATCCTGCGGCGCAGGATCGTCGAGCGCATCTCCACCGTCCACGGCCTCGCCGTGGTCCCCGCCTATCGAAACCGGGGAATCGCCCGCACGCTCCTCCAGCACGCCGAGGAAACGTTCCGGGACGCCGGATACACGGTCCTGACTCTGCGCCACGACCGAAGCCTTACGAAGTTCTACGGGCGGCTCGGCTACATCAGCCACAACCGCCTGTCACTGAAGTTGCCCACGGGAGAACTGCTCAGCATTGCGGACCGGGGGTGGAAGCACGCATTCAAGGTCCTCTCCCCTACCGCCTCCATCACCACGGTCCAGGGAATGCCTACCATCACCGGCGCGCTGTCCAACTGACATCCCACCAGCCGCGCTCCGGTGCCCATGCGGCACCCGCCGGGTGCCCCTGGTTCCAATGCCTGGCAACGGCACTGAACCACAGGGGCACCCGCCAAAGCCCCTGGTGAAGACCGGCGGCTGCTCCCCACCCGTTCGGTCACTGCGATTCGTCGTCTCCGCATTCCACGGCGGGGGGCTCCTGCCAAGTCAGGGTCTCCAGAGGCGACTGCAGGCGCCGAGGCGGGCCGGGCAGAGGCTTCATCACGGCGGAGGCCTCGTCGCTGAAGTAAACGACGGGCTTGCCGGGCGTACCGACGGGCCCGGGTCCTGCTGTGCGTGAAGTCTTGGTGGTCATCTGGTCCCCCTGGTTCGTCACGGGCCGTGCCCGACTGAAGGCCGGCACCCAGGCCGACTGCGAAAGCGTACCCATTGTCCGAACTGTTGCCCGAGAAGATCTCTCCGGCGGTCGTTTCACCAGGTCATGCCTCCTTCTCTCCGTAACGGCAACTCGCCACTCCTGGCATGGTCGCGTGTAGGCACCTCCGCCGCGGACGCGTCGACCAGCTCTCTGGAGTCCAAGCCTCGTCGCTCGCCCGCCGCCTCACGATCGACTCTCGGGAACCACCGGGCCTCGTAGCGGCCGACTCAGCTCGTACACCCATCGGTTCCGCCCGGCCAGCGCCAGGCTGGAGACGGGCTCGGCGACCTTGCTGACGACGTGGGCCATCTCGTCCATGAGCACCATGGTCGGCTTGGGCGCCACCAGGACGACGTCCACAGCCGGTCCTCGCTCACGGACCGCGCGCGCCAGGCGGTGGAGCTCGACCTGGCCGGGGTGGCGGGCCCGGAGCAGTTCCTCGTCCATGAACACGGTCACGCGGCCGTCCGCGGTGTCCGCGAACGGTCCGAACTGCTTCCTGGCGGCCTCCGGACCGAGCTCACGGCACTCGACGGTGTGCAGGGCACGCCTCAGCAAGGCCGCGCACTGGTCGGCGTCGGCGCCGGCGGGCAGTGGTGCCTTACCTCGTCTGATGGGGCCTACGAACGCTTCCAGGGCTGGCGGTTGATCGCTCATCGTGCGGTTGCTCCTTCTTCCGAGCTCGGTGAGTTTCAGGGCTGGCCGAGGTGCTGTTCGTACCAGGCGGTCAGCTGGGCGGGATTCTGCGGGAGGGACCTGACCAGGCGGAGAAGGCCTTCACGGACGGGCCGCACCTCCGTACGGGTCAAGGCGGACAGATCAGTGGTGCGCAGGGCGGCGAAGCCGGCGAGGTGGCGTTCCTCGAAGGTGTGCGCGCCCGGGAGGCTGTCGGCGGCGGCGAGGTAGCGGGCGGCGAACGGGTCGAACGCCGCACGGTGGGCGGCGAGGTGGCGGAGGTAAGCGGGGCTGTCGACCGAAGCGGTGTTGGCGGCTTCGCCGTGGTGGGGAGAGGGGAGCGCGCACCAGTCGCTGATGAGAGCGGTGAGGGTGGCCGGGCGGTCGGGCGGGCTGTCGGAGTGGGGATTAGCTCGCCAGTGGCCGTCGGCTGCTCCCTGGATGGAGCCCGCGCGGTCGTGGAGGCGGCCGAGAACGCTGGCGAGGGTGAAGAACCCCACGACGTAGTCGGCTTCGGCGATGACGGACCGGATGGTGGGCTCGGCCGGCACCACCGCGGGGAGTACGAGGCGCTGCTTGCGGTGTTCACGCTGGAAGGGCAGGCAGACCGCGGCCTCGATCGCGGCGTGCTCGGCAAGCAGGACGGCGGCGCTCTGTGAGGGCGCGGCCTCTCACTCCCATTCCACGCTGTCGTCCTCGTCGGCGAGGTCGCTCGACCCCAGTGCGTCGAGGCTGACGCGATACACCCCGGTGGTGGTGGCGGTCAGGGTCAGGACGCCTTCACGGCCGGGCAGGGGCTGGGTGTGCTGAAGGGTGCCGTCGGTCCTGTCGCGGGTCCAGGCCGGGCAGTTGGTGGGGCGGGTCGCGGCGGCGAGGGCCCAGTCGAGCAGGTGGACGAGCTCTTGCTTGCCAGCGCTGGCGAGGTCGGTACGGGAGGTGTCCGAGGGACGGCTGCAGAAGTGCCGACCGATGCGCTGGAGGGCTTCGTCGGGAAGATCGGCGACGGTCTCGGCGCCGGGCGGGAGGCAGGGGTCGCTTCCGTGAACCGTGCCTTCGGGGTACGTGCGGCAGCTTCCCGCCCAGCCGCCGGCGGCGTACACGCTGGAGTGGGCCGGGTCGGCGAGGACGCGCGTGGCAACGTCGAGAACGTGCTCGGCGGCCTGAACCACGACAGGGTCCGTGCGTAGGCCGGCGATGTGGCAGAGGGCGCGTGCGGCGGGGTGGTCGTCGGTGCCGGAAGGCGCGCGGGCGGGTTCGAGTTCGGTGAGGAGGTCGAGCACGGCTGTGTACGGGTCGGCAGGGCCCGGGGCGGGGATCGGACCGCTGGGCCAGAGGGCCGAAGGGACGGACCGGGAGGTCCACACCGGCAGGACGGTGGGGGTCGCCTCGCAGGCCTCGATCAGGTGAACCTCGCCGCGGTGGCGGGTGGTGAACAGGTGGACGTGACCGCTGATACGAGTGAGGGGGTCGAGGAGCCGGACCCGCCGCAGTGTGGCGCTGAGGTGGCCGGCGATGCCCTCAAGTTCGGCTTCCTGTGCGGCGGTGTACTCGGGCTCGCGGCGGAACTGGGGGATCCAGTGCGGCATCAGGCTGCTCTGGTCCGCGGATCGGCGACCAAGCGCAGCACGCCAGTCGGTCTCGCTGATGTCCGCGAGGAGCACCTTCGTCCCGGGCAGCGTCAGGAGGGTCCCCTGGCGATGGCCAGCCCAACGCAGGCCTGCGACGCCGGTCCCGCCTTCCCGGTAGGCAAAGGCGTCGATCCACCGGTCCAGCTGAGAGGGTGCGATCCGAACCACCAGTTCGTCGGGTCGGGGGGTGAGGCTGCGGATGCCGAACGGGCCGCCGGTGAGGGAGGGGCGGTGGCGGCCGTAGGCGGCGATGAGCGCGTGGAAGATCCGTGCCTCGCCCCGAACCTGTTCAGGCGTGGCCGTTGGGATGAGGTGCTCGAACTCCGTGAGCTCGGCTCGCGCCGTCTCTTCGGATTCTCCCGTGGCCGTCTGGCGCAAGGCCACCGGGGAGATGGCCGTGCCGGTCGGGCGAAAGCCCTGCTGCTGCCGGGGTGTGTTCGAGGTGAGGGTGTAGGTGCGGGTCACGTGCATCTCCCGGGGTGAGGTCCTCTGTCACCTGCTACAGGTGTGTGGAAGGCACGCGGTGTGACAGTTGCGGCGCACGAGTTTCAAGCAGCCTGGACAACGGCATGCACGGTGTCTTCTGCCACTGAACCTGGATCGCTTGTCAGTGATGTTGGACAGCGACACGGCCGTCACTCCCAGGGAGGACATGGCTGGCAGTTCCACATAAGACCCGACGCGGTGATCCACAGTTCTCGCTATGACTTCTTCGCTGAGTCGTCGCCGCCTGCTCGGGCAGGCGTTGGCGACCGTCGGCGGCGCATTCCTGATGGGCCGCCCCGACCCTGCCTACGCCGTCACTGCGGGATCGCTCCTGCCTTCCGTCGGACAGACCGTGACCGTCAACCTGAGAGGCTTTGGCGCCACTCTGGCCACCGACACCCTGCCGCCACCGCACCCCAAGCTGGACTTCGTCGGGGCTATGACCCAGAAGGTTCTGGACGGGGGGACGGACTTCGTACACCTGCAGACGCTCGACTTCGTCGTACGGGCCAATCACCCGCTCTTCGGGGCGGTAACCCTCCGCCTGCCGGATACCGATGCCACACCCCTCAGCACCCTCAAGGCCGACGAGGACGGGCTCGTGGAGACGTGGTTCCAGTCGTTCACGTTCACCACGGACAGGCAGGGCGACATGGAGGGGCCGTTCACCTACGACACCCTCGAGCCGGGACGATGGGAGGCGCGCCTCTCCTCCTACCCGCCGCCCGGGAGCTCAGATCCCGACGGCGCGCCCACCGGCGGCGCCCTCTTCCAGCTACAGGCCCCCATCTCCCTGGGCACGGTGGAGCCGAACGGCGAGAAGACCACCTACGGCCAACTCCAAGGGATGCACATCAACCAGGGACAGGCGTCCTAGCGTCCCGACCGCCGTGTGGTCACCGGGGGCACGCGTCCCCGGAGTCCCGTCACGGTCGAAACACCTCCGTGACTGCGGCTGAGTGCCGGTCCAACTTCGCTGTCAGACGGTCCAAGTCCAGTGTCAGAGGACACACGGCAGGAGAATCCTGTGGCGCTATGCCACCCCCACGGTGGAGCCAGCCCGCTACGATCGGGTCGGCTACTCCAGCCGTGGCGGCCCTTCGCCGGGTCGAGGATCGCAACACTCGCAGTCCGGTGCTCTCGCACCGGCGTCCCGTGATGCCTCAATCCGCTGCGGAAGGAAGACCCTCTTGGGCCTCGACGTGTTCCATCTCGACACCCCGCCCACCGAGCAGGACTGGGTGGAGCTGGGCAGCTACACCCCGGCCGACGACCACTTCGAATGGCGCGACATGCTGACCGAGCAGGACATCGACGCCTCTCACCGCTACCGCGATGATGTCCGCCGGATGCTCCATGCACTTCCCGGCGCGTCCGCGCGTCTGCAGGAGATCGGCGAGCTGCTCCTGATCACCACCGTTCGCGAGGCCATGCGGTTGGCGGTGTGCGTCCTGCGCTTGGAGGAGATCGGCGAGCTGCGCCGTGCTGGTGACGGCCTCGCTTTCACCACCACCAGGGCGTAGCTGTGTCGCGTCGGCGCAGTCTCGACCACGGTCTCGTTCGTCACCGCTCACGCCGTCGGCGCAGCATGCGGAAGGCGTCTGTCCACCGGCGTTGCCGGCGCGGCGGGGGCACGGAGGGCAAGTGCTGCGGGGGCGGAGGGATCGTGGGTGGGGACGCAGGCGGTGGCGGGAAGGCCTGCGCGAGGTTCGCGGACGATGTGGGGGACGGGATCACGGTCCCTTGTGGGGGTGTCTCGGCATCCCGTTGTCCTGTCGGCTGCGGATGCTCGGGCGCGGGAGCCGGTTCTGTCTGAGCTTCGGTGGCGGAGGCTTCGGTCGCGGGGGTCGGGGCGGGCTGCGGAGGGGGCGGGGCGTGCCGCTCGGCGTAGACCTCGCGGGCTCGTCGGTCGCGCCAGCGGTGGCGGCCCTCCTGGGCGGCGTACAGCTCGTCCATGATCTTGTGTGCGTCGGCGGGGTGGAAGGCCACACGGGTGCGGGTGAGGGAAGACAGGGTGATCGGGACCAGGCCCCAGCAGTCTGCGGTCGGAGCCGGCCGGGGTTTGCTGATCCGCCAGTCGTCCCGGGGGTCTTTGTGGGGCGGCCACTTCGGCCAGGCTGTCCAGTCCTGCTCGGGGCGAGCGGGGTGCCGGAAGGAGTGGTAGCCGTAGGGCACCAGCACGAGCTTGCCGTCGAGCCAGTACACGTGTCCGCCGGCGTCGAGAATGGCGAGCTGCTGTTCGGTGGGGGCGACGCGCTGGTGCTCGACGTCACGGCCGCTCAGGCGCACCGTGTGGCTGGGGAGTTGGCCGAACTGGCCGAGGTCTCGGCGCAGGAACCAGACGTGAGCGGCGCCGGCATGATGCTCGCGGACCGCGTGGATGCGTCGGCGTACGGCCTGCATGCCGGGGAGGGTGCCGGGTCGTTCGATGACCACGGTGGTGTCGCCGCACTGCGCGACGACGACCGGTGGCAGCCCGATCGGCTGGCGGGGGTCGTCTCCGGGAGAGGCGAGGGTGCAGCCGGTGACACCGGGCAGGGCGCGGATCTGGTGGCTCAACTGGATGACGACCTGGTCCTCCGCGTCGATCTGCGCCTCCCGGTCGGCCATTCGGCATGGGCCTCCCCCCTGGTGGGCGAAGTGCGGCGTGACCTTCGCTTCGGGCCGGGCTCCCCTGAGGATCAGCGGATCCGCGCAGGCCCTGCACAGGTACCGGCCGCCTGCCAGGCCGATCGGAAGGCCTTCTATCCCCTGAGCGACATGGATCGGCCGCCTCGTCTCGGTGTCCCACGCGCTTGCACCCATACGCTGATCATGACCGGCGTCGGGGTCGTCCGGCCAGGCCTTCTCCCGCCACCCGGGCCGTCCGCACCACCAGGGCCAGCAAGACGGGATACGGCTTACTCCCGAAGGTCGCCGGGCGGGAGACCTCGCTTCACGGCGAAGGTGACCAAGGCGCGCGGCAGGAAGTCCGTACTGTTCCATGCCAATCGGAGGAACGGCGCTGACATCTGCGGATGTTGGATGCCGGACCACAGCCAACCAACGGCTTGGCGGCCGTGCCGCTGATCACGAGAGGGGTTGGCCATGGCTCACTTCTCCCCGTCACGGCGGGCTGCCCGTCCCCCCACGAGCTGGTGAGCTCGGTCAGGTGAAGCACTCGAGGTCCACTCGTCTCGGCGTCTGAACGTGTTCACGTACCGTGGTCGGACCGATGCAGCGGCCCGCGCCCACGCGGTCGCCACCGGGATCAGGACAGGGACCGGCGGAGCATCGCCTAGGGGACCGTGGTCGTACACGGGAGGAAGCGGTGAAGGAGTCCAGGAAGGCCACGGGCAGCGTGACCCGTCCGGTCCTTGACCCGGATGCGGAGCTCTCGGACGCTACTCGGAAGGCTTTGCGGCAGTCCCTGGAGGACCCTCGCCGCTACACGGGCCCCCTGGTCAACCCGCTGTGGGCGGCTGTGCCCCTTCTGGCGCGCGGCGGCGCGGGAGTTGGCGGCTGCCGCCATGGTGTGGCGGTGGACCGGCGGCGTCGAGATCGCGGACCCCTCTACGGACCCCTCGACCCTCGTCGGCGCGCTGGAGCAGAAGCTGCAGAAGGCCGTCGACCTGGGGCACGCGCTGCTGTCCGTTTGGCCGCTGGCCGCCGGCCTTGTGGCCGTGCTCGGCGCCGGCCTGATCGCCGACCGGGCGCTCTACAACAGACAGCTGCGTCGGCTCGCCGCCGTCCAGAAGCACCTGGTGCATCCAAAGGACCTGACCCCCGACGCACGGGAACTCCTGGCCCGGGCCCAACGGGCGATGACGGCCGTGCTCGACTCCAAGGTGCACCGTGAGAAGTGGCTCGATGCCCAGCGCAACGAGGCGGCCTTCCCCCGTCAGGAGTGGACGATCGCCCGAGATCTGCGGGACTACAGCCGAGTGGCACGCAAGGCTCAAAGGATGCCGCAGGCGACGGGCAACGCCACGGTGGCCGAGCTGCTCGCCTCTCGCCGAGCTGTGCTCGCGACGAGCCTGCACGGCATCGAGCGGCGGGTGGCGGCGCTGGAGGCCTACGCGGAGCAGGTCGCGGAGGCCGACGCCCGCTACGCCGAGGTACGGGAGATCGAGAGGCTGGCTGCGGGCAGCGACGAGCTCCTTGACCTGCTGGCCCGCACGACGGCCGAGGACCTGGCGGTCGCCGAGATCGACAGGCTGGCCGACGAGGCCGTCGTCGTCGCCTCGACGTTCACCAAAGCGCTGGAGTCCGCCAAGCAGGCCGCCGTGCCGGTCCTTCCGGTACGGGAAGCGGCCTAGCTCTGCTGTCCGTGAGGTTGGCATCGCGCAGTACAGTCGAACGGCGCCCGCAGCCAGTTCGGATGGCTGCGGGCGCCTCGTCGGGCTGAGGTGTCAGGCGCGGGTGGGTGCGATGTAGCGCCGCACAGCGACCATGAGGCCGAGGGCCAGGGCGAGACCGGCCAGGTGGGAGCCGCCGAGGACGGTCTTGGCGCTGGCGCCGGTGAGGTCATGGTCGTGGGTGAGGATCTGGCCGGTGGCGTAGCAGACGCCCCAGATGATCATCATGGCTGCCGCCAGAATGACGACGCGGGCGCCTACGGGGAGCCACTCCGGGCCCTTGGACGGGCCGATCTTGGTGTTGACGTGGGCGATGTGCGTGGCCAGGGCCTGTTCACGGGTTCCCGCCATCTGTCGGGGCATCCGGCCGCAGGAGCACGTGGGCCGGAACCGGGCGGCCCCGGCGGCGGTGGACGCGTCCTCGTCGATGACGAACTCCGGCACGTGCCGGCCGTCGTCGATGGCGAATCGGGCGAGCATGCTGCTCTCCTGTCAGTTCTGGGTGGCCAGACCGAGAGTGTCGGCGGCGAGTGCCTTGCGGCGCGAGTGCTCGGCGTCCAGTTCCTCGTGCAGCCGGGCGGCCTCCGCCTCGGCGTCGATGTCGGGCTTGCTCACCGGGGGGTGGCCGGCGGGGAGGATGGACTGCTCGTAGGCGTCGGCCAGCAGGTTGTCTCCTTCGCCGCGCTGGAAGGACCCCTTCCTCTGCAGGAGGTCGGCGGCGGCCTTCCACGCGTCGATGGCACGGTGCGCATTGTCCACGGCGACGACGTAGGCGTGATGGCCGTGCAGCCAGCTGCCCTTGCTGTTCGGGTCGGCCAACGCCTCCCACCGGACGTCGACCAAGTGCCGGGCCCGGTCGCGCTCGGCACGGGCCTCTTCTTCGTCAACGAGCGCGGCGCGCAGGTCGTTGTACTGCCCCACCGCGAGGCTCAGCGTCATGAGCCGCCTGGCCTCGGCGTTGAGCCCGGGGGAGGCCAGGTCGCCGCGGGCTTGGAGGACCGCCCTGGCGACAGGGCTGTCGTTGTCCTCCAGGTCGGTGATGCCGTTGAGGCCCTCGACGGTGATCGGAGCAGGCATGTTCTTCTCCTTGGGGCGGCTGCGGGGGTCGATACCCCGAGCCCTGAGGTCGTCGTAGATGGTCTGACGGCTTCCGACGCGGGCTGCCTTGGCGATCGCGACCACGGTGGCGCCCGCCTTCCAGGCCGCGGCGACCAGGTCCGCACGGCGGCCGGGGACGGACCACTCGCGCAGTGCGGCAAGCGCGTCTTCTCGTTCCGTACTCACACAACAATCATGTGTCTAGAAAAGAGACATGTCTAGTTGCTAGACATACATCGGCTGGTGAGGTGCCGGGGGTTACGGCCCAGCCCGAGGCTTCGAGGGCGACGGCGTCGAGCTGCCTCCGCTGTTCGCTAGTCAGGCCAAGGCAACCGGGCACCGAAGTGGTGCGGGGCGAGGGGACCTCGCCTTCTCGCGAGGTGCGGTTCGTGAGGGCGCTCGAGCCGGTGTCGCAGTCCGCGGTGGCCAGGATCTGGTCGTAACGGCGCCGGGAATCGCCTCGCCGTTGAAGGTGGTGGCGGCGTCTATGTGTGGATTACGGCAGGCCGGGGCCGGGTGTCACGCCGGAGCTCGGTGCTTCCGGTCCGTGCTGGAGGAAGAGAGTCGTGGCGGGTGCGGCGAGGTGTGAGAACTGCAGTGAGAAGTGCTGTGGCTGGCCACAGCACCGCGCCGGCGGTGAGGTAGGTGAGGGGCGAAATGCCGGCGTGATGGGCGGCGAGCAGCACGGTGGCGGTCTGCAGAGCGCCGGCGGTCGTCGCGATGTCGCCGTACCAGGCCGTGCGGTGGAGCGCGTGCTCGACCAGGCGCCGCACACCACTGGCGCAGGCGACCATGGCGGGCCCGCCGAAGACGCTGATGGTCAGGGCGGCCGCCCACCGGGAGAAGTCGGTGACGAGGACGGCGAGTGCCGCGCCGCCGATGAGGAGCAGGAGGGTCATGAGGGCAGCCGTGGTGATCCTCAACTGCCCCGGGTGCGGTGGCTGGGGCGGGTCGAGAAGGTAGAGGACGGCGAGCAGCAGGCCGGCGAGAGCGCCGAGGCCGGTCGTCCAGAGCATCGGCAGGGTGGTGGTGAGCGAGAGGGCGCTGGTGATGGCGGCCGCGGTCAGTCCGGCCGCGCGCACGGTGGTGCCGCGGGCGCCCGGCTCGCGGTATTGGGTGGCCGCGCTGGCGGAGGTCGCGGTGGCGACCAGCGTGGGTTGGTGCCGGGGCGCTGTCGCGGTGGGTGCCTCGGCGAAGGCGGCCAGCTCGGCGTGAAGCTGGGTGAGCCGCCTCCGAGTGTCGGCCGCGGTCGGCCGGCGGTCGGGGTCCTTGTCGAGGAGCTCCAGGACCAACTGCTCGAGCTCGCGGGGAACACCGGGGCGCAGGGCGGACAGCGGGGCCGGTGCGTCGTTGAGGTGCTGGTTGAGGACCTGCCAGCCCGTGCCGGTGAAGGGGACGTGGCCGGTCAGCAGCTCGTGGAGGAGGCAACCGAGCGAGTAGAGGTCGCTGGGTGCGCCCAGGCTGGTGTCGCCGCGGGCCTGCTCGGGCGACATGTAGGCGGGGGTGCCGATGGCGACGCCGGTCACGGTCAGGGTGTGGTGGGTGGCCTCGACCAGGCGCGCGATGCCGAAGTCGCACAGCTTCGCGGTGTTGCCGGATGCCTGGTCAAGGAGGATGTTGGACGGCTTGATGTCGCGGTGGACGATGCCGCGGTGGTGGGCGTCCTCCAGGGCCTGACTGATGTGGATCGCCCAGGTCAGGGCCTGGGCGATGGGGAGCGGGCGCCCGGTGAGCGTGTTCAGCGGCCGTCCGACCACGAGGTCCATGGCCAGGAAAAGGATTCGGCGGCCGTCGAGGTGGGCGGCGCCGTGGTCCCGGACGGCGACGACGTTCGGGTGGGACAGGCGCGCGGCGACCTGTGCCTCGCGGCGGAAGGCCGCTTCCTGTACCGGGTCCCCCTCCCCTACCAGGATGATCTTGAGGGCGACGTCGTGGGTCTCGTGGAGGTCCTCAGCGCGCCACACAGTGCCCATGCCTCCGCTGCCGATCGGCTCCTTCAGCCGGTACCGGCCGGCGACCGTCGTGTCGCTCATCAAGTCCTCCAGCCCTGCATGTCCGAGCTCTGGGGCCGGCCGGCTCCAGGCGCCGTGGGCAAGGGCGTGCCCCGGTGCGGCGGAGCATACGAAAACGCCTTGCCGGGGCGGGGTGGAGCGATACTGACGCCGAGGGCCGCGTGTCAGGCCGGGGCTTCCGCATCTACGTCCTGGATGTGGCTCAGATGGAAGGTGCTTACCTCGTCGTCGGTTCCGGTCCAGGCGTACAGGTACGGCGGATCGAGTTCCAGAGAGTGGATGGTGTGGGTGGTGGGTCGGCCTGCGCCGGGTGCGTAGGTGATGGCGGTTTCGAGGGCGTTGTCGAGGGCGTGGGCGAGGCGGCGCAGGGCGGGCGGATCCAGATGCTGGGCGTCGCGGGCGAGGACCTGTTCGGTCGGAGAGAGCCGGGGCACCGGCATGTCACCGGTGGCCGAGAGGAGAACTTCGGCCAGGTCGGCGAGGTCGGGTGCTTCCGGCGCCGGTCCGGCGGTCCGTGGTGCGGGCAGGAGCGGGTGACGGTTGGGGGTGGGGCGCTCGAGCCGGATTGCACCGTCATGCTCTTCGTCGATGGGGGCGTACCCGGCGTCACGGAGGGCGGCGAGCACCGTGACGCCGGGGAGCGGGCTCGTCAGCACGGTCGGGGCTAGCACCCGCAGGCTCAGCGGGGTCAGCCGGTCGCTGGCGGCGATTTCGGCGATCAGGGCGGTTTCCGTGCTGTGCAGGAGGCTGGCCGGGGTGGTGAGGCGGACCCGGCCGTGCGCGTCGGCGGCTTCCCGGACAAGGTCCGTCAGTCGCTCGGGAAGGACTGTGGTGTCGGCGATGCTGCGCAGCGCGTGGAGGAGGTCGTCGGCGGTGTGCCCGGTGTCGAGGGCGCGGCGCAGCGAGGCTGGGGTGATGTGCCAGAGGGATGCGGGGTGGCGTGCGGCGCGGTCGGCCAGCTGGTCCAGGCGGGCGGCCAGTCGGGGCGAGCACACGCCGTCGACGGTGGCGGTCACGTCCGGGTCGGTGTGGAAACGCGCTGTCTCGGCCGGCGGTGGCAGCACCTGCTGGGCGCATGCGGCGAGCTCGGTCTCGTTCAGGGCTGGGTCCGTGTCGTGGTGGCGCAGTGCCGCGCCCAGTGGGCTGAGTGCACCCTGTGCCAGGACGCCGAGGAGTTCGGCTTCGCGCACCAGCGGCGCGAGGGCGGCCTTCTCGTGGTCTCGATCGCGCTTCCCCGAGTACGAGTACTTCTCCGTGCAGGCGCAGAACCGGGCGCGGGGCCGGTACCAGGCGAGCAGGTCGGCGAAGGCGCCGAGGAGATCGTCCGCGGTGTCGAGGGCTTGCTGCGGCCCGAGCGCGGCCGCGCTGTCCAGGAGGGCGGTACGTGTCGCCCGGCATCCCTCGCATTCGACCCGGGAGGCCAGAGCGGGCGTCGGGCCGCCCGGCGCGTCGTCGTCGGTGCCGTAGCGGGTCGCGATCGGTGTGGTCCGGGTCGGGGTGAAGCGCATCATGCGCCAGGCCAGGGCGAGTGTCGCGTACTGCCCGGCCGGGTCGCGCGCTGTCCAGGCGTCGTACGCGGTCGTCGCCAGGATCCGCTGCTGACCGTCGTGCGCGAGGAGACCGGCCGCGTGGGCGCATTCGAGGACGAGGCGGACCGCGGCCGGCGTACAGCCGGAGGCCTTGGTGATCCGGGTCAGTTCGCGGGTGCCGATGCCGCCGTCCTTCAGCAAGGCCGGCGGCTGTTGGACGCACGCGTGCAGGACCGTTGCGGCTTGGGCAAGGAAGGTGACGGCGGCGGCCGAGGCAGCCTCGGTGATCTGCTGGCTGGTGACGGCCGTGAGCAGGGTCTGCGGCGGCCGGGGGTGGAAGGGCGCGGCGGGCTCCGGTCCGCGCAGCGCGATCAGCACCTCGGCTGGCAGCTGGGTCTCCCGCTCCATGAAGAAGCCGGAGGCACCGGGGGAAACGGGCCGGTCCTTCGACGAGAGCAGGGCTCGCTCGGCTGCCCAGTTCTGGCCTTCCTGGCCGGCGGAAGACATGGAGATCGAGCTGTATGTGGTGGAGTTGTACTGGCGCAGATGCTTCAGAAGCTCCTGGGCGGGCGCGGGAGCATGGGTGAGGAGGTCACGCATCCGCTGACCGTCACGATGGTGGGCGAGGAGCATGGTGCGCTGCTCGCTTTCGGAACCTGCGTCGGTGAGAGCCAGCGTGTCGAGGGCCGTGGCCAGGCCTTCGCCGTGCAAGTTCTCCACGACGGTCTCGAAGCCGACAAGCCGGTTGCGCAGGCCCAAGGGCTCCTTCCACAGCTCGCGGAGCGCTTCAGCCATGATCAGGTTGCTCGGCTCGCCGGGAACCGCATCACGAGCCCACACGAGTCCCAGGGCGGACAGCCGGCCGAGGGCCCGCTCAAGGGCGGCCTCACCGTCGTCATTCGGCTTGCCGGGCTCCTGTGGCAGCCCGAGCATGGACGCGAGCAGGGGCCGGGGGCAGGGCGCGGGAAGGGCGGCAAGCGCCTCGGCAACCTCCACGCACGGCAAGGAGAGCAGCTGCGTGGCGGCCCGTTGGACGCTGCCGGGCCGCAGCAGCCGCTCGGCGATCTCGCTCAGCGTCCGCGGGCGCGGCTCGGTGAGCGCATCCCGGCGTTCGGCCAGAAGCTGCTCGAGCCCGTGAGGCCCGAGCGTGCGCAGATGATCGCAGAGTTGGTCAACGGCGGACGGATTGCTGTCGGACAGCATGCAGAACCAAGGCCTCTTCACTCGATGCGGTGTCCGGTCCCCAGCGGCCCGACCGCCGTCCACATGTAGCAGGCTCGGGCATGCCGGGTCTGCTCTTCGGAGGGAGTTCACCGTTGGCCGCGCCAGGACCGGCAAGAAAGGGCAGACCTCTGCACTCCAGGGCCGTTCAGATGTTCCCACTGCCGAGACCGGTGGGCCGAAGACGGGGGAAGAGCAGCGCGGCGGACTGCGGTTGCCCGCCGACGCCCCACGACCGGCCATCCCGATCGTGAGGCGTCAGTGCGCGGCGGCCCGTAGTGGTCAGTCCGTGTCGTCTTCGTGTCGGCGGCCGTGGAACATCATCGAGGTCCCGCCTTCGGGCAGGTACCAGCCGTCCGCGGCCATGTACGGCGGGATGTAGGTCGGGTTGGTGTCGGTGTTCAGGCTCGATTCCGGGTCGGTGATGTCCCGGATCACCCGGCGCTGGATCTCCCGGAAGTCGTAGCTGTCGGGTCCGTCGACCTCCCAGGTGATGTCGCGTAGGACGGCTTCGTGCTCGTCCGGATCGTCTGTCGCGGTGGCGGTCTCGATCATGGGGTGGGCCTCGATCAGTCCGCCGTACAGGCACAGGACGATGAGGAGCTGGCAGACGCGGTCGGAGAAGTCGCCGAAGCCGTACTCCTGGCCGCAGCCGCAGGACGGGTCATGGGCGTGGACGTCGAATTCCACCTCGTAGGGCTTGCCGGTCAGCGCGTATGCCGGCAGGGCCTGGGCCTGTCCGCTCGGGCAGGGGTGCGCGGTGTCGAACAGGTTGATCCACACCTTGACCCTCGTGGCCGCGAAGCCCGTGTATTCGGCTTCGAGAGCCTTCTCCAGGCGCTGGTGGGCGGCGTAGGCCTTCTCGTCGACGCTCTTCCAGCCCTCGCCGAGCCGGTGTCCGGCCAGATGCAGGAACTGGTTGGTCAGCAGGGACAGTTCATCGAGCGTGGGCAGCGACTCGTCCGACGTGGCGGGGCTCGTCTCGGTCGCCGGGGCGTCATCCCCGCGGTTCGATGGATGGTCGGAGGGCCAGACCTCGGTGAGTTCCTCCCCGGGTTCAGCCCGGCGGATCAGCGCGACGTCCGACAGCGTCAGCCCGAACACGGAGCGGCCGTCCGACACCTGCAGCCACGGCACGTCGCGGGGGCCGGTGCTGTGCGCGTTCACGCTGACGATGTCGACGCAGATCTGCACGGGTTCGGGCAGCTGCGCAGCGGGCCCGAACCACAGTGCGTGGACCCTGGTCTTCACGGGGAGGAACTGCTGCGCCTGGCGCACCGCGTGGGGGGCGTGGTCCGAGGGAATCCACCAGCCGCTGCGGGCCCACGCCTGGTCGGCGTCGACCGCGTCGCACCCGTCGAGGTCGTAGAGGGCTTCAGCCGCCTGCTGGCGGGCCTCGTCCCGGATCGCACGGCACAGGTCGTTCGCGGGCGCGGTGCTTCCCAGGCCCTGGGCATCGGCTCCGGCCACTGCTGCGCCGTCCCAGACCGGGACGCCAGCCGGCGTGAAGGGGATCTTGCCCAGGACGACAGCGACCTGGTTCGCCCGGTCGATCCCGTGGGTGAGGCGGGCGTCGGCTCGGCTCCGGGCGGGGCGGTCGTCGTCAGGCTGCGCTCCGTACCGGCGGCGGGGGTCGTCGGGTTCTTCATCCAGGCTGTACCCGAGGAGCATCGGGAACAGCTGGTACTTGAGCAGCGCTTCGAGCCCGTACTCGACGTTCGAGGCGTCCCCGGTGACGGCGAAGGGCTTCATGGTCTGCCCGAGTCCGTCGCTGAGGGAGTGGACGACGTGGAAGGGGGTGCGGTGGCGGTCGCGCTCGAGGCTCTGGGTCGTGAAAGCCACGGCGTAGGCGATGGCGGCGGGCCACAGGGCGTCGCGCCAGCGCACTCCGGATTCCCGGCACAGGGCCTTCGCCGCAGCGCGGGCGGTGGGGTCGTGGCGGTCGACGGCGTCGACGAGCGCGGCCAGGGTCGCGCCGGCGCCCAGGTGCTTGAACGCCACGTGCCGGTGAGCGGGCGGCGGGAGCCAGATCCAGGAGCGCTCCAGCGGCTCACCCCAGCGTTCCATGACGATCGGCCAGCCGCCGCGCTCCTTCAGTTCGCGGTCGAGCCGCGTGCCCAGGTTGGGGCCGCAGGTCAGGGCGAGGACGGCCGCGACCGCGTCCCATCCCGCCGGAGCGGCCAGGTCGTCGTGGAGAAGCCGGTCGAGTTGGACCGCGAGGTACGGCAGATCGGTGCGGTAGGCCTGGTCGCCGTCGAAGATGCAGGCGGGGCACACGGGGGTGGCGCTGGGCGAGTTCTTCAGCAGATGGTGCTCGGGGTACCGGTCTGCGCAGATCGGACACGACGCGGTGGAGTGCTCTTCTGTGCCCCGGACCCGGTGGAGCCGGGTCTTTCCGAGCTTGGAGTCCATGCGGCGCGCGGTGACGCGGACGGCTTCGGTGGAGCAGTCCGCGAGGCCGTCCTCGAAGTCCTCGACGGTCGCGTTGCCCGACGGGCACATCGACGTCAGGTACAGCGGCTTGGTCAGGTCCGAATGGCCCGGGTCATCCGGATCGTGTTCATCGCCGTCGGCATCGTCATCTGCACGTCCCACGGACAAGCTCAGACCCGCGACAGGCCCCGCGTAGACCGTGAGGCCGAAGCAGTCCACCTCGGGCTCATGGTCGCCGGCTCCCCATCCCAGGAGACGGAGCTCCGCAACCAGGGCCAGCAGGTAGTCCCGCGCGAGCATGCGGCTGGGGACTCGGGCGGCCACAGCCGGGTCAGTGAGAATCCGGACGGCCTCCGCACGGCCGGCCGCGTCCAGTACCGGGGGCAGCAGCTTGCGCTCGGCGGCGTCGACGACGCGTTCCAGAGCCCGCTGGTATCCGCAGCCGGTCGCCTTGTTGAGCGCCCGGGCGATCTGCTGGCGGTTGGTGACGTTCGATGACAAGACAGCTCCTGCACGCTCCGCGTCATGCCGCCCCACCACGACAAACGCCGAGTGCGCAAAGGCGGTCAAAGACGAGAGAAACGCCATGCATCACCACTGCGTCACCTCCCAGCGGCAGCTGGATTCACCAGAGCCCGGAGGTGGGTCCGGGCAAGGCACGCCTCACGGTGATATGCGTCCGCACGATGCTACCCGGACGTCTTTCTGCGGAGGGACGAACGGCTGACGTTCTCGTGGCCGACGGTGCGGGGCCATGGGGCTCTGGTAGCCGACGCGGGCGGGAGGGAGCGGGCTGACACGGGCTGCGCAGCACGAAGGCCGCGGGCTTCGGTCGCCCGACGAGCCGGTGAGGTGCGCGGTGATCGCGGATCGCGAGGTAGACACCGCCCTGGGAGCCGACCGGGCGCCCGCACGGGCCGAGGACGAATGCGGCCCGCACCCGGTACGGCCCGCCCGGCCTGTGGCCTCCCGCCGAGGCCGGGAAGAACCCGGTCAGCGGCGCCGGGAGGAGGCGAGGAGGTCGTTGGCGCCCTGGGCGATGAGGTCCTGGGCGACTGCTCGACCCAGGGTCTGCGGGTCGGGTCCGGTCCGTGCGGCGGCCAGCATGGCCGAGCCGTCCGGGGTGTAGACCCGGGCGGCCAGGTGAAGCTCTCCCGCCGCAGGGGCAGTGGCGTGACCGGCGATCGGGGCGTGGCAGTGCCCGGCGAGGGCGCGCAGCAGCGTCCGCTCCGCGAGGGCGGCTCGGGTGGCGGCGGGATCGGTGAGCGGGGTGAGGACGTCGAGGAGGTCTTGGTCGTCGGCGCGGATCTGCAGGGCGAGCTGGCCGGCGCCGAGGGCGGGCATCATCCGGTCGGTGTCGATGATCTCGGTGGCTTCGGCCTCCCGGCCCAGGCGGCGTAGTCCGGCGAGGGCGAGGATCACCGCGTCGACGTCGCCGGAGCGGGTCAGGCCGAGGCGGGTGTCGGCGTTGCCGCGTACGGCGACGACGGTGAGGTGCGGGTGGGAGGCGGCGAGCTGGGCGATCCGCCGGGGCGCGGAGGTGCCGATGCGGGTGCCGACGGGCAGGTCGTCGAGCTTGGTTCCGGCAGGGTGGACCAGGACATCGTGGACGTCGTCGCGTCGCGGGTACAAGCACACGGTGCCGTCGGGTTCTGACTCGTCGCCGGGCATGTCCTTCGCGCAGTGCAGCGCGAGGTCCGCGCGGCCGTCGAGAACGGCCCGGGCGACCGCGCTGGTGAAGGCGCCCTTGCCGCCGACTTCGGCCAGGGGCCCGGCCCAGCTGTCGCCAGCTGTCGTGATGGGGACGAACTCCGGCACGGTGCCGGGGCTCGTGCGGGTGATCTCTGCCATCAGCCAGTTGACCTGTGCTGTCGCCATGGCCGAGGCACGGCTCGCGATCCTGATGTGCTGCGTCATACCGATGCACCGTAGGCCCGATGTGGGGGTGCTCATGCCGACACGGTGTCCGTCGCCGTGAGCCGGGCTTTGCCCGTGGCGGAGAATGCGCCGGAGATGAGCGGCGTACGAGGAGGGAGGGCCGGCAGGTGGGGCGTCGTGAGCGCAAGGTGCTGGAGCCGATGGTCAACGGGCTGCGGCCGACGATCACCGATACAGGTGATGCCGGGCCCGACCGGTTCGCCTTGACGTGCCCGGAGTGCGGTGAAGTGAGCCGGCACGCCTTCGCGCTGCTCGCCCGTAGAGCGTTCGAGGAGCACGCGGACGAGAACCATCCGGCCGGGCCCAGTCCGCTGGAGCAGATCCGTACCCTCGTTGACCTGGCCGAGACCGCTCCGGGTCGGTGGGAATGCACGCTCGGGCCGAACACGTACCGGGTGTGCGAGCGCGGTGCGGGCCTGTTCGAGGTAGAGGTGGCCGGCCGCCGCGGCGTGATCGAGGCGAGGATGAGCACGCTGGACGACGTGCGGATCGCCATCGGTGGTCATGCCGGGCTGGTCAGCCGTGCTCTGGCAACGGCTGCCGCCATCGGATCGGGCCGCGTCTGTGTCTCCCCGGACAACGTCGTCTCGCTGGAGTGAGGCAGGTCCGGCTGGGCCGAGATGGTGCGGGGTTCGGATACGGCGAAGGGCCCGGACAGATATCCGGGCCCTTCGGTCAGTAGCGGGGACAGGATTTGAACCTGCGACCTCTGGGTTATGAGCCCAGCGAGCTACCGAGCTGCTCCACCCCGCGTCGGTGAGACCACTCTACAGTGGCCGTCGCGGGGCGGCGCTCATTTTCCGGGGTCAGCCGCGGCGCACGATGTTCTCGGCCTGGGGGCCCTTCTGGCCCTGGGTCACGTCGAAGGTGACCTGCTCGCCTTCGACCAGTTCGCGGTAGCCGTTGCCGGAGATGTTGGAGTAGTGCGCGAAGACGTCCGGTCCGCCGCCGTCCTGGGAGATGAAGCCGAAGCCCTTCTCGGCGTTGAACCACTTCACGGTGCCGCTGGCCATGCGTGTGTCCTTCGAAAGTTGCCGGGTGTTCGCCCGGTTGGTCTGTGGGTGGTGCTCTCCGTCGTCGGAGGGCACTCGCCGTCCGTACTACCCCGTGGGCGGGATGCCTATCCGGCTTCGGCGCGGGTGAGGCGTGCCGTTGTGCCACCCGGCGGGGCGGAGGACGGGGCTACTTGCCCTTCGCGGCTTCCTTGAGCTTCGAGCCCGCGGAGACCTTCACGCTGTAGCCGGCCGGAATCTCGATGGGGTCGCCGGTCTGCGGGTTGCGGGCGGTGCGAGCGGCACGGTGGGTGCGCTCGAAGGTCAGGAAGCCAGGGATGGTGACCTTCTCGTCGCCCTTGGCGACGACCTCACCGATGATCTCGGCGAGGGCGGTCAGCACGGCGTCGGCGTCCTTGCGGGTCACCTCGGCGCGCTCTGCGAGGGCGGCGGTCAGCTCACTGCGGTTCATGAAAACGGTGCTCCGTGGTGCTCGGGGTGCCGCGGCCGCTGGGCGGACGCGACGCTTCTGGCGCCATCCTGTCACCGGGGTCGGACAGCGCTGTGCCCCGGTGCCGGCGGCGGGTCGCGCCGAGGCGTGGTCGCGCCGGCGGCCGGGTCCTTGGGGAGCACCGACATACGTCCGCGCCCGCATGGTGAGTGCTCTGGCAGAGACGGCATCGCCGGGCTGGTGGGATCAGATCCCTTGCACCTTCTCGGGGAAACACTTGGTGCACCACCGCTGTCCGTCTCCGAGAGTGTGGTCACCGCGCACCCTGAGCCTCTGCCCCGGGACGTGGATACCGTCCTCCGGCCCCTCGCTGCAGGACAGACGCTGGAAATCGTTCTCGGCGCGGCCGACGGCCCGGTGCACGACGCGCTCGTCCTCGCGGGGGTCCGCGGACCGCACGCGCTCACTGATGATCAACATCCACAGCTCCTTCTGCCGCGTCAGACGTTGGCGGGTTTCATCGGTGCGATGTCCTGTGCTCGTCGGCGCACCGCATGGGGATCGGGGGATCGCGGCGGTCACCTCTTGGGCGTTGGGGCCTGCCCCTGCGCCAGCCCGTCGACGAGTGGGCGTCCGAGGTCGGCGAGCGCATTGCGCGGGAAGCCGTCACGGAGCACGGGCAGCATGCGGTCGAAGTCCTGGAGAATCCCTCCGCCGTCGAAGGGCCAGAGCCGGGGATCGGTGACCGCGATGCCGACGTATGCCCGGCCAGGTTCGTCGTCCCAGGTCGGGTCCAGCACGGTGCCGTCCGGACGGACGGTCCAGGCGTGGGGCAGGTAGAAGTCGAGTCCGGCGTGGGTGAGGGCGAACCCTTCGGCGTATACCAGGCTTTCTTCCTGGTGTTCCTTCGCATACTGGGCGGAGTTGCTGTAGCAGAGCCGGTCGGGCATGCCGATCAGGCCCTCAGGGCGGGGTGTGGGAGCGAAGCGGCGGCCCAGGGCCAGCAGGAGGTGGTACTGGCTGCGGTACCTCCAATCTGCGGGGATGTCGTAGGCACCCTTCACGATGAGCTCGGCGTGCTGGCGGAGGTAGCGGATGAGGCCGCCCTCGGCAGCGATGACGGTCGCGGTCGGGGAGGCGTCGTTCGCCGCGCTGCGGTAGTTCTCCGGTGTGCTGAGCACGGTGTGGGTGCGTACCTTTCGTGTCCGGGAGTTCGCCGGCGTTTCGGTTCAGGTGCCGGGGGTGGGGGTGATCGTGGTGGGCGGCTGGGGGTGGCGGGTGATGCCGGCGGCGGTGACGGCCTGGAGGTGGTCGGGGGGCAGTTTGTCCCAGCGTTTGCGAAGGTTCTTGAGCCACTGGCCGACCATGTACTCCTCACCGTTGAGGGTGACCGTGTCGCGTTGGCGGATGTTCAGGTGGCCTTCGCGGTCGCGGAAGGCGGCGACGGCCGCCAGGCCCTGCTCGAGCTGCCGCTGCTGGCGGGCGGCGCGCCCGGTTGGCTGCGGCGGTTCGTTGTCGGCGGGCTCGATCAGGGTGATGCCCAGTTCGCGCACGAGCCGGAGCTGCTCGGGGTGGAGCGTGCTGTAGTCGGTGCTCTGGGCGCGGACCCATTCGCCGAGGGGCTCGTCATCGTCGGTTACGAAGTCGGCAGGGAGGTCGTCGAGGGTGATGCTGGCGTCGGCGTAGGCGCGGGCGGTGTAGTAGAGGCGCTGCCAGGTGATCGACCAGGCGGGGTTCCAGTACGGATCGATCTCGGCGAGTGCGAGGTCGGTGGGGTCGGGTTCGAGTCCGTTGTCCGCACGGGCGCGGGCGGCGGCCCGTCGGTTGGTGAGCCAACGGCCGAGGGCGAAGTCGCCGGCCATCTCGCCGGTGGGGGCCGCGAGGTGTCCGTGGCGGGCGGCCCAGTTGCGGGCGTGGAGCAGTCCGCGTTCGGCGGCCTGGGTCTGGAGGTTCCAGATGATGCCCAGGTGTTCGAGGGCCTTGATCTGAGCGGGCTTGAGGGTGCCGGCCGCGTACGCCTTGCGCGCGCGGTTGATCCAGCGGCCGAGCGCGAATCCGGTCTCATCGTCGTAGAGCCGGGGGACGTCGAGATGCCCGTAGGTCTGGTGGTAGGTGGTGGCGGCTTCCAGGCCGCGGCGGAAGGACGCCTCGCGGGGGTGAAGGACCCGCAGCCGGAACGCCTGCGCGATGGTGTCGGCAGGGAAGGGGCGGTCGAAGGCGACGTCCACGGGCACGCCCGTCTCCTCGTCCTCGTCGTCCGGGACCGGGTGGGCGGGCTGCTGGGGGACGGCGAGCCGGTCGGCGATGCGGTCGTCGTGGGCGCGCAGGGCTTGGAGGACCCGCCAGAGCGGCCGGTACAGGTTGGAGCCCATGAGGTCGTCGGCGTCTTCGCCGGGGGCGACGTAGACGGGGACGATGAGGGTGGCTTTCTTGCCCTGGCCGGGCTTCTGGCGCAGCGCCCTGCCGACGGCCTGGACCGTGTCGACGATCGACTCCTTGGGGTCGGCGAAGACGACGGTGTCGATCGAGGGGATGTTGACGCCCTCGCCGAGAAGGCGGGCGTTGGCGATCAGGGTGCGGTGGGCGGGCTCGAGGAACTCGCCGGGGCGGCCGTCGAACCGGTCGAGGAGCTCGCGGCGGTAGGCGGGGTCCTGGTTGCCGTCGAGGCCGGTCGCCCACAGCTCGCCCGGGTCGGGACAGCTGGTGCCGGTCTCGTCGAGGGCGTAGAGGCGCGTGGCGGTCTCGCGGAGGGTGCCGGCGAAGGCGTGGGCATCGGCGACCCGGTGGTGGAAGCTCACGACGCGGCGCAGGTCGAGCTCGGCCATGGCACGCAGGACGGCGATCTGGAGGGCGGCTTGGCGCAGTTCGGCTTCGGTGGCCTTGTCGGAGATCCCGAGCCGGGTGCGGATGGTCGCCTCGTGCACTTCCATGACGACGACGCGGTAGTCGGCCAGGAGGTCCATGTCGATGGCCTCGGCGAGCGGGAGGCGGAAGCAGGTGTCGCCGTACAGGTTGGGGTTGTCCATGGACGCGACGAGCGAGTCGTCTTCGTCGTCTCCGGGCTCACCGGCCGACCAGATGCGGGGGGTGGCGGTGAGGTAGAGGCGCTTGTGGGCGGGGATCAGTTCGTCGTCGTGGACGGCTGCCCAGCGCTTGCCCAGGTGACCGCTGGTTCGGTGGGCTTCGTCGATGGCGATCAGCGACCAGGGCGGGAGGGCGAAGCGGTGGTGGGCGTCCTGGACGCGGTGCAGGGAGTGGTAGGTGGCGAAGACCGTCAGGCCGGGGTTCTGGTGGACGGTGGCGGTCAGGGCCGCCGGGTCGGTGGTGAACGCGACGGCTTCGCCTGTGGTGTTGGGGCGCTTGGAGCACAGGGCGAGGATGGGGCCGGTCATGCCGGCCGTGCGCCAGTCGTCGATGGTCTGGGCGAGGAGTTCCAACGTGGGCAGGAGCACCAGGCGGGTGCCCTGGGGAGCGACGCGGGCGGCGGTGCGCGCGGCGACGTACGTCTTGCCGGTGCCGCAGGCCATCACGATGGAGGTCCGGGCGGTGTGGCGCAGCGCGGTGTGCGCTGCGTGGACGGCCTGGGACTGGTGCGGGCGCAGCCTGATCCTGGGCGGCGGGGTGGTGATGGTCGCGGTCACGGTGGTGGCCGGTCCTCTCAGCCGGGGACAGTCGGCGGTCAGGTGATGCTGAAGCGGATGTGGTCGATGGCGGTTAGCTCGACCTTCTGAAGCGAGCCGGCGCGGGTGCCGCCGTCGGTGAAGTAGTCGTCGCGCAGTCCGTCGGCGATCAGCTGGGCGAGGTCTTCTTCGGAGGCGCCGGCCGCCTTGGCCTCGAAGAGGGCGGCCGCGGTGGCGGCGTCCAGGCGGCGGGTGAGACGCCGGTAGCGCGGGTCATTGGTGCTTCCCTTGGGGGAGGTGAATCCGAACCTGCCGCGGACGTCGACCTTGATGCCGCCGGTGGTGACGGCGGCCTGAAACTTCTTCGCCTTGACGATCGGCTGCCAGAGCTTCTTGACCTCGGCCTCGATGAGAGCGGCGGTCTCGGGCTTCGCAGTCTTGATCTTGTCGTCGCGGTAGCGCTCGACGGTGCGCTGGGACTTGCCGATCTTCTCGGCGACCGCGCGGGCGGCCTCGGCGCGGCTGACGCCCTTCTCCTGCTTGAGCAGGAAACGGATCCGGGCGCCCAGGGTCTTGGGGATCGGCTGGGAATAGGCGGTCTCGGCGGCCTCTTCCAGTCGGTCTTCGATCAGTCCCACGTTCAGTCAGCTTCCTTGGGGCTCAGGCCACGCGGACGAGCGAGTCGTCCTTGATCTCGTTGGCGATGTTCACTCCGTCGGCGAGCAGGTCCAGCGCCCAGTCGATGGTCTGGGAGCCCTGGTGCTTGACGGAGCCGGGGTTGACGCCGAGGCGGAAACCTCCGCGGACCGGCTGCTTGTCGGGACCGAGGAGGAGGGGCAGCGGCGACAGGCTGTCGGTGGCGTAGACGACGCAGTCGGTGTTGACGGCGAGCGGGTAACGGCCCGCCGTGGTGGCGAGGTTGTGCATCTTGCGGTGCATGTTGGTCCGCGCCTTCGACAGGATCATGGCGCGGATGTCGGGCCGCCACGTGACCCGCTTCAGGGCCGGCCACGGGTCGCCGAAGGCGTGGCCGATTCCCATGTTCGGGCGCTGGCGCAGCTTGCCGATTCCGGACTTGGCGGTGGCCTTGATGGCGTTCGCCAGGGTGACCAGCAGCGGATCGCCGTCCTTGTAGCTGGCCATCGCCGCGAGGAAGGCTTCGTCGTCGAGGTCCTTGGTGACGCCGAGGTCGGCCATCACGGTCAGGTAGGCGTCGCGCAGCGTCTCGTACCAGGGCTGGAGGTAGGGGCTGTGGATCTTACGGACCCAGGCCTCCATCGGGCGGACGTCGGCGCCGAGCTCGACGGCGTAGGCGACGGTGGGGGTGGCGTACCAGCCGGGACCTTCGGGGCGTACGCCGCTGGAGGTGAAGGGGCTGGGCATGCGCGGGTCGGTCTCGACGTGGGACAGGTCCACGTACCAGGAGCCGGGAAGCTCGGGGTCGAAGGCGGGGTTGCGGGGGTAGTGGATGGCCTGGCCCGTGCCGACGTGGAGGCGCCGGCACGCCGCCAGGAACGCCACCTGCACGTCCAGCGCGACGACGTGGGTGCACGCCCGCTCGGCGTCGGTGATCAGGTCGGCGGGGCGGACCCAGATGCACGCCTCCTCGTCGAGGGCCTCGCTGGCGGGCCGGGAGCCTTCCTCCGGGTAGTCAGCGGCGACGACGGGGTGCTCGTCGGGGGCCTCGCACGGAGCGGGGTCGACGACGGTGTGAAGGGTGTGGGGCACCTTCACCGAGACGTACTTGTTCTCCTTCTCGCTCCACTCGGCCTTGGTGGGCGGGCGCAGCGAGGTCATGAGCTCCTCGCCGGTGACGGCGACGGTGCCGCGGGGGGTGATGACCAGGCGGGCGTAGGTGCCGAGCATCCGGGCGAGGTCGCCCGCAGGCAGGTCGCCTGCCTGCCCCCAGACGCGGTCCTCCAACGCCCCCCAGGGCGTGAGGAAGAGCTGAACGCAGTGGCGCTTGCCGTCGACGCGCTTGAAGACCCTCGGCCAGGGCCCGAACCCCGACTTGGTGAGCTCCCACCCGGCCTTGATGAGGCCCTTGACGGCCTTGTGGTCGGCCGGCAGGCGGAGTTCTTCCTGGTCCGCGAGGTCGGCGGGCAGGCCGAAATGTGCGACAGCGCCCTCGGTGAGGACGAGGAGCGGGTCCTGGTCGAAGCCGTTGTCGTGGACCTTGGCCGCGCCCAGGCGGATCTTCCGCTTGTCCAGCGCCCACGTAGCCAGGGCCTGGAGGGTCTTGGCCGGGCACGGCACGGTGCGGCCGTCGACGAGGTGCGCGGTCAGGGCGCCGTCGGTGACGTCGAGGACGGCCAGCGGCCCGTCGGCGTACTGCGGCGGCACCGGCTTCGCGCCCCGCTTCTTCGCCGTGCGGTTCACACGGCGAGAAGCCGGCGCGGCGCCCGGGCGGTGCGGCGCGGCCGACGGCCGGGCGGAGGGTGCGGCAGCGGCAAGCGCAGTGGCCGAAGCGGCAGCCGGGGCTGCGGAGGCCGGTGTGACCGCCGCCGAGGCCGCATCGGTCTGCGGGACGGAGGCAGGCGCGGACCCGGCGGTGGGCCGGGCGCCGCAGCGGGGCATCCCCATGGCGGCCATGGCCTGGAGGTACACGTGGCGGGGCCGGCCACCGACGACACTCGACGTCGGGTGCCCGCAGCGGACGCATAGCCGGGTGACTCCCTCGGGCAGGTCGACCCAGGAGCCGGGAGTGTCGAACTCGGGTTCCGCCGTCTCCATGTGAGCCGGGCTGGACTCGGCGTTCTGCCAGTCGAGTTCGGGCGGGTCCTCGATGTCGAAGTCGAGCTCGAGAGGGGCCTCCTCCGCAGCGACCGCAACGGGCACCGGTTCAGTCTCGGGTTCGGGTTCGGGGGTGGCGGAGCTGCCCTCCGCATCAGCGCGAGACAGTTCGGCTGCGAAGTAGGCGAGAATCCTGGCGTAGCGCTGCCCTTTCTCGCCGCGCGGCGTGCGAGGAGGATCCGATTCCCAGGTCCACACGGTCTCGCGGCGCACGCCGGCGGCTTGGCCCATCTGCGTCACGGTCCAGCCGAATGCTTCGCGAAGCGTGGCACGCTCCGCCGGATCCGGCAGTTGTGGCACCGGGCCGTCGAACCGAATTCGCTCGAGCACCGCTGCCACAGGGTCGCTGCCCCCCATCTCCACCTCCACCCTCAAAGTCCAAAATCTAACGCGAATCTAACGCACTCGGTGCGACGGCGCAAGCGTCGTGTTTGCGTTTCAGTGTGTACTGTAGTTGTTGTGAAATCTAGTTTCAATATGTAGTGTGATGGCTGGTTGGCCAGGCGGTCGGCGCGGCCGCGTTCGCGGTGTCCCCCCGGACGAGTCAGCCCCCTTGCCCCGTCGGCAGCTCGCCCCCGTCCGACACGACAGCTGAGGAGTACGACAGCCATGCCCTTCCAGTCCCCCGAGCCGGGAGAGCCCGCCGCGCCGGGATCGCGGATCGTCGTGGAGTCCGGCGACATCCTGATGCGCCGCAGTCTCACCGACCACGCCCCCGCCGCCCAGGTGCACGTGATCGACGCCGCCAAGGCTCTGGAGGACTTCCGCCTCGGCCACGGCACTGCGCGGCTGGATCGTGGTGAGGTCCTCCTCGACCTGGCGATCGCGACGTTCCAGGCGCGCACCGGCGAGCACGACGAGGCCGCCTGGCAGGCCGCCACGGTCTACATGGTGGAGTTGTGGGCGACGCGATACAGCGCGGCCCGCCCGACCGCGTTCGACCCGGCCCCGCCCCCGCCGTCCCGGTTCACTCCGGCGCATCCGCTGCGACTGGAGACGGTCAGCCGCGAGGCCCACGACCATATCCTCGGCGCCGGCCGGTCCCTTGAGCGCAAGACGCGCGGTGTGGACCTGATGGACGTCGTCCGCGCACAGCACGGCATCCACGAAGCCGCCCGGCTGCTCCATGACCAGCTCGACGGGCTGTCCATGCCGCTGTGGGTGCTCACCGCCCGGTTCTGCGCCGAGGTCCAGGCGGAGAACCTCCGCATCCTCAAGGCTCCCGCCCCCGGGACCACGGCCTGACGCGCCCCCTCTTACGCTCGTCGCCGGGCGCGCCCGTCGCCTGGCACCAACCCAACCCTTCGTCCCCGTTCAGGAGTTCCCGTGAGCACCAGCCCCTCCCCCGTCCCTTCCACCGTCGGCCCGGTCCGGGCCGGACAGCTGTGGCAGGACATGGCCCCCGACATGGTCGCCCGCGAGCGGATTCTGCGCGTGACCGACGTGAACGAGACCCACGCCGAGTGCGTGGTCGAGCGCGACAAGCAGGGCACGGCCGGCCGCAAGACGCGGCCGATGGCCCTCAAGCGCTTCGCGACGAGCGCATTCAAGCTGATCGAGGACGTCGTCGACGACGCCGACCAGGCCCTCTACGCCCGCTTCCTGGCGGCGATGACGAACGTACAGGGCACCAACCCCTCGCCCATGGAGTACGCGACCGCGGCACTGCGCGTGCATCACGAGGTCATCGCCGAGGCAGCGAAGACCCAGGACTGAACCGGGGGCCGCAGTGCGGAATCACTGCTGGAAGGGAGCTGGATAGGTGGTGACGATTACCCAGTCCGGGGCCCGGGCCGCCCCCGAAACTCGGCCGGCGGACGAGGCGTACAGGGCCGGTGACATCGTGCGGGTGGAGGGCCGGGCGGGCGAGTGGGAGCTGATGAAGCCCGGCCCCGGTCCGGGTGTGTGGACCGTGGAGTCCGCGCGGCTCGAGGACCGCGTGAGCGCACAGGTCGTGGTGAGCGCGCTCCGGCGGTTGGCCGATGCTCCCCACGTCCGGCGGGGTGACCTGGTGATGCAGCGATACCCCGAGCAGGAGCGTGCCGCAGTGGTCGGTGCCGTGGTCCGGCTTGGACGGTGGGTGGCAGTGAAGTCATCCGCTCAGGCCGACGGCAGCATCTGCCGCACGCTGGACTCCGTCGACCGGCTGGAGGTGGTCACCGCGGAGCAGATCGCCGCGGCCGTCCGGCTCGATCTCGCCCACGGAGTACACGTGGGACGGATCGTGCAGGCGGTTGTGTCCGCGCGCGCCGGTCAGTTCCGCGTGGTGTGCCGCTGCGCGCCGGGTGCCGGCGAGATCTGCCGCGACGGCCGCAAGGTCACCTGGTGCCCCACCCTCGACAGCGCCCGCCAGCTCTGGGACTGGCATGTCTCCTGACCCGCCCCCGCGCCGCGCGGGTGCGGACAGTCGCGGTGCGACGTTTCCGTGGCCGACCTGGAACCCGTAAGGCAGCTGGTCCGCGCACGTTCCGCCCGGCGGTAGCGCGCCATGGGGGCCAGCCGGTCGCATCCCGGCAGGCCGCCCGCCGGCCCCTGCTGCCCCGCGAGGGGCCGGCGGCTTCGCGACGACACGGGCGTTCGTCTCGATGAGCTCACGCCGCCCGGGCGCCTGTTCGGTCAGTTCGCCCAGCGCCAGGTCCGATCCCGCCACGACGGGCACTCACCCCTCCGTGCCAAGGCGGACAGGCTCGTACCCCGGCCGCAACGGCGGCTCGGTGGCGGCCGGGTGATCAGATGCGGTGGAGCGGCGCGGAGTGCTGCCAGTGCCAGTTGACCGGGCCCCACTGCTTCTTCAGGGCCGTGCGCTGTCGGCCGTACGCCCGCAGTGCCGCCTCAACGGTTGCCGCGAGGTCGGTGAGGTCGTCGGGGGCAGGGACGCGCAGGATCAGGTGCTGCTTGGTGTGGGCCAGCAGCAGGTCGCCGTTTGGGGCACAGGCTCCGAGGGTGAAGTGGGTCAGCGGCTTGAAGGTCTTGGTGCCGGTGTCCAGCTTGGCGCGGAGCGCTCCTGCCCGGTCCCAGGCGTAGAGGCCGTAGCGGTTGAGGTGGAAGGCGTGGCCCCGGTGCGGGTCGGCCGCGAGGTTGAAGCAGAAGCCGGTGAAGGGCGAATCGCGCCACTCATGCAGGCCGTGGAGCCGTCCGGTCATCTCCCCCTGGTCGTTGACGAGGGCGAAGACGAAGGGCTGGCCGCGGCTGCCACCTCGGAACGTCCTGGCGTAGAAGGGGACGACGAAGAGGTCGTCGGAGAGCGGCACCGGTCGGCCGAGGCGGGACTGCTCCCATTTGGAGAGGCGGTCCTCGGCGGCGACGAGCTCAGTCAGGGCCGGGCGTGGGCGGTTCGCCATCCCTATGGGAGCTCCCTTATAGGTGGCGTGCGGGCGCAGGTCGACGGCGCTCTGGTGTGCCGGCTCGGGGTCGAGCGAGGCGAGCGCGCGGATGGCCGGCTTGGACTCGGCGGTCAGAGCTCCCTCGGCGATGCCCACGAGGTTGGTGATGACGCTTCCGAACCTCCAGACCCCGTACTCAGCGAGGGTGCACAGCAGTCGGCCCGAGGGGGTGACGCTGATGGACCCGGCGAAAGGGTCGCCCTCCTGCGGCGTGAAGTCCCGGAAGGGCCGGCCGTCCTTGGAGTCGTAGACGGCCAGAACGCGTCTGAGGTCCGGCGCGACGAGCGTGGTCATGTCCGGCGTCGCGGTGACGGCGAGGACCCCGTCGGGCAGTACGCACAGGCTGATGTCGCCTCCGTCAGCGACGTCCGAGCCCCCCTCGCGCGCGCCGCCAGTACGGAACTGCGCGCTCGCCAGGACCTCGCCCTCAGCGGAGTACCGGGTGATGATCCGGTACCCGAAGTTCGCAACCCGCGGGTCCTGCTCCTCGTCGGCGACGCCGTGGGTGTAACGGCCAACGCCGTAAAGGGCGTACACCTCGCCATTCGCGGCTCCGGCGAGGTCGAAGAGCGTCAGACCCCAGCCCGTTGAGTACAGCGCGGTCAGGTCGAGAGCGTGGTGGTCCACCAACGGGCTCGGCAGGGCCAGGGGAAGAGTATGGATCATGCCCTTCATCGTGCGTCACGGCACTGACAGTCGGCCGGCCGGGGCGCCCTGGCCGACCTGCCCGTCATCCACCACCACGGCGAGCGTCCGGTACGGCGCCGGGTGGCGGACCTGTCTGGCGCGCATCGAACGGCAGGCCCGCCCGCCGCCCGCTGGCACCCGGCGACGCCCGACCGGCTCAATGCGGAGGGCTCCTGACGGCGGCCGCCACCGTCGAGCGCGGTGGTGCGGGCAGCGGGACCGCGGACCTGCCCTGAAGGGGTCGCTCGGCGAATCGGCCGGCCAGGTTCCGCCGGCGCGCTCGGCCAGTGGTCCCACGCGGTCGACGGGGGGCTCCGTCAGTCGAAGAGGTCCAGGAGATCCGTCCGGGAGCCCGCGTCGCCGGCGGAGCGCGCCCGCATGGGGCGCGGTTGCGGGTAGGTCTCCGTCGCGGCCCGTGCGCGGACGGCGTCGGGCCCGCCGTACGCCTGGACGGCGAAGTCGCCGAAGACCCTGGCGAAAGCGGCCGGGTCGCGGAACTCCGCGCCGAACGCCAGGCCGTCCCACAGCGGCACCCACACCACCCGGACGGCCCGTGGCCATTGGAGCACCGGCTGGTCGTCCGCAGTGGACCGTCCCTCCAGCCACAGCCGCGCCACGTGCAGCAGGTTCACGCTCTCCATCGGCAGCCGCTTACGCCCCACGCGCAGTTCCACCGGCGTCAGCTTCACGCGCCGGTCCTTGTTCGGGTACCAGGCGACGCCGATCCCGAACGGCACGTACAGCACGATCCCGATCAGGGGCCATGCCACGGCGTCACCCCACGACCGGATCAGCCCGCCGTCCAGCAGGTACAGGGGTCCGAAGACCAGGACCCACTTCGCCGTCATCCGCCAGAACCCGCTGCCCTGCCGGTACAGGACCCTTGGCTTCCCCGTGTTCGCCATGCCCGCACGCTATCCGCCGCCCCCGGCGCGCCGTGAGCGGCCCTCACCCTCGCGGGGTGCTGGCGGCGGCCGGTGGGTTCCGGCGGAAGCGCCTTGGACGGCTCCTCGTACTTGGTCCCTGTGTTCGAGAGCGACGCGTGCGACGGGTGTCGTGGCTCAGACCGGTCGTGGGCAGCTGGCCGGTTGCCGCTGCGGGCAGCTGAGGGCGGCAGCCGGGTGCTCGCCCGGTGCGAGGCGGGGGGATCCCGCCAGGACCGGTTCTCCTGGCCCGCCCTTGCTAGCCACACGGGGCCGCCCGCGTCTCCGGCGCTTGTCCGACACCGGGCGGCCATGCGGATGGAGCACCCTTTTGGCCGGACGGCCCACCTCGTCCGGGTCGTGGAGGCGAGAATGGCGGCCATGTCGCTCTCCCTGGCCCGCTGTGTCGAAGCGGTTGCCCGCCTGCTGGACGGCTGCGGCCCGCTGGAGCCGGTCCGGCTGTGCATGAGTGGCCGGGACGTGCAGGCGGAGGTGTGCGCCAGCGGGCCGGCCGCCTCGGTGAGCATGGCGCGGCTGGCAGCGACGACGGGCAGCGAGGCGGCCGGACAGTCTGACGGCCGTGACGACGGTGTGCTCACTGTGGACCTGGGGGAGGAGCTGGTCCTGGTGGCCGCCGTGGACGCACCGGTGCGCAGCGCCGTGCCGGGGGCCCGTTGGACATCGACGTCGGCGGCGGCCGAGCTGCTGCGGACGCTGGCCCCGTGGACCGCCGTACTGGACCAGGATCTGCTGCGCGGGGCCGAGTTGTGGGTGGAGGACGACGGCCGGGACTTCACGGTCCGGCTTCTGGCGACAGCCGCGCGCGGCGACGATCTGGAGAGAGTCGCAGCTGCCGCCGGCGCAGGACTGGAACAGGTCCGGACACGGCGCACGGACAGCGGCCTGGACGGGCATGGGAGCCTCCCCTGCGGCCGGCCCGTTCATCTCGCCGTCGTCTGTCTCTCCTGACCATCGCTGACACAATCGCCGGATCGCTCGCTCCCCGGGCACTAGGCCAGGCCAAGGTGCTCCTGGTGCATCTTCGCGACCCGCACGGCGTCTAAGTGGCTGATGCCTCGGACGTACTCCTTCTTGACCAGTACGCCGACCTTCAGGATCTCCGTCACGGCGGTCAGATGATCCTTGACCCCTTTCTCCCATGCTTCAGCCGTGACGCACGGACGGGAGATCCACGCCCGGAAGAGGAGCGCCTGAGTCACCTGCGCGTCGCTCTCATGACGTGAGATGCGATCCGAAACCTCGCGGGTGTTGTCGGGCCTGTTCTCCGCCCGCCCGACCTTGATGTAGGACAACTTCTCGACCATGGACCGAAACTCCAGGACGTAGAGCCGGTCACCGACGGCGTCGAGCGGCCCTCCCGCTACTTCCAGGTCCTCCCACGCCGTGTGCCGTACGGCGGCGCAGATCGCCTTGGGTGGCGTACGCCCCGTGTCGAAGTAGTCGAGCAGCCGAACTCTGGCTGCCGGCAGCAGATGCCGGTTCTTGAAGTTCTTGGTCCTTCGCGACTTCGGCAGCGCCTCTCCGTCCCACAGGGGCGCGTCGGTGAGGTGGATGACGTCGTCGCCGAGGTACTGCTCTTCCTGAAAGTCCTCTTCACGCATGCCCCTGATGGTGGCCCAGGAGCGGAGCCGCGATCCCCGGAATGGCTGAGGACGAGCAGACAGCGAGCGCTTCGGTGGCGATGCTCCCAAAGGACCCGCTCGCACGAGGTGGAGGTCGTACGCTCTCGCCGTGACCACCGAGGCCACCCGAAGCTGCGCCGCGAACGGGCCGTCCTGAAGGTCCTGGAGAAGCACGACGGCTTGCCTGCACGGTGCTGGAAGAGGCCACACCACCCCCGAGATGTTGCTTATTTGGGTTTCACTATGTATTGTTGTTGGTGTTGAGGGCACCGTTCCCCTCCACCTCACGCCCCCAGGAGCCACACGCCGCTCCTCCATGCCCCTTGCGGAGAACCCCATGTCCGAAGCCGAAGCAGTTCGCTCCGTCATAGCCCGTCTCACCGCCCATGCCGACGAGACCCAGACCCGTCTCGCCCACGAACTCTTCCGCCAGGCCGGCTACCTGTGGCGCTGCGGCAATCCGTCCTGCCCCGCCTACAACTACCGAGGGCTGCGCTACTGCGAGGGCTGCGGCTGGGGCAGCAAGGGCAAGCCGGTCGGCGACCTCCACCCGTGCATGTACACCGAACGCCGGTGGGCCGCGCTGCGCGGCGCCCTCCTCAAGCACTACGCCAACCAGGCCCCTATGCCCGACGCCGTGGTCTTCGAGTACTGGGGCGGGCCCGGCTGGCGTGGCGCCGAAGTGACCGAGATGTACGGCGGCACGACCAGGGAGGTAACCGGCGGATTTGGCGACCACGACCACTTCACGGACATCGCCGCCGCGCTCGACTCCCTCACCCGCTGGTCGAAGCCCAGCCACGGCGAGCACATCCGCGTCGTCCTGGCCTCCTAGCCCCGCCGCCACGAGAGCGAGCCGCATCCTGCCCACTCTGCTGTTCGGCCACTGGTCCCAGGACGGCACCCCCTCAGCCTCACCGCATGCCACCCGGTTCAATGGCGACCAGGCCGCCATCGTCGCCCTGGTGCGGCCCGCATTCGACGTCGACGACCATCACCGCGTCGTGCAGCGGGTGTACGAGGAGTACGCCCGCGACTACCGCGCCTGGGTCGACGACACAGTCGAGCACTTCGAGCCCGTCACCCACTGATCACCAACACGCGCGTGGCCGGCTACCGGCGTCCCGCGCCGCAAGCCCGGTCCTGTGGATCAAACGACGGATCTGGCGCAAGGACCCCGCGTACTCGCAGCTCGTCGTCGACACGCGCGTGCCCGTCCGCCGGCAGAGCGTCCCCAGCCGTAACACGCCTTCCGCCCGTTCTTACCCGCCCTCTTCACGGGAGTTCACGTCATGAGCGACCGCCCCAGCCCGGCGCGCGCCAGCAGCTCGGTGCTCGCTACCGAATCGATCATCGATTCCCTCCTCGACGCCTTGGACGAGCAGCAGCTCGACGAGCTGGCCAGGCGCATCAGCACCCGCCGCTTCGCACGGGTCGAGGTCCGGCTCCTGGCCACGCTCCGCGCAGACAGTGCCGTACTGCACCGCGAGGGGCTCACCGACCATTCCGAGCCGGTCACCCACGTCACCTTCAGCACGCACGACAACGACTACGACCCCGTGTGCTGGAGCGTCAACGCTGCCGCCCGGCACGAGTCGGGGGCGAAGACCCCGGTCGACTACGGCGGTACCGACATCGAGCACGCGCTGCGCGACTACTCCAGCTTCACCTGTCCCGTAGCGGGATCGCGGCTGGTGGTGGACCTCAACACCGGCCAGTTCACCGTCCGGGGCCCGTGGGAGCCCGAATGAACCCCGGCCCTGCCAGCGCAGGGCACGCCACCGACCGCCCCTCCCTTCTCTGCTCCCCCACACCTCCAAGGACTTTCCTGATGAGCGAACGACTCGAATGGGCCCACGCCTCCAGCGGGGCTGAACTGCTCTTTCCCGGCGTGGACATCGATGGCGCAGTGGTTGAGCCCGGCGAGATCGCCGTCGCCGTGTGGACCGGCAGCAACGGCATCGCCCTCCACGGCCCGCGAGAGGCAGTACGCGACCGGCTGCTCCAACTGGCCCTCGCCGTGCACGAGGCCCCCCCGGTCCCCTTCGCCGACGCGTGCATCCCGGAGCGGACTGACCCCCGCCGCTGGCGGCCGGCCCCGCTCCCCCGCCCGCTGGCGCCCAACCCCGCAGGAGCGGCCCTGTGTGGAGGCGCCGACCGCCCGGCCGCCGCCGACCCCCGGCTGGCCACCTGCCCCGACTGCATCGAGAGGTGGAACAACGACGCCCCCCTCACTCGGCTCAGCCTGACTCACGCCGTCCCCGCCCCGTCCTGACACCTCCGGCTCCTCCTGCCCCATCCACACGGCCGGATTCGCCCAATGCGGGTTCGGCTCCACACCCCTGAGGACCACAGATGACCACCCCTAGCGCCCGCACGGCCGCCGCCGAAGCGCTCCTGGACGCACTCACCTCCGAGGCGTCCCAGTGGGCCAGCGACGACACCGAGGACCAGCAGCTGCTCGACGCAGTCGACGCGGCGGCCCCCGGCGACAAGCTCGCGCTGCTGCAGAACTCCAGCCTCGTCCCCTCCCACCTCTTCTCGGCCGTCGCCGACGCCCTTCTCGCGCTCGACCCCGCCACCTACTCCCCCGACTCCGCTCCAACCACCCAGGGACCCGCCATGCCCGACCCCGAACTCCACCGCGTCCGCGAAGCGTCGATCACCGTGGTCGACGCCTCCCCGAACGACAACACCCCCAGCGACGTCTACGAGATGCAGGTCCACGGCATCAGCGTCCTCATCCGCCGCCGCACCCAGTGGGGCCCCGCCACCAACGTCCCCTACATCCACATCGAGGACCGGAGCGAAGGGCAGGGGCTGCTGCTCGTCGAGGTGAACAACGGCGGCCCGCACGAGCACCCGCGCCCCTCACCCGGCGAATCCGCAGCATGAACGCCGGCTACGCCTAGGCCACTGCCCACCAGCTAAACGACCCCGACTGACGCCGACTATTCAGACCACCACCGGCTGGACACAGCCCACCGACCCCACCCTCCGCAAGGGATAGTTCACGAATTCACACACTTTCACGCACGCACGCACTCACTTCCTCCACCGAGCGCGTTCACCTGCGCGCTCACCTCGCTGCACGTGCCCCCGCGAGCGAAGCCCCAACCGTTACACCGCACTCCTTCCCATCGACTCTCGCCTCCCACCGGCCGCGAGCACGATGGAATCACTAATTCACACACTTTCAGGCACGCACTCACGCCCGCGACCACACCCGCGCATCTGCAACGCCAACCTGTTTCGCCTGACGCCACAGGCCACACCTCTTCCGTTGCACTACACCCCACCTCGCCATCACTCCCCGCCCGGCACGAGCGCACGCGTGCGTTTCACTAATTCACACACTTTCACGCACGCACACTTACGCGCGCTTCCTCGCACGCTCCCTGACCCCTCGTTTGCATCACTCGTGCTGCCTCCACCTCGCTCGCTCTTGCCTTTGTCGTCTATCGCCTACGCATTCTCATTCTTCCTCTCTAACTAATCCGCTTACTCCCCTCTAGAATCACTCTCGTTCCTCTCAACGCCCTTCACCCTCTGCTTGCGCGCACTCCTTCCTTTCCGCCCTCTTACTCACTTGTTTACATTCCTCTACTCTTTCTTTCTCCCGGCAGTCCTTACACCTCCACTAGCTTGCGTTATCACTTACCTCTACACTCGCTCGCTCTACTTCTGGCCTTCTCTCCTGTAGAGGTATCTTCTTGCGCGCTGCCGTAGTCGCAGCCACTCTTCCTTATCCGCGTACTTACCTTGCTTCTCGCGCTGACACCCGCACCCGTATTCACGTACTTCTTTCCACGCGAGCACGCTTGCGCTCTGTCTCCCGCTCTAGCTTTCCTACTTGCTCAAACCATCTGTTGCGTGCGCACATCCGGGCAGGCAGTCTCCTGTGCGTCGTTCATGGCGCACATACTTTCTCGCTTCTTCGCGCGCTCGCCCCCGCTGCTACTTGAGTTCGTGCCTCGCTGCCTTGCGCCGTGCTCTCACACAGCAGCGCTTCCGCCTTTGCGCTGGGGCGCAGGCTCGGCCCGACACGATGGCACCTAGCTGCTCATGCGGATCCGCGTCGGAACGGAAAGACGCCTTCTCAGGCGTATCTCCTTGCCACGGCTTCTGCTCACCTACTGGTATCTCGCGGCGCGACCGCACACCCCTCCCGCGCACGCGGCGCCTATCAACGCGCGCTTCCGCTCGCCTATCTCGCTGGGCGGTCCGGCACTCGTCGGCCCTGACTATCAGCCGCCCGCCCTGACCGGCCGGAACCCGTGCGAGCACCTCACAGCACACCAGTACGTTCAGCTGCCGTCCGCTTCGAACTCATGGGACGCACCAAAACGGCCTAAACCGGGGCACTTGCCAGCGCAGGCGAGTCTGACAGGCTCGCCCGATCCCCGATCGCCGATGACCGACACGCTGTAAGTGCCCAGGTTCCACGCAGAGAGCCCCCCTCCTGCTGTTAACCTTCTGGCCGTCAGCATGAATCTGTCAGTCTCAGTCCCCATCGCCGTCGGCAGTGCAACCCGGAAAGCAAAGATCTAGGGCGAGGCACCTGGGGAATGGGAGGAAGGCACCCATGAAGGTCATCGTCCTAGCCAGCCAGAAGGGTGGAGTGGGTAAAACCACGACATCCGCCAACATCGGCTCCAGCCTTGCCAGTGGTGGAGCCCGCGTCGGCATGGTCGACCTCGAGCTCCAGGGCCAGCTCGGAGTGTCCTTGGGTGCGTTCGCGCGCAAGCCCCAGGACATTGGAAGCGCACTGCTCGACTACATCGACGCGGTCGACTCAGACGAGCTTGCAAGCATGACGCCCCTGCGTAGCCGCATGGTTGACAGGACCGTCCTGCTCAAGGACTTCGAGAAGCCCGGCACGCTCAGCGTCATCGGCTCGGTCATGAACGTGACTGATCGCGCTCGCACTGAAATCGCGAAGCGAGGCTGGGAGGCCGTGTCAAGCCTTCGCCATCTCCTGCTCACCTTGCAGGACGACTTCGACTTCATCATCGTCGACACCCCGCCGTCAGCCGACGCCCTGGCCTCCGTAGCCCTCGCCGCCGGCGACTACGTGATCGCCGTCTGCAACCCCCGGCTTGCAACCGCGGACGGCGCTCGCGTCGTTCGGAACAATGTGGCCAAGGTGCCGGAGCGTACGGGAGGCACTTGCCGCCCCGTATTCCTCGGAACCGTGATCAACGAGGCCCAACCACCGTCGAAGCGCACTGAGGAAGCAGACGCCGTTGACGCCTTCCTCAACAAGCACGACCTGGCACCTTTCACGAAGGAGATCAGGACGAGCCCGCAGATCTCCGCGTCGTACGGCATCAGTCGACCCATCGTCATTGACGAGCCAAGCTACGCAGCAAGTGGCTGGTTTGAGGATCTCACCGTGGAGATCATCGACCGGATTCGAGGGCTGTCATGACGCCTTCACCTGAGGAGTCGACGCAGGGAACGCCGAAGTCCCCGCGGAGGAGGGGACGTGGCAAGGCGCGGTCTTTCGACTTCAGCGCGATCGAGCATGTGGGCAACGACGCCACTGAGGGCGGGTTCCTGGGCGATGACTCTGCTGAGTCCGAGCGACGAGGGTCATCAACTGCCGTCGCGGTACCGCCCACGCTGACTCTCGACTACGACTCTCCTGGGCCGAAAGAGGGAGAACACACCACCACCGCCCCTCCTGGGTCGGAGACTCGCCCCTCTACCCACGAGGGGGCAGAGTTCTCGCCGGCACCCGTCGCCCCTGAGGCGTCCCCTGTCGTTCCCTCACCGTCCCTGCCTCCTGAGGGCGCAGCCACCCCTGCGGCTCCTGACAAGACTTCTTCCGACCCCGAAGCGGCAATCCCGAAGGCGTCCCCAGCGGACGAGCCGGCTGAGGAGATCGAGAAGCCTGGCGGTGCGAAGGCTTCGCCTGAACCCCCGGCTACGGGTCGTCGCAGGAACGACGGTCCCGGTTTCACAGCCACCTCTGCTGAGCCGGCTTTGAAGCCGCGCACTCGCAAGAAGGCTGCTGACACGAAGCCGCCCATGCAGGCCGCCGTCCTCGGTTCGTTCATAAAGCACAGGACGGAGCGCAACTGGCCGACTTGGTCCGGCCGCATCGAGGGGGAGACCAAGGCGCGCCTTCTCAAGAAGGCTGATGATGACGCCGAGTCTTCTGGGCGCAATCTCATGCCCGGGCACTACCTCGACGCTGCACTGAGGCTTGTTAAGGACTCGAGCCCCGAGGAGCTCGCGGCCCTTGCCAACGAGTGGCTGATCGACAAGTGGTCTGGCGAGCACCCGCCTGGTGTAAGCATTCAAGCTGGCGTGTCTCCGGAGATGTACCAGTTCCTCAAGGGACTCAAGCGTCATCTACGCGGTCAGCGCGGAGCGGGCAGCGGGGGTCTTATCCTGGACGTGGTCTCAGCATCGGTGGATCGCTTCCTTGATGCCGCCGACGAAGAAGGACCCTTCCCTCCAGCTCGCTGAAGGACACGGAAGAGGGGTGGCCCGACCTACTTGGACGGGCCACCCCTCTTCTGCTTTCACTTATTCACCCACTTCCACGCACGCGTCACGCCAGGCTCCGTCACACGCACCCACGCGCACAATCTGACGATCAGCCTGCCCTCTCTACTGCGCGCCGGACGCATCCACAGCATCACCCGCAATGACACTGTCACACTCACCGAACGGCCAACGCGCTTCTGACACGCTCACACCGCCACAGCCTCCAAGTCCCATTTGCGCAGGTCTAGGGCCCTTTCGCGAGTGATCTTGCTGAACCTCTACTTGAGGATCAGACACACGATGGTTCTGTCATTACCAAGACAGGGCTGATCAGTGAGTAGGATGCTCTTGGAAGAAAGCGAGGACTGATTCATGAGCACGGCGCCCAGCGGTTGGTCACTTCGCGCCCTGGCGCAAGAGGCGCACGTCCTGCCCAAGGTGGCCCGAGATGCCGCCGAGGAAGGAGTGATCGACGCCCAACACACCGTAGAGACGGACATTGTCCTTGTCCGCCTCTACGGGGCCTTGAAGCGCCTCGTCTGGCCCGAAGAGCGCCGGCCAGCGAACAAGGACCAGGGACTGCGCGTCTGGGAAGCCATAACGATCGAGACCGCGCGAGCTGCGCTTCCCGACGAAGTGCACGACGACACGGGCCTCTTCGTTCACCAGACAGGTTGCGAGCTCGTCTCGGGTCCGGGGCCGAAGGCCCTTGCCTTCTTCAAGTTCGCCGAACAGCCCTTCTACTACGCCCCGTTGGGCCGATGGTTCAACGAGCTACCGACACGACGCCGTCTCGCAGAAGAGATGACGGAGAAGGCCAAGGACTGACAGCCCCATCACACGCCGAGTAGGTCGGCCAAGACCCGCCCGACAAGGCGCTACGGAAACTGGCCCGGGACTCCGCAATCCCGGGCCAGTCGCGTCGAGGAGGTGAGCGCCGCTCCACATCCCTAGCTGAATACCCGTCGCGCGTCCGGCCTTCCAACCTCCCCAGGCGGTGCCGGTTGGCGATGAGGGTTTCCCTGTTACTCCTCGACTGGAGCAGATCATAGCTACCCGTACGAGGGTCGGCTCAGTCATGCCTGAAGCAAGCGACAGCCTACCCAAGAAGTCTCATTCTCCAGGTCCGGCGCCCTTGACCACGGGCTTCTCATCAGAGTTGCCGCAGACTCTCGCCCGACCAACTTCAGCCCTACAACTGGGCCGCGGCATGCGGTTCCGGCTGTTGGCAGCTGTCCGCGCCCTGCTGGCAGATGCCCGGCTCGTCGGCCGCAAGGACGTGGTGCGTCTCGGCACCCTCGTGCTGATGGCGAAGGCCGCGCATGGCACCTGCCGCGTCGAGACCACGGCCCGGGAGCTGGGTCGTTGGCTCGGGGTGTCGGAGTCGACGGTGGACCACGAGGTGCTGGGCGTTCTGCGGGAGGTTGATGTCGTCGCCACGCGGGTCCTGCGGGGTGACGACGGCCTGCCGACGGGCGTCGAGTATCGGGTGGAGCCTCTGTGGGAGGCCCGCAACGCCGTCGGCGCGCCCTTGGCGTTGTCGAAGGCCGAGTTGGCGACGCTTCTTCGGTTCGTGGAAGCGCTGTTCGCTCCGGGGTGGGGGGAGCGGTGCGCCACGCCTCCGGGTCTGCTGGTGGGGCGGCGGGGGAGGGGCGCGGCGTCGGATCGCCTGGCTCTGCTTCTGCTGGCTTTGCATGCGCGGCCGGACGGGCGGGTGCCTCTGATCGGCGGTCCGTTGGCGAAGACAGTGGCTCGTCATGGGCGGGCGGCGGTGACGCTGGCGCGGTTGCTGGGGTGCCGTGTGCCCCTCGCCGCGACGGTGCTGGGCCGCCTTGTGGCCGCGGGGGTGGTGTCAGGCGGTCCGGGTCGGCTCGTGGTGCCGGCGGTGGCGGCCGCTCACGGGTCCGAGGCCCGGGTCCAGGACGCTGCTGTGCTCACGGGTTCGGCATCACCGGATCCGGTGCCTGCCGGTGATGTGGCGGGTTGTGCGCGGTGTGCCTGCCGCGACGATGCCGGTGACGAGCTTGTGCTGGAGGGAGATGGCTGGCGGCAGCTGTCCTGGGATGATCTGGGGGGGGCCGAGGAGGCTTCCGGAACTGCACCCAGAGGTCTCGACGACGCTGAGAGGGATCTTTTCGCAGGTCAGACCGTCTTTGAGTCGTTCGAGGCGAGTTGTGCTGCTGCAGACCCTCACGCCGACCACGCTGTTGTGGCTGATGTACGTGGTAAGGGTGCTGGAGGTCTTGGGTTTTCCGGCGAAGCCGCGTCGGGGTACTGCCGTCAGCCGGTACGCGCGCGCGAGGGCGGGAACTCCGGGGCATCGGATGGTGGTCTCCAGGGTGACGTGCCGGTCGTCGACGGCGGGGGCGGCCCGCTTCGCGGGGAGAAACCCGATCTGCTGCTTGCCCAGGGGGAGTCGGAGGCGTCGGCCGCGGCGTCGACTCTCCAGGCGTGGCGGGCTGCGTCGGGTGGGCCGCCGCCGGTGTGGGCTCAGGTGCCCAAGGGGCTGGAGCGCGTGCTGGAGCCGGTGGCCATGGTGTGGGGCCGGCTGGACCGGCTGACGACGCGCCGGTTCGTCACGAAGGTGGCGCGGGCCCAGCTCGGCGAGATCTCGGGAGCGTGCGGCCCGGAGGTGGATGCCGAGCGGATCCTGCGGGAGCGGCTCAAGCGCCGGTTGGCGGAACAGGGCGCGGTGCCCATCACCGACCCGGTGGGCTGGCTGGTCGGCCGTGCTCTGCCACGCCGGGCGGTGTGCCCGGATCTCCGGTGCGACGACGGACGGCGGATGGACACCCGGGCCGACTGCACCGCCTGCCAGATGCTGATCCTGGACGGACGAGCGCTGCGGGCCCGCGCCTTCACCAAGGCGACCACGGCCTTGGCCGGCGGCCGGGTCGACCGTTTTGCGTTCGAGGCGGAGCTGAACGCGTGCTGGCAGCAGGAGGCCGCCTTCGCGGCAGTCCGCCGCGAGCAGGCCGCTCGAGAGCGGCACGCCCGTGAGCGGGTGTGGGCCAAACAGCGGGCCCGGTCCGCGGCCCAGGAGGCCGCACGGCAGGCGCTTGCGTGCGAGGCGTGCGGGAAGCACAACACGGCCGGGATGTGCGGGCAGTGCCGCGATGAGCGCCGTGTCGAGGAGCTGGTGGCCGAGGCCGTCGACGTGGCGGTGGCCACCTGGGGCCTGGGCAGTGAGCTCGATCGGTTGGACGTCGTTCGCAGGACCGAGCGGGACATGCGCGGAGCGGTCGACCAGGCGGTGGCGGAGCTGCTCGCCGCGGGCGGAGGCGCCCTTCCCGAGTCGGTGGCACTCGCGGCGCGGCTGGCCGCGGAACTCCAGCTGGGTGCCCTGCGGCGGCGGGCGGTGAGCCAGTTCGCCAGCCAGCCCTCGGCCCTGGCCGAGTACAAGAAGGTCCGCCGCATCGAGTTGCACCGCCTGCGGCGCAACTTCGACGCCAGCGATGACGAGATTCGCGAGGCTGCGGAAGAGGCTGCGCACGCGGCCCGGTTGAACACGGCGCACGCGCTCCTGGAGGACCGGCTGCGTACGCTGCGGTCCGCCCGGCCGGCCGCGGAGGTGGACGCCGAACCGGACTGTTACGCGCAGGCGGCCGCTCAGGTCCGTGCCCTGATCCGCCCGGCGCCACCGGAGCATGCCGTGTCCGTACGGCGGCCCACGACATCCGCGGCCGCGCCGACGGTCGGCAGCGGGGAGCCGGCGGGGGTGGGGGCATGAATCGTCCCGTACGCGTCCTCACGCAGCGGCCCGCTCGGCGGCCGTCGTTGACCGAGTGGGTGGAAGGGCTGCCGGGCCTTTCGGGGCGGGCGCGCCGGCTGCTGCTGGAGGGCGACACCGAACGCCGGTACGCGGGCAGGACGTCAGCCGATTCCGGGTACCGGCTGACGATGGCCCTGGCGGTCGCGGTCTCCCAGCCCGGCCGGGAGTGGACCTTCGCGCAGTGGTGGGAGGCCCTGGTGCTGCGCCCAACCGCGGGCGGCGCCTGGGCGAGGTCGCTGCGTTCACGCAAGGGCGAGCGGTACGCCGAGGGCAAGCTCGCCGGGATGCTCGACAAGGCGCGCACGTTCGTGGGCACATCGGGGGCGATCGTGTGCCGGGCCGATGCCATGGTGGCAATCGCCCGCGTGCGGGCCGCCGTGGAAGCCGTCGTGTGGCCGGGGCCCGGCGGGGGCACGGACCTGAAGAACCTCACCGCGCGGCTGCAGCTGGCCGAACAGGCCGGCGGTCTCGAGCACGAGGTGTCGGTACGGCAGCTGGCCGAGCTGATGGGCTGCGCCCGCTCGACCGTGGAAGCGAGCAACACCCGCCTTCGCGCCGCCGGGTGGCTGTCCCTGGTCACGGCCGGCACCGGTGAGCGCAGCTCGACGTGGTCCCTGCGGATCCCACAAGAGGCCGAGGAGTCGTGTGCGCGCCCGGGACACCGTCCAGCTCCGGGGGAGAGGGGGGCAGAGGGTGTCCCGGACGTGCACATGGGCCGGGAGGTGAGCACCCGCGCGCTGGGCACCGTGATGGGTACGGACGCCTGCCACCACTACGCCCACGGCACGTCCGGCGCCCGGATCCTCGCCGCCCTCGACCCGCTCGACGGCCTCGACATCGCACACCTGGCCGCGGTAACCGGCCTGCACCGCACCACGGTCCGCCGCCGCGTGGACAAGCTCGTCGAAGACGGCCTGGCCGAGGAAGCCGACGGCCTGGTCTACCTGCCCCGCCACCTGGCCGGCGACGAAGGCCTTCGCCCCGACCCCGACCAGCTTCGGCAAGTCGCTCTCGACCGCGGCACCACGGGCCTGGGGGAGCGGCGCCGGAAACGGCACAGCGACCAGCGGCGCTACTACTGGGAATGGCTCACCGCACGCGCACAGCGCGCCGCCAAGCGTCGCCAGCCCGGCCGGGCGCGGCTGCGGCTGGTGCCCGAGGGCGTGGTCGACCAGAACACGGGAGAGCTCCGCGACCCGGCGTGGCAGGGGTGGATCGTCGACGATCCGTACCGGCCGACCTGGCCCACGCCACCCTGGCCCGGTGACGCATCGCCCGAGGCGGTGTGCGGATGACTCCGCCTCCACGACTCCGCACATGGTCCAGCGCCGGCCGCTCGCGGGCGGGAGCGGGCTCTTCCCTCTGGGCGATCATCCGGCCCCTGCACGAACTCGGACATCGGCGCCCGACAGACGCTCAGGGAGATCAAGATGCCAGGTCAGCCGCTCAGGCCCCAGTCGCGGACGGCTCGGAATGTGGGGACGGGCGCGAGGCCCGAGCGCGGAGGATCAGCGGGTTCGAACACCGCCGCGTAATCGATCAGGCGGTAGCGACCCACAACGGGTGAACTCCCCTCAACCACAACGCCCTTGCACGCAAGGGCATGCGACAGATCAGAGTTTGCCGTGCCGTCCGACCTCACGGCGTGAAACGCCAGGGAGTGGACCCGATCGAGTGACAAGAACACCTCGTCGCCCCGCTCCGATCTGGGAGGCCAGGAGCGGACGCCCGCTCGGTCCTTCCGGCCCGCCGACTGGCCCCCCATAGGCGTCCCGGCCCACTGGCGGGTCCGCTGTGGGTGGAACGCCCGCGCGTACGGAGCCCGCGATCTATCGTGTGTTGCAGAGAGTTCAGTGGGGGCGACGTGGTGCGGGACACGAGGCTGGTGCAGACCGCGGTCATCGGTGATGAACACTCCGATGTCCCGATCATCCTGCCGACCGAAGCGATCGAGCTCGACGTCTTCCGCCGCGCCCATCAGCAGGACACCTTCTGGTGTGGGCTGCTCCTGGGCGGCTGCGGGGGTCAGCTCGCCACCAAGCTCTACGTGGATCGCCAGTGTCACTTCCAGCACAATCCACTGCCGAACGGCGCCCCCAACACCTGCCGTCGGCCGTCCGTCGGCGAGTCCAGCGCGGACCACCTGTACGTGAAGTCGGCGATGTCGCGCTCGCTGCTCGAGTACGGCCGGGCCGCCCGGTTCGCGTTTCCGCCGCCGATCGGCTCCCTCGTCGACGTCGATCTGGAGGACGGCCTGTCCCTGCGCATCCACATGGATGCCGCCGTCCGGCCGGACTGGGAGCGTCAGGGCGCCGTGATCCTCGGCCCCGGCGTGGTGCCGGATCCGGACGTGCTCGCGGGCTGCCCGTACGTCTACCGCGTCAGGTGCGACAGCGACGGGGCGAATCGCCGCGTGTGGATCGGAACCCAGAGCCTGGCCCGGCCCACCGAGTGGGTCCCGTTCAGCGAGTGCACGTGGACAGACGAGGGCCTGCTCACCCCTGCCGCCTCACGCATCATGCGGGACCGTTCCGCCGCCGGGAGCCGGCCCGCCGCACCGGGGCCGTCTGCCGGCCGGGGCGCTCTGCCGGAGAGCGTGGTCACGTTCGTCCGCGGCCTGGAGGCGGCGCAGCGGACGGGGACGGTGGACCACGTGCGCAGGCTCTGCAACGGCAGCAGTTCCTTCCTCGACGGCCTGTCCTCCACGGCCCGCGCCGAAGCCGAGCGTGCCTTGACGGAGGCGAAGGCGTGGCTGGCCACCCACGAGGAGTACCAGCGTCGCATCTTCAAGGACCTGGAGGCCGCGGTCCGTGAACGGCGGGCGTGGGATGTCCGTTCGGGCATTCAGCAGGCCGCGTCCCTGACCCGGCGGGGTGCCAGCGCCGAGGAGCACCGCATCCTGGCTGCGGCCCGCGCCTATCTGCGCGAGCACGACTACGCCGATCAGCCCCCGGCCCAGGCGGCCGTGAGCAGGCAGTTGCACTACAAGCCGGCGCCGGCCGCGAAGAGGTCCAAGAGCAAGAAGCCGAACCGGGCGAAGGAGTCGGCAGCAAGAGCCCGGGCCCTGCTGGAGCGGCTCGACCGCGAGAGCGACCTCCTAGCCGACGATGAGCTGGCGCAGCTGGTGGAGGAGCTGACGCGAGCGGCGAACATCGCAGGCCCCAACCTCAGGGACCCCGAGCGCAAGCGGGTCGCCAGCTGGGGGCGCAAGGCGAGACAGCGACGCCCGGCGCGCACCGCGGCCACACAGCCCCGTGCCCGCACGAAGCCCCCGGCGGCCGGGAAGCCGGAGAGCCCCGCGCGGGTGAAGCTCGACCCGCTGGCCGCCGCGGTCAAGACCATCCTGCAGAAGGCGGCAGCGACCGGCACGACGCTCACCTGGGCGCAGATTCGCGCCCAGCTCCCGCCGGGTCTGCCCGCCCTCGAGCGGAGCCAGCAAACCAGTGTGCTCATCCAGGTGGACCGGAGCCGCGCGGGGACCGCGCCGTTGCTGTCCGCGCTGGTCACCGGGGCCGATCACGACATGCATCCGGCCTACCCCCGGATAGCGGCCGCAGCAGGCCGGCCGCAGCCGCGGGGAAACCTTGAAGCGGTGGCGCAGTGGGCCGTGGAGGTCTCCCGGTTCCAACGGGCGTAGTAGCAGTTCAGGCCGCGATGCTCAGTTCGGTGCGGGCGCAGTGAAGGAAGTCGCGGACGGCCGGCTCCCGGCGCCACGGGGCGAGGGCGTCGGTGAACTCGCGGACGTAGTCCTTGGCGCGGCTGGACTGGACGCGGGCGAGGATGTCGACGGACCGGTTGCCGAGATTGAGTCCTTGGTCGAGGTCACGGGCCTGGAGGTGGGCGGTGCCGACGATGGCGAGTCGCATGCCGACGGAGCGGGTGAACACCCCGGACGGCATGGCGGCGGCCTGCTGGTTCCAGGCCAGGGCGGCCTTGGGGTTCTTCAGGTCCCGGAAGACCTCGGCGGCGTCCGCCGACAGCCGGGCGTGGTGATAGAAGTCGATCCACCCGGGCTCATCCCCCGGCCGGGCGTCGGCCAGGCCGAGGAGGGTCTCGGATGCGGCCAGCGCGCGGGATGCCGCCTTGGGGTCGTTGGCGTGGGCGTGGGCGCGGGCTTCGATGAGCTTGGTGAACGCCAGCACTCGCGGCGCCGCGTGTCCCTTGGCCCGCTCGAAGGCGCCCTGGGCCATGTCCACGGCCTCGGAGGCGAAGCCGCGCAGCAGTGATTGCATGGCCATGGTGGTCAGGACGTAGCAGCCGAGCTGGACGTCACGGCCGGCCCGGGCTAGGCGCAGGGCCTGGATGAAGTGGCGCTGGGCGGCGTCGTGCTGGCCGACGTCGAACGCGGTCCAGCCGGCCAGCCGGGAGAGCTCCGCGGTGACGGAGAACAGCTCGCGTCCGACGGCGTCGGAGAACGAGCCGCGCAGGAGCGGGGCCGCGCGCTCGGTCAGGCAGGCGGTGACGGAGTTGGCCTTCCAGTTCCCGCCGCCGTACTTGGAGTCCCAGCGGCGGGCCTCGTCGGCGGCGTCCCGCAGCTCGTCAAGGTCGGCGCGGCCGACCTGCTGGCCGCCGGCGTGGTCGGCGGACCCGTCGGCGGGCGTGACCAGCCAGCGGGTGACCGGTGTGGTGAAGGCGGACACGGCGAAGCCGGATCCGGTGAGGAAGTCGCGGCGGTTCACGCTGCTCCAGAACGAGGTGGCTACCCGGACCGCATCCGCGCGGTCCCGGGGGAAATCCAACCCCACATCAGCATCCGGTGTCTCGGCCTCGCCCATACCGACCTCCCTGAGATCCACGGGCCGGCCGAGCCGTTCGCCGATCGCCTGCGCGAGGAGGGTGGGCACGGGCCACTTCGGGATCATGCCGCGCTGGCACCAGTTTGCGATGGAGGTGTGCGAGTAGTCGGTCTCCATCCCGGCCTGGTGGGCGAGCTGGTTGACCCGCAAGGCCAGGGACTTCTTGCTCGCGCCGCAGGCTCCTGGCCGCCCGGCCCACCTGACCCTCCCACCGTGGGGGCAGGGTGGGGTCGCGGGGGGCGGCCCCACCCGAAGGGACGACCCGCCCATGAAGATGACCGTCATCGGATGCGGCTACCTCGGCGCCACCCACGCGGCCTGCATGGCCGAACTCGGCCACGAGGTCCTCGGCATGGACTCCGACATCGACAAGGTCCACACCCTGTCCACCGGCCGGCCCCCTTCTACTAGCGGGACCTCGACGACCTCCTCGCCCAGCACACCGCCTCCGGGCAGCTGCGGTTCACTGCCTCCTACGCCGAGGCTGCCGACTTCGCCGACTTGCACTTCATCGGCGTGGACACCCCGCAGCAGTCCGACGGCTCCTACGACCTCACCCACCTGATGGACGCCGTCCGCCAGCTGGCCCCGCTCCTGACCCGCCCGGCGGTCGTCGCGGTCAAGTCCACCGTCCCCGTCGGTACCGCGCCCCGCGTCGCCGAGCTGCTCCACGAGCTCGCCCCGGCAGGCGACCTGGTAGAGGTCGCGTGGAACCCGGAGTTCCTGCGCGAGTCCTTCGCCATCGAAGACACCCTGCGCCCCGACCGGCTCGTCCTCGGCTTCGGCCCCGGCCGCTCCCGCGCCGAGACGGTGCTGCGGGAGGCGTTCGAGGGGATCATCGACGCCGGTACGCCGACGATCGTCACCGACTGGGCCACCGCCGAGCTCGCCAAGGGCGCCGCGAACTCCTTCCTCGCCACCAAGATCTCCTTCGTCAACGCGATGGCCGAGGTCTGCGAAGTCTCCGGCGCCAACGTCGACGAACTCGCCGACATCCTCGGCCACGACCACCGCATCGGCCGCCGCGGCATGCGCCCCGGGCTCGGGTTCGGCGGCGGATGCCTGCCCAAGGACCTGCGCGGCTTCATCGCCCGCGCCGACGAGCTCGACGCCGGCCAGGCCGCCGGGATCCTGCGCGAAGCCGACGCCGTCGACGCCCGCCGCCACGAGCGCGTCGTCACCCTGGCCCGCCAGGAGCTCGGCGGCGACGTGCGGGGCAAGCGGATCACCGTCTGGGGCGCCGCCTTCAAGCCCGAGACCGACGACATCCGCGACTCGCCCGCCCTCGCCGTCGCCCAGGCCCTGCACGACCTCGGCGCCTCCGTCACCGACCCCAAGGCCCTCGACAACGCCCGCAAGCTCCACCCCGCCCTCGACTACGCCGACGACCCGATCGCCGCCGCACAGGACGCCGACCTGCTGCTGCACCTGACCGAGTGGTCCGCCTACCGGCACATCGACCCCGCCCGCCTCGCCTCCCGCGTCGCCAGCCCGAAAGTGATCGACGCCCGCGGCACCCTGAGCGCCGACGCCTGGCGCGGCGCCGGGTGGATCTACCGCGCCCTCGGCCGGCCCTGACGGCCCGAGGCTGGCACCCCGGCGGCGGCCTGGGCAGACCCCGGCCGCCGCTGGCGACGCTGTCCCGGCAGCCGCCGGGCGGGCTTGACCCCTTCCAGCAGCTTCCACAGCGGCCGGCCCTCGGCGGACCACAGCTCCAGTCGGCCCCGGTCGATCAGGTGGACGCCGTACGTCTCGCTCCGCTCCACCGCTGGCAGGGTGAACCGGCCGTTGGTGATGATGACCGCGAACTGGGCCCCGTGGACCGTTTTCGCCGTGCCGGCGAGCCGCTGTAGGACCTCCACCCCGATGGCCTTGCCCTCCCAGCCGTCCCGCTTGTGCTTGCACTGAACGACCCAGATCCGGCCGTCAGCGTCCACACCCCGGACGTCGCAGCCGTCATCGTGTGCTCCGCCGACCCGCTCGGCGTCGAACCCGTCGCGGCGCATCAGATCCCGCACCGCGAACTCGAAGTCGCGGTGGTGCAGAGCGTCGATCTTCTCCAGCGGGATCCGCGCGCCCCGGGCCCGCCGCTCCTCCCACCGGCGGCGCTGGTCGCCGGCCAGGCCCCAGACGGCCAGCAGCATGACCACCACCTGCGGCACGATGGCATAGATCCCCCAGTGCTCGTTCAGCCAAGCTCCCAGCCAGAGCCCGAACCCGACCACCGCTGCGAGGGCGACCACTGCCGCGCCGATCAGCACCCCACCGCGCAGTTCCTCACGCGAGACCCACGGTTCCGGCCCGGCAGGATCGCGGCCCGGATCCGGGGAGTCCAACAGCAGGTCAGGGTCCGGCCCTCCGTCCGGGACCGCGGTGCGCTGGGTTAAGCCGGCGGGCGCATCGCCGTCCTCCGACCCATCGCCGCCATGCGCCTTCTCCTCAACCACCGGTAATCCTCCGCGAGTTGACATCACAGACCAGGAGGCAACTCCACCACAGGGCACCGACATCACGTGTTGGCCTCGGCCCCCCGGCCGGGCGACGCCGACCGAGAGCACCACCCTCTTCCCGGTGGCCTGACGACCGTGCCTACCTCTCTGCCGTGGCCGGAGGAACTCGAGGTGGCGGAACCGTCAGGACTCCGGACGACGCGGAGCGCCGCCGCGCGAGCGGAACGTGGTCCCTGCGTCTTCGAGCAGGCGGTGCACGCCGCCGTACGAGCGGCTCGTCTCCTCGGCCAGGGCTCGGATGCTTGCCCCGGCGTCGTACTTCCTCTTCAGATCGGCGGCGAGCTTGTCGCGATCCGCGCCGGGCGCGAGCCGGCGGGCCGGCGTCTTCCTGGACATGAGATTCCTCCCTGCAAGGGCGGGCGATGCCCTCATGATCGCTTGAGGAGGACGCGTCGGTCACCGATTCGACGAAGACCACGCCATGGCCTGCGAGGGTGGCGGCCCGGAGCGCGCTTGCGCCACGATGCTCCGATGAACGAGGAACCGCTGCAGGAGTGGGCACGGCGGCGCGAGGAACGCCGGGCCGCCGCGAAGGGCAGGCTGCGGGCGGTGCCGCTCACCGAGGGCAGGCATCGAGCGGCGCACATCGAGCCGGACGCTCCCCGGGTCATTCAGGAGTGGAACGGCAACGAGTGGGAGACGATCGGCGTCGTCGAGAACCTGGACGCCGCGAAGGCCCTGCTGTATCCGCCGCAGCCGGCGACGGAGAAGCCCGCCGAGTGGGATCGCCCGACCGCGCTCGGCCCGGGCAGGGGGCGGCACCGTCGTACGGCCCCGACAGAGGAAGGCCGGTGAGAACCCGCACCGAAGCGGTGCTGCCAAGTTCGAGGACCGCCGTGTGGAACCTCGCCTCCGACTGATCCGGCTGCCCGACCTTCGTGAAGGAGACGCATGTCCGTCATCCCGCCCCAGATCCAGGTCGACACCTGCAATGTCCAGACCGTGTCCATCACCGGGGACGACGTCGCCGCCTTGCTCACCGCCGCTGGCCAGTGGGTCGCCGAGCATGAGGGGTGTGCGTGACGTCGGTCAACCTCGTGCCCTTCTACCTGTGCCCGGACGACTGCGAACCGGCCGAGGATCAGCCCGGCGTCCGCCTCGACCTCACCATCGACGTTTCCGGCCGCCACCGCTTTCAGTTGCCAAACGGATCACCGATGTCCTGACCAGGAGGATGCCGTGGGCTTCACCGCACAGCACGACGGGCGGGGGCGACTGGATGCCACCCAGCCCGACCTTGGCTGCACCTGGGCGTGGGAGGCAGTCCACCGTGCCCGCCCCCGCGTGATGATGGTCTGTCCGGAGTGCGCGCACCCGATGCACGCGAAGGTCTCCCGGTACGGCCTGCGGTTCTTCGCCCACGACCCCGGCGCCCCCACCTGCGCGCTGGCCGGTGAGTCCATGGAGCATCATCTGCTGAAGCTGGAGATGGCCACCGCCGTGCGCGCGGCCGGGTACCACGCCGAACTCGAGGTCCGCGGGCCTGACGGTGACTGGCGGGCCGACGTCATGGCGTCCTCGCCGGACGGCAGCCTGCGGATGGCGTGGGAGGCACAGCTGTCCCCGATCACCGTGGACGAGATCACCCAGCGCACCGCCCGGTTCGCCAAGGACGCCGTACGGGTGTGCTGGGTCGCTGCCAAGCTGCGGCCCTGGGTCGGCGAAGTGCCCTCCATCCACGTCCGGCCACCGAGCGAGGGCGAGCCGAACTGGACGGTGGCTGGCGGGTTGGCCCGCTTCACCGTCGACACGTGCGACGAGGACTTCCTGTGCCGCTCCGTCGGCCACGGCGAGTGGCACGAGACGGGCGCCGACCTGCGCTCGTTCACCGCTTGGGCGCTGACCGGCCGCGCCGTCCCTCACCGATTACCGAGCTGGCTGCACACCGACCAGCACGCCTGGACCGGCGTGTGGACCGCACCGCAGTACATCACCGCCGCCGCGGCCTACCAGCAGGCACACGACCGCGCGGTCGCCGAGTTCGAAGAACAGCAGCGAATCCAAGAGGCAGAGCGCCGCCGCCGGGAAGCGGAGCGCCGAGCCAGGGTGGCAGCCCTCGCGGCCGCGCCGCCCAAGCCCCCGGCTCAGCAGCCCGCCGTGCCCGAGCAGGGCCGCCGCACGGCCCCGCGTCCCGAGCCGGAGTGGCAGGTCAACCTCCCCAGCCGCGAGCGCGAGCACCTCCACACCGCCGCCGTCGCCGAGACCCGCCTCCTCCTGGGCGTCAACGCCCAACCGAGCCACCGCGACGGCGACCGCCGCTGGGCCCTGGGCACGCCCTTGTACGCGGGCGACCGGCCCTATGCCGTCCTGCGTCCGCGGCCCCAATTCGTCGACTGGGAGCAACTCAAGGGGCTGCTCATCTTCGTCCGCAACATCGACGAGCTGCGCCTCCTCGGCCGCACCGCACCCAACGGCACCCGCATCATCGTCCTGCCCGAGCAGGAGCCCCCTGCCCGGTGAGGAGGCTTCCCGTCAGCTGCCGACGGAGCGTGTGTGGGTGGCCCGGTGCCTTCTCAGCTCCGCGCTGCCGGGCCGACCGCTGGCCGGACAGCCCTCCACCACACCGCACGCCTCCCGAACACCCGCGTCGATGGCCGCACGATGCAGGTTCTCGCCGCCCGGCCCGTACCCGCGGTCGACAAGCCGCTGGACAACCCGGTCGCCGTGAAAGAGCGCGTTGAGATCGCCCTCGGCCTTCTTGTCGTGGCCCTGCCTGAAGTAGTTGCCTGGCCGGGCGGCGGACCCACACCCGCAAAAGCACTCCCCCGTGGGGGCTGGAATCTCAGTCATGCCCGAACCTTGCTCTTGAGAGTCTTGAATGTCAAGACATTCAAGACTTGGCGCCCGTGCTCCCGGCCAGCCGGGCCAGGACCGGACGAATGGTCGGCGCCCGCCCTCGACGTCGGGCCGCCATGCACCCGAAGCAGGCTGACCTGGTGCCCTGACCATCTCCCGGGCAGGCGGCATGCGGGGGCCCGGGCCCGCCGGCGCCGTACCCACCAGGTAGCGTCGCTCGCCGAACCAAGATCCACAGGAGCACCGCACCCGATGGCATGGCACGACCGCATACCGGCCGACGCGATATCCACGTATCCGCAGCTCAGGAGCCTGACGAAGGCTGAGGGAGAGGAGTATCTGCAAGAGCGGCGGGCCGCCTGGACCAGCTATGAGCGGATGAACGTGGATCGGCGCTTTGCGCAGATTGCGCGCCTGAAACCCCTGCGTGGCCGCCGCGTCCACTACGGTTCGGACCTTCGGAGTGCGGAGGAGCGGCGACTGCGGCGGCAGCTCAAGCACCGGCACGGCTGGCGAGGCTTTCCCTGGGAGCACCCGTGCCGGTGGTACCAGCGCTCTGCGCAGTTCACCGCCGACCTGCAGGAGTTCGCACAGGCGCTGGCGGTCCGGTGGCAGGTTGACCGACGGGAGCTGGGTCAGCGGGAGCGCGACCACCTGTTGATGGAAGCGCTGAACGCGCTGGACTGGCCCGACCAGCCCGGTGGCGTAGAGAAGCTCGCCAGCTACCTGAACTCGTATCCCTTCCACTTGAAGGGTGTCATCGACGGCGCGCTGGAGCGGCATGACGACATGCTCGATAACGAGTCGTGCCCGCGCTGCTGCGGCCTTCGGGACGATAACGCTCCCCACCGTGTCTACATCGCCCACTACCACGGCCTTGGCCTCTACAAGGTGGGCGTCACCACGATGGGCAGCAACCGCCGGCTGGTGACCCACGAGTCGGCGGGCGCCACGATCGTGGACACCTTCACCACCGCGAACTACCCGGACGCCTTGCGTCTGGAGCGAGCTGTACTCGACGTCGTGTCGGAATGGCGTACGAGCAACCCGCTGGTCACCGGCGGCGGCGAGGTCTGGAGTGACGAGGCCAGGCTGATCCGGTTGGCTGACTTCGTAGAGCGCGGTATGAAATGACCCGCCCGGGGGTCGGCGGCCAAGACCGGTTCCGTCGCCTCGGGGCCGCAGGCCGGCGCCGGGTACGACCTGATCGTGAACACGATCGCCGAGGTCCTCCCGCGGAAGCGGCGGACATCACCGCTCTCCAATCTGCTCGTACGTCACCCCCTCACGCCCCCCGGCATCCGACAACACCATGTCCGACAGGGGACTTGACTAGTGAATGGCGCAGCATGCCGACCGGCATCCCGAGTTCCAGCAGGAGTGCTGGAGCTTCTTTCGGCCGCCGTGACTGTGGGCGACGCCGACCCGCAGCACGGCGCCCTGCTGGAGGACCGGGTACGGATCGCCCGAGGAGAGCAGCAGATCTTCGGCACCCAGCTGACGCAGGGCGCCGACGGCACGCTCATCCCGTACCCCGTTGCCAACCCGGACGAGGTCGAGGCGTTGCGGGCCGCGTGGGGGTTCCAGCCGCTGGAGACGTACATCAAGCAGGTCGCGGCCGGCGTCCGTTAGGGCGAGGTCAGGGACGTCAGGCAACGGGCCTGAGAGCGGGCTCCGTCGCGCTGCGCGCTCGGATGACGGTCGTGATCGGCACCGTTAGCGCCAGGGGGGCGCCGACGGGAAAGACCCCTCTGGTGCGGCAGGACGGGCTCGGGCGCTAGGCGGATCCGGTATGTGGTGAGAACCTCATGAGCGAGATCTTGCAGCGCGGTCGTGAAGGAGGTGGCCGTGGCGTTGTCGCGAGCGGTGAGTGTGAGGGCGCGGTTCTGGGAGCAATACACCCCGGGGCCGACCTGGGTGCCGGGGAGGAATCCGGTCTGTTCCAGCAGCCATCCCGCGCTGGCGCGAAGGGTGCCGTCCGGGCTGTTGTGCACGGGGCCGTCGGCCGCGCGGATCGCCGTCGCCTGGGCTCGGGGGACCTGTGGGTTGAGGAAGACGGAGCCGGCCTGGCGGGCGTCCGGCCCGTCGGTAGGGAGGATCAGGCCGCGGTTGTGCCGGTCGGTGAGAACGGCCTGGGCCGCTTCGGCGAGTGGTGGCTGGGCTCCGAGGCATACGGCCAGTGCGTCGGCGAGCTGCTGGTAGCGGATGGGGGAGGCGCATGCTTGACGTGCCAGACGCAGGCTGACGTCGAGGATCGTGAATCGTCCGGGCTGGGTCTTGAACGTGCTGGTGCGGTAGCCGAAGCCGCAATCACCGGGCAGTAATTCGCGGGTGCGGCCCAGGGCCCAGTCGTAGACGGTGAGGCGTGTGAGGGTGTCGGATATCTGCTGTCCGTAGGCGCCGGTGTTCTGAACCGGTGCGGCTCCGGTGGTGCCCGGGATTCCTCCGAGGTACTCGATGCCGGACAGGCCCTCGGCGACGGTGAAGGCGACGAGTGCGTCGAGCGGCTCTCCCGCTTGGGCGGTGACCTCCACGTGGTCGCTGCCGAGCGGGCGTACGGCGATGCCGCGGGTGGCCATGCGGATCACGGTGCCGGGGTAGCCGGTGTCGGCGGCGAGGGTGTTGCTGCCGCCGCCGAGCACGAACGGCGCTGTGTCGCTGCTGCTTGCGGCGTAGGCGAGGTCGGGCCAGGCGGCGGGATCGGTGTGGGTGAGGAACCGGTCGGCGGGGCCGCCGAGGCGGAGTGTGGTGTGGTCGGCCAGCAGCTCACCCATGGGGATGCCTCCGTTTGTCAGGTGGCGGAGATGGTCTTGAGCGCGAGGACTCGCAGCGGGGCGATCTTGGTACGGGCGTTGCCGCTGTAGACGGCGTTGGTGCAGATGACGAGGTATCGGCCGGTCGTCGGCGCGAGGTAGAGGCTCGTGCCGGTGAACCCGTGGTGGTACGCGACGCGCCCGCCGGCGGCGAGGATCCAGGAGAGGCCGCGGTCCAGGCCGGGCTCGATCGGGGCCTGGGGGACGAGGCTGGCGTGCAGCCAGTTGCCCAGGCCGTGCTCGTCGTCGTCCGCGTGGGCGGCCAACAGCCGCTGGGCGTATACCGCCAGGTCGCTGGGGGTGGAGAACACTCCGGCGTGGCCGGCGATCCCACCGAGGAGGCCGGCGTTGTCGTCGTGCGGGGCGCCCCAGATGCGCGGGGCGCCGGGGATGCGCTGTTCGGTCGGGGCGACCTTGGGTGTGCGGGCGACGGGCCCGTACACGGTGGCGTCCATCCCGAGCGTTTGCCACAGGGTCGCGCCGAGTTGGTCGAGGGGGCGGCCGTGGATGTGGGCGAGGGCCAGGCCGAGCAGGATGTAGCCGCGGTTGATGTACCGGTGCTGGCCGGGGGCGTCTTCCAGCGGTTCGCGGCACAGGAGTTCGTGCAGCGGCAGGTCGGAGCCGCGGTAGTGGTCGAGGCGGGTGGAGGCGCGAAGGCCGGAGGTGTGCGCGATCAGCTGGCGCACGGTCGCCTCGCCGCTGGGGGTCTCGCTGTTCATCGGCGGCAGGAAGTCGCGGATCGGGGCGTCGAGGTCGAGCAGCCCGGCCTCCAGGGCCTGTCCGATCAGGGGCCAGGTGGCCACGACCTTCGTCAGCGAGGCGATGTCGTAGACGGTGTCCTGGTCGGGTTCGGTGTCGCCACACTCGGGAGCGACCTTGCCGACGCTGAGGAAGTCGGGGCTGTCGCCGGTGGTGCCGTAGGCGATGACGCCACCGGGGGTGGCGCCGTCGGCGACGACCTGGTCGAGGGTGTCCCGGAGGCGGGTGGTGTCATCGGCGGTGGACGGGACGGGCATCAAGGGCCTCCGGGGATGGTGGTGATCTCGGCTCCCAGCGTGGCCAGATTGGGCAGCAGGCGTGCGTAGCCGCGCCGGAGGTGGAACATCCCTCGGATCGTAGAGGTGCCGTGGGCGGCGAGTGCGGCGATCAGCAGTGCGGTCACCGCGCGGATGTCCGCGGCCTCCACCGTGGCGCCGTTCAGGCGGGCCGGCCCCCGGACGCGGAGCGTCGAGCCGGTGACGGTGATGTCGGCGCCGAAGGCGCGCAGGCCCTGAACGTGGGTGTCGCGGCGGGGGTAGATACGCTCGTCGATCACCGAGGTGCCGCCGGCCCGGGTGAGCATCGCGGCCAGCTGCGGCGCGGTGTCGGTCGGCAGGCCCGGGTGCGGGCTGGTCGCTGCCTCCACGGGCTGAAGCGGCCCGTTGAGGCGCGTACGCACGCCACCGCTCGCGTCGTCGGCCAAGGTGATGCCGGCCGCGGCGAGGGTGCGGGTGAGGCCGTTGGGGAAGTCGGCGGCGGTGATGTTGTCGAGGTGGACGCTGCCGCCGGTCGCGGCGGTGGCCATGACCATGGTGGCGGCCTCGATCCGGTCTCCGGCCACCGCGAACGTGCCGCCGGCGATCCAGTCGCTGCCGGACACGTGCAGGCCCTCCTGGTCGAGGTGGACGAGGACGCCCCGGTCGGCCAGAAAGCGGGCGGTTTCGGTGACTTCCGGCTCGATCGACGGATGGGTGATCAGGCTGGTGCCGTGCGCTCGGGCGGCCAGCAGCATCGCCGTCACCGTCGCCCCGAGGCTCGGCCCGTACGGCGTGTTCACGTCCACGGTGAACGCCCGCGCCCGGCAGGCATCGCACCGGGCGCGGATGCCGGTGTCGGTCGCGATGACCTCGGCGCCGGCGGCTTGCATCGCCGCGAGGTGCCGGTCGATCAGGCGGGGGCAGAACGCGTCGCCGCCGGGATAGGGGAAGGTCACCTGCCCGGTGCGGGCCAGCACCGCTGCGGCCAGCACGGCGGTTGTGCGGACGCGGCGGCCGAGCTCGGGATGGACGACCGGGCAGATGCCGTCCGGTGGGGTCACCGTGAAGCAGCCGTCCCTGGTGGTGACGTGGGCTCCGGTGTGGCGCAGGATCTGCGCGCACACCCCGGTGTCGATGATGTCCGGCGCGCCGGTCAGGATGACCGGAACGTCGGCAAGGAGCGCGGCGGCGTACAGGTGCAGGGCGATGTTCTTGCTGCCCTGCACCGGGATCCGGCCGGACAGCGGGCGCCCGCCGGTGACCCGCACGAGGGTGGTGTCCAGGGCGTCGCGCGTGGGTGCGGTGGCCACGGCCGTCACCGAACCCGGGAGCCGGCGGGCAGGAAGCCGCCGATGTGGTCGCGCGGGTACACCACCGTGCCCGGCCCGATCAGGGTGCCCGGCGAGAGCACGGTTCCGGCGGGCAGCGCCACCTCGTCGCCGATGACGGCTCCGAACTTCGTCTGACCGGTGGGGATCCGCTGCCCGTCGAGGTTGACGGTGATCTCCTCGAGTGCCGGCTCGGCGACGGGTCCGCGGTCGCACCGCAGTCCGGTGGTGGAGCAGAACGAGCCGATGTTGACGCGCCGGCCGATGACCGAGTCGCCGATGAAGCAGGGGTGCTTCATGAAGACGTGCCCTGCCAGCAGGCTGCGGGTGATCTCCGCGCCGAACCCGACCCGGCAGCCGGGGCCGATCACGCTGTGGTCGCGCACCAGCGCGCCGGCCGCCACGACGGCCCCCGCGCACACCAGGACCGGTCCGATCACCTGGGCTCCCGCCTCGATGCGGGCCCCCGCCTGGACGATCACGTCGCCCTGGAGCAGTGCGCCGTCCTCGACCACGCCCCGCCCTGCCCGCAGGTCCTCGCCCCCGTGGTCGAGGCCGGCGGCCATCGTGGCCTTGATGTCGAAGACGGTGGAGCAGCCCGCCAACAACCGGGTGATGTACGGGCTGAGACCCTCGGGACGGACGTAGTAGGCGGGGGTGAGGCGGTCATCGGCCGCCGGCGCCGTGGACGGGATGGGATTCGCGGACTGCATCAGGACCTCCCGGAATCTGGGGCGGCCCGTGGCTGCGGGCCGCTCGCAGTCGAAGGTCGCTGCTGCCGGCCCACCGGCGGGAGGGGCGCTGTCCTGGCTTGCAAAGCCGTTTGCATCTCATGCAAACGGCCTGTCAGCCATGCAGTCCTAGGACTACGGTGGGAGCGGCGCAGCCTCGGCTAACGGCGGGAACGAGGTACAGATGCGATTAACGGATCATGAGCGCCCTCGGGGGCTGAGGTGAAGCCCGGGGAACTGGTACGTCAGACGCGGAAGGCGAAGGGCCTCACGCTCGCCGAGCTGGGCACGATGACCGGATACTCCGGGGCGCAGGTCTCCCGGTACGAGCGGGGCATCTCACCGATGACCGACGTCGACGTCCTGCGATGCTTCGCCGACGCCCTCGAACTCCCGCATCAGGCATTCGGGCTGACGCCGCCCGCACCCCGGCCGGGCACTCGACATGGTCAGCCGGTCGGCGCAATCAGCGTCTTTCCCCGACTCCCGGCCCCTAGGGTAGGTACACCCGGGCGGGAGGACGGTGAAGGACCGGTGCGTCGACGCAAGTTGCTCGCGGGCCTGGCGGCCACGGCCGCTGCCCCATTGCTCGGGAGCGGAACCGCGCAGGCCGACGAGGCCCTGCTGGGCGAGCTGCTCGTCACCCGGCTCCGGGACGCGATGCTCGGACTGGGGACGGCCGCGGCCGCGCCATCCTCGCCCGAGGCGCTCGCTACCGACTTCACCCGCGCGCTCGCCGACTTCGACGCCTGCCGCTACGCCTCCCTGGCCGTGCGCCTGCCCCGCCTCATCCGCGCCGGCCACGCGCTCTCCACCAGCGGCGACGACACGGAGCAGCACTCCCTCCTGGCCAAGGGCTACCTCCTGGCCACCCGCATGCTCGTGAAGATGGACGAGCAGCAGCTCGGCTGGATGGCCGCCGACCGCGCACGGCAGCTCGCCCAGTCGGCGGGAGACGTCCTCGCGGTCGCCGAGTCCGCCCGTCAGCTGGCCGTCCTCGCCAGGAAGGCGGGATGGCACGAACAAGCGCTGTCCCTCGCGCTCTCCGCCGCTGATCACCCGGATCTCCGAGGCACCGGACGCGCCGGGTCCGCCGTCCGCGGCCTCCTGGTCCAGAGTGCGTCGTACACCCTCGCGCGCCGAGGCGACCGGGACGGAATGCGGGACCTGACCGACGAAGCTGCCGCCATCGCCAAGGAACTCGGCGGCGTCACCCTGCTGCGCGACCACGGCGGCGGCTTCAGCCCCCTCACCGTGCAACTTCACAGGATCAGCGCCGAGAACCACGCCGGCGATCCCCGGGCCGCGCTCGATGCCGCTCGCACGATTTCGCTGAAGGCGCTGCCCAGCGTCGAACGCCGCTCCCGCGCCCTCGGGGACATCGCCGTCACCTACGACCGCCTCGGCCGCCGCAGCGACTGCGTCCGCACGCTGCTGGCCGCCGAGCGATGCGCTCCACAGGAGACCCACGCCCGACCTGCGACGAAGGCCTTGATCTCCAGCCTGCTGGTTTCTGGCCCCACGTCAACGGAACTCCGCGGCCTCGCCGAACGCAGCGGCGTTCTTGCCTGAGAAGAGAGCACTGACCGGCTGGCCAGGTCGGCCGACGGCCGGAGCGGTATTCGTGGTTCGGGCCGGCGCTCCTGCCTCCTTGGCTGGCTGATCGTGATTTCTGCCGAAGTAGCTCGGGGCGGTGGCGCTCGCCCGTAGCGTGAGGCGGCATGACTGTGCTGATCATCGGCGGCAACGGCTTTCTGGGCGCCGAGCTGGTACGCCAGGCGGTGTCCGCGGGCCTGCACCCGGCCGCCACCTTCCACTCCCGACCCGGCAGCGGCGACGGGGCAACCTGGCATCACCTCGACCTTCGCGACCCCCTCCGCCTGGAGGAGGTCCTCGACACGGTGGCTCCGGCCGTGGTGATCAATGCGACGAGCGGCGGAGCGGACTGGGCAGTCACCGCCGAAGGCGGGATCCGCCTCGCCCAAGCTGCGGCCGGCCGCGGCATCCGCCTGGTACACGTCTCCAGCGACGCCGTCTTCTCCGGCACGGGCCGTGACCGCTACGACGAGTCCTGCCTTCCGGACCCACTCACCCCCTACGGGGCCGCGAAGGCAGCCGCCGAGACCGCCGTACGCCTCCTATGCCCCAACACCGCGGCCGTCGCCCGTACTTCCCTGATCATCGGCAACGGCCGGTCCGAGCACGAGCGGCTGGTGCATGCGCTGGCCACCGGCAGCCGGAAGGGCGCCTTGTTCACCGACGACATCCGTTGCCCCGTCCACGTGACAGACCTGGCTGTCGCTCTGTGGGAGATCACCCGGTCCGACGCCGCCGGCGTGTTCCACCTCGCTGGGCCGGACGCGCTCAGCCGCTACGAGCTGGGCGAGCTCATCGCACGCCGCGACGGACTCGACCCCGCCCGGCTGCCCTCCGCACGCCGCTCGGACACGGGACTGCCCGGCGGGCTCGACGTACGACTCGACAACCGCGCCACCCAGCAGAAACTGCGCACCCGGCTCCGCGGAGCCCGCGAGTTCCTAAGCGGGAGCAGCCCGGAGCAGACCTGACGGGCGTGCTTTCCGGCCCCTGCGAGGCGGTCTTGCAGCGGCTGCGCGACAGGACGAACGCGGGCCCGCCACGACCTGTGGTCGGCGTGCCATCCCGCCGGTCACGGCCGGCGAACCGGACAGGAACCACGCGGATCCGGCCGGGTCCACCGGACCTTCAGGCCACCAGGGCGGAGATGCCGTAGCGTCCGCGCCATGGTGAGGACATTGCGGCTGGCTGTCGCGCAGAGCACTGTGCCGGAGGATCCCACCGACCGAGGCGCGCTGCGAGCAGCTGGGCAGGAGATCCGGGCCCTGATGGCTGAGGCCGCCGACGCGGGCGCGCGCCTGGTGCAGTTCCCCGAGGGGGCGATCGTCTATCCGAGCAAGCATGTGATGGCGGCTGGCCCGGACGGCGAGCTGGTCCCGGCCGACTGGAGTCGTGCCGCCTGGGACGTGCTGCGGGAGGAGGCTGAGTCGATCGCTGCGCTGGCTGGGGAGTTACGGCTGTGGACGGCGTTCGGGTCGCTCCATCCGCTCACGCCGCCGAGCAGGCCCCACAACAGCTTCTACATCGTCTCTGACCGTGGCGAGCTGGTCGCCAGGTACGACAAGCGGTTCCTGTCGCATACCGAGGTTTCCTACCTGTACACCCCCGGGCGTGAGCCGGTCGTCTTCGAGGTGGACGGCATCCGGATCGGCTGCGCTCTGTGCGTCGAGGCGAACTTTCCACCACTCTTCGACGAATACGAGCGCCTGGGCGTCGACTGCGTCCTGCTCTCCGTGATGGTTGACGATGCTCCGAGGGCGCGCATCGCCCAGGCCTACGGGACGCTGTACTGCTACTGGGTGGGCTACGCCGTGCCGGCGCAGTTCAGCGCGACAGTGCCGTCCGGGATCGTGGCGCCCGGCGGCCGGTGGATCGCACAATGCCCTACCGAAGGGCAACCCGCTTTGGCGGTCGCGGACATCGACCTCGACTCGGCCGACCCGGACATAGACGTGGCCCTCCGCTACGCCCGGCCCTGGCGCCGTCTGGCGCAGGACGGGCTCTACGACGACCATTTGGTAACCGGGGATCCGCGAAGCGACACCCACACCGCTTTCTGAGACCGCCGCCCAGTCCTCCAGAGCCTCTCGGCGCCGCGCCGGGCCATGCCGTCCTGCCCCTGCGATTGCCGCAGCCTCCTCATCCGAGTCCGCACGGCGTCGGCCGGCAACTGTGCGGCGCCGGACACAGTGATGCGCTGGGCGCCCTCGACACGGCACTATCGACACCATGACCTCGCTGTTCCAGGCCGCCCCGGAATGGACGCTCACTGCCGTCCCCTACGGCAGCCCCGACGCTCGCGTCCTCGTCCAAGCCCTTCACCATGAGCAGCTGGCCACCTACGGCACCGCCGACGACCCCGAAGCTACCGAGGACGCGGAATTCGACGCTCCCGGCGGCCTTTTCCTCGTCGCTCGGCCGGGGAACGGACCGGCACTGGCCTGCGGGGGCTGGCGCACCCTCAACACCTCGGCCGCCGAGATCAAGCGGATGTACGTGCTGCCGTCCGCTCGCGGGCAGGGACTCGGGCGCCGGATTCTCACCGCTCTGGAAAATGACGTGCTCGGCCGCGGTCCCACCGAGATCCTGCTGGAGACCGGTATACGCAACGTTGCCGCTCTCGGCCTGTACACCGCATGCGGCTACGAGCCGATCCGCTCGTACGTTCCCGGCCGCAACCCCGAAATCAACCGGGCACTCAGGAAGGTCATCCGGCAGAAGCCGGCGTCCCACTCCCACACCGGCCTGCTCCTGTAGCCCGGCTGAGGCCCAGGGCTGCGGCCGTTCTCGCAAGCTCCTGGGCCTGGCTGACTGAGTCGGCCAGCGCCGGTCAGAGATCACCGATTCGACCGAAGACGGGGCTCGGTTACGCGGTAAATTCCAGGAAGTTTCTAACTTCCGGGACGCTCCGATGTACCCGCAGCTTCGTTCGGAGATCGGCCAGGGCGCTGCTGCCGCGGGCGGAGTTCACGCCGCCCATGTGCTCGACGGCGAGGTGGGCCACGGCTACGGCTTCTTCAATAGCGTCGAGTTCGAGGTGCGCTTCGGCGGCGCGGGCCTCGTAGATCGCCGCCCCTCGAGGGAAGGAATCACCGTCGTAACTCTCTTGGAGTTCGGCCAAGCCGACGGTGGCGGCCTGTTGGAAGTGGTCCAGTGCGCGGGCGGGATGACCGAGGTTGAGCGCGGAGCTGCCCAGGAGTTGGTGGATCTCACCCAGGTTGACCCAGTACAACGACGGTAGATCCTCGGTGAGGGAGATGGCGTTGCTGTAGGCATCCATGGCTGCATTCGCTTCCCTGTCGGAAGCACGCAGGTCGCCCGCTCGCGCGTGGGCTCGACTGGCCCGGGCGTGGAGCATCGCGAGCATCCGGGCGGATCCGGTTGCACGACCGTGAACCTTCGCGGCTTCCACGAGCGAAACTGCTTCCTGGGGTGCACCGGTTGAGTACAGCTTGATGGCCCAGAAGGAGAGGGTCGTGGCCAGGACCTCTGGATCCTGGGAGGAGAGTGCGTCTTCAGAGGCGTCCGCGAAGTGGGTCTCCGCGCGGTCGGGGTGCCCGCTGTCGTAAGCGGTCCAGCCGGCTGCCCGCTGTGCGTCGGCCGCGGCGGCAAGCAGACGCCGACCAGTCCCCTCGCTGTAGGACGCGGTACGCAGCGCTCCCGTGATCATGTCGAACTCGTTGACGGCAGCGTTGTAGACGTGGCCCGAGCCGACCTTGTCGTCAAGGTGCCGTAGGGCGATCAAGCGCTGTTCGTGAAGGGCGGCCAGGCCATCGCCGACTCTGCGGCTGGCACGGGCCGTGGCTGGGGCGCCGGGTGCAAGGGCGAGGCCCATGCCACCGGCGGCGGCTGTGATCATGAACCGACGACGTTCCACGGTTTCACCGGCCTTTCGTGGGGCCTTCAGCGCGGTCGGGGTCGCGCGGCGCGGTGCGAGCAGCGCATCGGGGACTGCGCGATGCAGCCAGGCCGGCCAGCCGAGTTCCACCACGTCGCGCCGGGGGAAACCCAGAAAATCGGCAAGCGCGAATTGAGTGTTTCTGTCCGGATGGGTGCCGGTCTTCCAGCGGTGGAGCTTCTGCTTGTGGGTTGCCATGCTGCCGAACCCCATGTGCTCATGGCGGGCCGCGATCCGTTTCAAGAACGCTTCGGCCTTTCCCCCGTGATGTGCGACGAGGTAGTCGAGAAGATCCCCGACCTCGCTCAACAGTGCTCCCCTCCGCTGCTGGACCAACAGTCCAAGTGTCCCCGGGCGAAGCCCTTCATGGGAGACCCCGGGGGCAGGTGGATGACCGCTGGATGACCGCGAGGCCACTCGAGATGACGACAGCGCTCTTCCTGCCGCTGCCTACCGGCGGTCTCCTTGAGGGCGGCCAACTGGCGCGTCCGTAGAACCCAGACGGTACGGGGTCTCGGCCGCATGAAGCCGACTTGTCGTGAGCCTGGGATGTGCACGTCGACGAGGGGGAAGAATGGCGTCTGCACGGACTGAACGGGCCGATCTAGGACGGCCGTGCACGCGCCGGGCCGATGCGACCCCCGACCGGGGGTCTCATCGGCTGACGGTGTCATCCCTCACCCGCCTGCCCGTCGGCTGGACGGATGCAGCAGCCGACTTCGACGCCGGCCTGCTCGCACGAACAGCGTTCGCGGTCGTCTTGGCGATCAGCTCCGGCGTCGAAGACGTGCGGATGGTGTGCGGCACCACCGCGGCTGGGGAGCCATCGCGGGTTGAGGCTCTGCAGGTGCTTCCGCAGGCCCCGATCCGCCACCTCTCCGCACGGTGGGCCGACAGCTCGCTGGCTCAGGCCGAGGTCGGCGGGCTCCCGCGCCTGCAGCAGCTGATCGACTCCAGTGCGCTCCCGGCATTCCACTTGTTGGCCGCCGGGCAGAACCCGCCCCCGGCGCTGTCTCCACTCGCCTGCTCGGTCCGTGTCACTCCGGCGCGCTGGGAGTGGACCCTCAGCGCTCTGCCCAGTGCCGCCGACGAAGACAGGCTGTGGGCACTCGCCAGTCTGGTCGAAGCCGTACTGCATTCTCTGGCTGCTGCACCGGACCTGACCGTGGCGCAGGCCGCGGAGCAGGCCGGGCCGCTGGGCTTCGAGATCCAGGTCCTGGGTGGTGCCGGCCTCGCTGAAGTGACCACCGCGCTTCAGGGTTGGGGGTACGCGGTCGGGCTGCCCGTGAGGGTGCACCGTGTCGAGACCGAGCAGACGCAGGCGTCCGGGCCAGCTGGGGAAGGGGACCGGCCGACGGCGTGCGGAGCGAACCTCGTCGTCCTTGAGCAGGGCCTCGGTAGCCTCCCGCAGCCGAGGACCGAGGACGCCCCGGGAGGTGAGGACGCGCTGGGGGCCGGCCTGGGAGTGCTGCCGGACGGCCGCGCGATCGCGCAGACGAACGCGAACGAGACGCGTGAGCTCTACGACGAGATCGTCGTACGCAACCAGTACCTACGACACGGCGTACAGCTCTGCGACGGCGACACCGTCGTCGATGTCGGGGCCAACATCGGGATGTTCGCGCTGTTCGCCGCCGCGCAGGCGAACCAGGTCACGATCCACGCCTTCGAGCCGGTCCCCGTCGTGGCCCGCGCCCTGCAGACGAACATGAGCCTGTACGGGATCAGCGGCACGGTGAGCTGCGCTGCCGCCGGAGCGAGCGCAGGCGTCCGCGCGCTCACCTTCTATCCGCAGTCGTCGCTGCAATCTGGCTTCTACGCCGACGCCGAGGGCGACCAGCACATCGTGGGGGAGTACGCCCGCCACCAAGCCGACGCACTTCCCGGACTCCCCGCCGAGCTGCGAGCGGCCGCCGCCGAGGCCCTCGCGCCGACAGTCCGCGCACGTACGGCCGAGCGGCAGGAGCTCCAGGTTCCGGTGATCCGCCTGTCGGACTGGATCCGCGACAACGCTGTGCGCCGCATTGACCTCCTGAAGGTCGACGCCGAGCGCGCCGAGGAGGACGTCCTCGCCGGGCTCGACGACGAACATTGGCCCCTTATCGGTCAGGTCGTCGCCGAGGTCCACGACCGGGACGGACGGATGGACAGGCTCCGAACCCTCCTTCAACGCTGGGGCTTCGAGACGGTCGTCGAGCAGGACGCGCTGTTCGCCGGATCGGAGATCTACATGCTGTACGGCCTGCGGCCCGGTGCCTCGCGCCCCGAAGCGCCGTGGACGGAGCGCCAGATCGCGGCCGCCGAGCGCTGGGCCCAGACCTCAGCCCTGCCGCTGTACGTGACCGCTCGCCCCGGCGCGATGCCCGCTGAGACGCGGATCGCCCGTCAGGCCGTCGCGGCCCGCGGCCTGACTTGGGTCGAGCCGCCACCCCTCCCGCCAGCCGACGTCGCCGCCGAGAGGCCGGGTGTGGTGCTGGCGTGGGCAGAGGCAGTGCTGCGACGGATGACCTCCGTGCATCGGCCAGTGGTCAAGGCCGTGGTCGTGGACGGTGACAACACACTGTGGGGCGGAGTGTGCGGCGAAATAGGACCCGAGAACGTGCACACGGGTGGCCCCTACCGGCTGGTGCAGGAGGCGCTGCGCGCGCAACTGGAGGCCGGGCGGGTGCTGTGCCTATGCTCGCGCAACAACCCGGCCGACGTGGAGGCGGTGTTCGCCACTCACCCGGAGATGCCGCTCAGCCTGCAGGACTTCACGGTGGTGCGAGCGGGCTGGGGCCCGAAGTCCGTCGCCGTCGGTGAGATCGCCGAGGAGCTCGGCTTCGCGGTGGAGTCGCTGGTCTTCGTCGACGACAGCGCGGCCGAGCGGGTCGAGGTGGCCATCGCGCACCCGGGAGTCACAGTCGTCGACCTGCCCGCCGAGGCTGAGGCGTTCACCGCCGCCCTGCGTGGGACGTGGCAGCTGGCGTTGGAGGGCACCGGGACCGCGGAGGACCGCGCGCGGACGGCCCTGATCGCGGGGGAGGCCCGACGCCGGAGGACTGCGGCGCAGGCGGCGACGACGGCCGAGTACCTGGAGCAGCTGGACCTTCGTGTGGAGGTGTCCGAGGCGACGGACGACGAGGTGGAGCGGATCGCGCAGCTCGCGGCCCGCACCACCCAGTTCAACCTGGCGCTGCGCGTCCACACGCCGGGAACGGTCCGTCAGGTGCTCGCGGCCCCCGGGGTGGCGTTGTCGGTCCGGGTGCGCGACCGCTTCGGTGACTACGGGCTCGTCGGCTTCGCCTCGGCCGATGCCGACGGCCGGGTGCTGCGGGTGAGGGACTTCTTCGTCAGCTGCCGCGCCCTGGGACGCAACGTCGAGTGGTGTGTCCTGCGGGAGCTGGCCGGGCGGGCCGGGCCTCTTGGCCTGGACGGCATCGCTCTCACCGGCACGCCGGGCCCGCGCAACCGGCCGGCCCTGGAGTTCGCGGACGCTGCCCGGACCCGGTTCAACCTCTCGGATGCGCCCGATCTGGTGGATGCTTCGGCGGCCGCGAGCTTGGACTGGCGGCGCCTCACTGCGCCGCAGACCGCCGCCGCGGCCCCGATCGCCAGTGAGCGCCCGCCCACCAGGGTTCCGTCGCGGGTGCGCTGGCCCGTCTCGCAGCAGGCCGCCGCGCGGGCCGCTGAGGCCTACCGGCGCCCCGGCGAGACGACGTCCACCACCCCCTACGTCGCGCCGCAGACCGAGACGGAGCGCAGGATCGCTGCGGTGTGGGAGGAGACGCTCGAGGTTGCGCCGATCGGCGTCCACGACGACCTGTTCATGTTGGGCTGCGACTCGCTGACCGCCGCGGTGATCTGCGCGCGCCTTCGCCAACACGGAGTGGAGCTGGCGGTCCACGAGCTTCTGGCGCATCCGACCGTCCGCGGGGCGGCCCGGCAGGCGGGCGCGGAGCTGCGGCCGGCCATCGAGCCGCTGGCGGACGCGGAGGCCGGGCCGGCGTCGCTCGGGCAGCAGCGCGTCTGGGCGGCGGAGGCGATCGGCGGGCGCGGAAACGCTCAGGTCATCCCTCTGGCGTACCGGATCGCCGGCCCGCTCGATCTCGGCCGGCTCCGCTCGGCGCTGGAGGGGGTCGTCGCCCGGCACCCGGCCCTGCGCACTGTGCTGGTCGACGACGGAGGGGCGCTGGTGCAGCGCCAGCTGACCGCCGGTGAGGGGGTCGACATCGAGGTCCACGAGGTGTCGAACCTGCCGGAGACCGAGCGTCCCGGCCAGGCGGACCTGCTGGCCCGCCGGTTCTTCTCGGCGCGGTTCGACATCGGCCGGGACGTGATGCTGCGCGCGGCCGTGCTGCGGCTGGGCGCGGACGACCATGAGCTGCTGCTCATGCTGCACCACAGCGCGGGCGACGGCGGGTCCGTCGACATCCTCCAGCACGACCTGGGCGCCCTGTACGCGGACCCCAAGGCCCTGGCCAGCGTGCCGGTCGGTGCGACATTCGCCCAGTACAGCGCCACGGCCGTTCGGCGGCGCGAGAGCGCCGCGTTCGACCAGGGCGCGGCCGCCGTCCGCGCCGCGCTCGATCGGGCGTCCGCCCGCCCCTGGAGCACGCCCTCCGGTCTGCCCTCCGAGCCCCGCCACCTTCGCTTCGCACTGGACTCCGACCTTCTGGCCTCGGTGCGGGCGGCGGCGCGAAGCCGGTCCGTCACCCCGGTCGCGGTCCACCTCGCTGCCTGGCAGCTCCTGCTCGCGGTCACGGCCGGCACGGATGCGGTGGTGACAGGCTGCCCGGTCGCGGGCCGTAACGAGGAGGTGTTCGCCGACACGGTCGGCTTCTTCGCCAACCTCGTGCCCGTCCCTGTCCACTTCGACTGGTCCGCCACCGCAGGCGGGCACCTCGATACGGCAGTTGCCGCCGTGGCTAAGGCGCTGACCTACGCCGAGGTGCCCTACGGGCTGGTCGCCGACGGCGCCGGGGCGGTCTTCGACACGCTCTTCACCCTGCAGCCACCCGCCACGCACCCGCTGCGCTTCGACGGCTGCGCCATCACGGGCAGCGAACCGGCCCTGTGGCCGGTGCCGTACCCGCTGATGCTCGATGTCCGGGAACACGCCGACGGCGCCAGCGCGCTGCTGCGGTTCGACGCCCGCGCCCGTCACCCCGTGGATCCGCCGTGGCTGGCCGAGGCGTACCCGCTCGTCCTGGCCGCGCTCTGCACCCTGCCCGAACTGCCCCTGCAGCGACTGCGGGACCTCCTGCGGCCCGGTACCGCCACCGTGCACGACCTGGTCCGTGACCGATTGGCCAACCTGCGAGAGGACGGCGAACCCCGGTGACCACCACGAGCCCCCGACCCGCCACCACCGTGTGGCAGATCGACCCCACCGACGGCCCGACCGTCGCACCGGCCGCACCGCAGCACCTCCACCTGGCCTCCCACCCCGAGGCCGCCTTCACGGCCCCCATACTCGAACTGCGGCTGACCGGACCGCTGGACGCCGACCGGCTCCGCGCGGCCGCCGAGCACTCCGTGCGCGAGCACCCCGCGCTGCGCCGCCGCCTCGACACGACCGCCGCCGACGTGGCGCAGCCGCTGGTCCGGCTCGTCCGCCTCGCCTCCAGCAGCCACACCCTCTGCCTGAGCCCGGCGCTCGGCTCGATGGACACCACCGGCCTCCTGCGCGCCGCCGCGGCCGTCGCCGCCGGCTACCGGACCGCGGCCGCCGCCGGGGCGAGCGGCCCGGACCCGCAGACCGTCGACGCCTTCCTCACCGGCCTGCTCACCGACCCGGGAGCCGCCGCCGGCCGCGAGCACTGGCAGACCCGCCGGCTGGACACGACGGCCGAGGATCTGGCCCGCGCCCTGGTAATGCGCACCGCCACGCCCGGCCCGCGCCTGCACCTTCCCGTGCCGCTGGACGACGCTGCCGCAGACCGGCTCGTCCGCCTCGCCCGGGACCTCGATGTCGGCGTGGACGACGTCGTGGTGACGGCGTGGCGGCTGCTGCTGAACCGGATCGCGCCCGGCGAGGACGGGGCCCTGGGCCTGTTCACCCCCGGACCGGTGGAGCAACTGCCGGACGCGATCGGCCTACTGGGCCGCTGCGTCCCCGTGCCGGTACGCCCACAGACCGCCGACACGCTCGCGGATACCGTCCGCGGCTGCCACCGCGAGAACGTGCTCGCCGCCCAGTTCGGCGACTTCTTCACCCACCCGCAGCCGGGCGGCGAGTTCACCGCCGGATTCCGGCACGTGGATGCGTCCCCGCTGGACTTCGGACCGGACCTGGAAGTCACCGTCGAAGCGCTCCGGGCCGCGACCGACCGCATCCGCCTCGACCTGCACTCCCTGCACGTCGGCAGCCGGCTCCGCCTCACCGTGGACGCGGATCGCGCCGCCGTCACCGAGGAAAGCGCCCGACGCCTGGCCGACTGGCTGGGCGCCCTGTGCACCGGCCTGCCGGAGCACATCGACACCCCGGCCGCGGCCGCGGTCGCACGGATCCTGGACCCGCTCACCTTAGAGAGTCGCCTGCACGGCGCCGACCAGGCCGGTTCCGGCACCGCGGCGCCCACCACGCTGGTGGAGGCGTTCGACGCCCAGGCGGCGCGCACCCCAGCAGCCTGCGCCGCCCGCGACGACGACCAGGAGGTCAACTACCGCGAACTGCACGCCGCCAGCGCCGCTTTCGCCCGGACGCTGGCCGACCGGAGTGTGGCCGCCGGGGACCGGGTAGCCGTGTGCATGAGCCGCCGGGTGCCGCTGCTGGCCGTGCTGCTGGCCGTCGCCCGCCGCGGCGCCGCGTTCGTGCCGATCGACCCAGCCCTCCCGGCCGGCCGGGTAACCGACCTGCTCGCCGACGCCGACCCGCGACTGCTCGTCACGGACCAGCACCAACCCCACCTCCCGTCGGGCGGCCGCGCGCCCGTGCTGCGCATCGACGCGCTGCCGCCCGGCACCCCGGCGGCCGAACCGGAGCCGGTCGGCGCGGGGCCGGAGACGGACGTGTACGTGATCTACACCTCCGGCTCGACCGGCCGCCCCAAGGGCGTCCCCATCAGCCACACGGCGCTGATGAACTACCTCCGCTGGGCCTCACGCCACTACGGCACCACGGACGGCAGCGGCACCCTGGCCCATTCCTCGATCAGCGTCGACATGACCATCACCAGCCTGTTCCTGCCGCTGCTGACAGGCCAGGCCGTCACCCTGCTGCCCTCCGACGAGCCCACGGACCTGGCCACAGCCCTCACCCGAACCCGCGACCTGAGCCCGCTGAAGGTCACCCCCGGCGGCCTTCGCCTGCTCACCACCTTCCTGACCGGCGCCCAGATCACCGCAGCCGCCCGGCACCTGGTCGTCGGCGGCGAGCAGCTGACCGCCGCCACCCTGGACCTCCTGGACGCACCCGGCCTGCTCGTCACCAACGAGTACGGACCCACCGAGGCCACCGTCGGCTGCTGCGCCCACACCCTGCGCCTGGGCGAGCACCCGGCGGCCGGCCCGGTGCCCATCGGCACACCGATCCACAACACGACGATCGAGCTGCGCACGCCGGACGGCCGGCTCGCCCTGCCCGGCACCGCCGGGGAACTCGTCGTCACCGGGCCCGGTGTCGCGGCCGGCTACCTGGACCGGCCCGCCGAGACCGCCGCCCGCTTCACCACCGACCCGCACACCGGCACCCGCTCCTACCGGACCGGCGACCTCGCCCTCCTCAGTCCCGGCGGGCAGCTGGTGATGCTCGGCCGCAGCGACGACCAGCTCAAGATCCACGGCTACCGCATCGAACCCGGCGAGATCGAAGCCGTCCTGACCGGCCACCCCAGCATCACAGCGGCCGCCGTCACCACCACCGGCGGCACACCGGTGCTCGCCGCGTTCCTCGTCCCCGCCCCCGGCGCCGACCCGGCCGCCCTGCCCGAAGCTGCCGCTGCGCTCGCGGCCGACCGGCTGCCGTTCTACGCCCGCCCCGACCGGTACGAGGTCCTTGACCGGCTGCCGCTGCGCGGCAACGGCAAGGTCGACCGCCGGGAGCTGGCCGAACGCCCCGCGCCCGCCACGGGGGAAGGAGCGCTGGACGCGGCCGACCCGCAGCTCGCCGTGGTCGCCGCGCTGTGGAGCGAGGTCCTCTCCGCGCCGCCGACCTGCCCGGACGCCAACTTCTTCGCCGAGGGCGGCGACTCCATCAAGGCGGTCCTGCTGGCTGGCCGGGCGCAGCGGGCGGGTCTGGAGCTGACCGTGCACGACATCCTTCAGCGCCGGACCCTGCGCCGGATCGCGGCCGCCGCGCGCCTGGTCGGCGTGCGGGACGCGGTGGATCCAGGGCCTGTGCCGCTGACGCCCCACCAGGCCGGGTTCCTCGCGCGCGCCGCCCCCCGGCCTGAGCGGTGGACTGTGCGGTGGAGCGCCAACGCTCCCGCCCCGGTCGATACCGGGCGCCTGGAGCGGGCGCTCGCCGTGACCGTCGCCGGGCATGAGGCGCTGTGGACGTCGTTCACGCACGCCGACGGCCGGTGGACGGCCCGGTTGGGCGATCCAGGCCCGGTGCCGGTACACGTCCTCGATTTGGACGGCGTCCCGGCCGCCGAGCGGGAGCAGGCCGTGGCCGGCGCCCTGGAGCGCGTGGAGGACGGGTTCGACCTCGCCGGCCGGCTGGTGGGCCTGTGCCTGATCCGTGCCGCCGGACAGGCGGAGAGGGTCGTGTGGATCGTCCACCACCTGGTCGCCGACGTCGTCTCCCTGCAGAGCCTGAACCAGGAGCTCTGGCACGCCTACGCGCGCCCGGCCCAGCTGGTACAGCGGCGCGGGGACGGGTACGGGGTGTGGCTGCGGGGCCAGGACGGACGGCCCGCGACGCTCTTCCCCACCTGGCTCGGGTCCGGCGGGCCGACCGCGTGTCGTACCGCCGTCTCGCGGCTGGGCGCGGACGCCCGCCGGGCCCTGGCCGATGCGCAGCAGGATGCACCGCGATGGGCTCTCGCCGTGCTGGGGGCCGGGTTGCTGGGTGCGCTCGCCGAGGTGCGTCCGGACCTGCCGCCCGCGCTGTGCGCCGAGCTCCATGGCCGTGACCGTCCCGGGCTCGACCTGGCGGCCGCGGTGGGCTGGCTCACCGACTTCCGGCCGCTGCGAGCCGAGCGGCATGTGCTGGGCGACCCGTCGGCGCTGGCCGCCGCTCTGCACCGCCGGATCGAGGAGCCGCGGGATTGGACGGGGGCGCTGCCGCCGGTGGCGCTGAACTACCTGGGCGACCTTCCGGCCGGCTGCGGCCCCGACCTTCCGGACTCCGCCGCGAACCCGCTGTTCGGCCTGGAGGCCGTGGTGTGGACCGGACCGGAGGCGGTCGAGGTCAGGTGGCGCTTCGACGAGGCGTTCATCCCGGTCCCCACCGTCCAGCGCCTCGCCGACGCCTTCGCCCGCCGCGCGGCCTCCACGCTCACCATCCGCCCGCAGACCGCAACCGGGCCGACCGGACTCTCGGCCGCCGACCTGAGCCGGATCACCGCCACGTTCGAGGGATGACGATCATGACAGACCGCACGATCGCCGCAGTCCACCCCGCCACCCCCGTGCAGCAGGGCTTCCTTCTCGGCACGCTCGCCTCCCCCGAGGACGCCCTTTTCGTCGAGCAGGCTGTTCTCCCCCTGGCCGGGCCGCTGGAGGTATCCCGTCTGGAGCGCGCCCTGGCGGGGATGATCGCCAGCCACGAGATCCTGCGGACCGGCCTCGCCTGGAACCTGGCCGCCGATCCGCAGCAAGTCGTCCTCACCCGGAGCGAGAGCGCGATCGGCGTCGTGGACAGCCGCCGTCACGACGCCGACCGCCAGCAGGCCGACCTGGAAGAGCTGCTGCGCACCGAGCGGGCCGAGCCGTTCGACCTGACGCGGCCGCCGCTGCTGCGCCTGGCCGTGCAGCACCTCGACGGTGAGCGGCACCACCTGGTGTGGACCCACCACCACGGCGTGCTGGACGGCTGGTCGCACCTCGCGCTCGTCGACGAACTCCTGCAGCGATACGCCGGGGACGTCCCGGCCGAGCGGGCGGGGTTCGGCGCGTACGCGCGCTGGCTCGCCGCCCAGGATCGCGGCCGGCAGCGGGCGTACTGGGCGGGGCGCCTGGCCGGGTACCAGCCGCTGCCCGCGGTCGCCGAGCACTCGCCGCTCCCGGACCAGGAGCGGCACGGGCAGCACCACCTCGACGTGAACGCGGCCACCGCCGGGGCCTTGGCCGGCTTCGCCCGCGCGCACGGCACCACGGCGGCGGCCGTGCTGATCTCCTGCTGGGGCCTGGTCGCCGCCCGGCAGCGCGGCCGCGACGACATCGTCATCGGAGTCACCCTCTCGGGGCGCACGGCCGCCTTCCCCGGCGTCGCCGACCTGATTGGGCCCGTCGCGACGACCGTGCCGATCCGGCTGCCCGCCCCGGCAGGGGACGCCGGCCGCTGGGTGAGCGCCATCCAGGACCTGCTCGCCGAGGCGGAGGCGAACAGTGCCTGCTCCACCGCCGACCTGTACGCCTGGGCCGGGCTCGCGCCGGGCGGCGCCCTGTACGACAGCGTGGTGTCGATCGCCAACTACCCGCACACCGGCGACCGCGGCCCCCGGCCCGGCCTGGTGCTGGAGACGGCCGGGATCCGGTCCGAAGGCGGACGCACCCGCCACCCGCTCGCCCTGGTCGTCGAGACCTTCAACGGACTGCGGCTGCGCCTGGTCAACGACCGCACCCGCGTCGGTGACGACGACGCCCGCGCCGCGCTGCACGCCCTGCATACGATGCTGCACCGGCTGGCCGACGAGGCGACGGCTTCGGTCACCGACCTGACCGCGGCCATCTGCGACCTCACCCCCTTCCAGCCCCGCCGGCCCCAGACGGGCGACCTCCCGGCGTCCGGCCGGACGGCCGACGACAGCGACCCGCTGGTGCGGGTGCTGACCGACGCGTTCGCCGATGTCCTCGGCCAGCCGGTCGGCGCCGGCGACGACTTCCTCGCAGCGGGCGGGCACTCGCTGCTGGCCCTACGGCTCGCGGCCCAGTTACGGACCGCGCTCGGCGTCGAGCTCACCCTCGGCGACCTCCTCACCGGTGGCACCCCCAGGACGCTGGCCACCCGGGTGCGCCACCTCCTCACCGCCGAGACCACCGCGCCCGACCCGCTACCGCCGCTCACCCCCGCCCCGTCCGACGGCACTGGGGAGCCGTTCGCACTGACCGGTATCCAGCAGGCCTACTGGACCGGGCGCAGCGCGGACTTCGACCTCGGCGGAGTCGACTCCCACCTCTACACCGAGGCCGACCTTCCCGAGGCCGACCTGGAGCGGCTGACCGCCGTGTGGCGGGCCCTGATCGACCGGCACCCGATGCTGCGAGCCGTCACCACCCCCGACGGCCGCCAGCAAATCCTCACCGACGTGGCGCCCTACCGGATCCACACCACGGATCTGCGCGCAGACGCCGACCCCGAGGTACACCTCACCCAGGTGCGCGAGCGCCTGTCCCACACTCGCCGCGACACCGGCACCTGGCCGCTGTTCACCATCGAGGCGGCCCTACTGCCCGGCGGGGCCACCCGCCTGTTCCTCAGCTTCGATCTCCTCATCGGCGACGCGCTGAGCTGGCAGATCCTCTACCGCGAGGCCCGCGCCCTCTACGAGGACCCGGACGCCGAACTGCCCGTGCTCGAGCTGACCTTCGCCGACTACGTGGCCCACCTGCCCGCCATGGCCACCGGCCCGCGCTTCGAACGCGACCGCGCCTACTGGCGGGCGAAGCTCCCGGCCCTGCCCGCACCGCCCGCGCTGCCGCTCCTGCCCGAGCCTGCGGACACCGCCGAAGGGTCGCGGCCGCGGTTCTCCCGGTTGCAGCTGCGCCTGCCCGCCGACGACCTCACCGCGCTGCGCGAGGTGGCCGCCGCGCACGGCGCGACCCTGTCCGCGCTGCTGATGGCCGTCTTCGCCGAGACGCTGGGGCGGTTCACCAACAGCAGCACCTTCCTGCTCAACACCACCATCTACAACCGGCCCGACGTCCATCCGCAGATCAACCAGATCGTCGGCGACTTCACCTCCACCGTCCTGACCGGCATCGACCTGGGCGCGCCGACGTTCGCCCAGCGGCTGCGCGCGCTGCAGCGCCAGCTATGGGCCGACCTCGACCACGCCCGCTACAGCGGAGTCGACGTCCTGCGGGACCTGCGGGAGACCCGGGACCGGACCGCGGCCGCCGCGCCCGTCGTCTTCACCAGCACCCTCGACCTGGAAGTGCCCGGCTCCGAGCCAGCCACCCCCTTCCCCGGCACCATCGGGTTCGGGATCGGCCAGACCCCGCAGGTCCTGGTCGACTACCAGACCTACCAGGCCGCCGGCCACCTCGTGATCAACCTCGACACCGTCGACGGCCGCATGCCCGACGGCCTGGTCCAGGCGATGCTCGACGACCACACCGCCCAGCTGCGCACCCTGATTGACGACCCCGGCGCCCCCGAGCGCCCCCGCCTCAGCGCTTCCGCTCCGGCACCCGAGCTCGCCGAGCCGCTCGGCGGCGGCCAGCTCCTGCACGAGCCGTTCATCGAGCAGGCCCGCCGGCACCCGCGGCGCACCGCGGTCGTCTGCGACGGCGAGCGCACCACCTACGGCGAACTCGCCGCCGCGGCCCGGCAGGTCGCCGACCAGGTCACCACCGCCGGGCCCGCCGGCGAACTCGTTGCCGTGCTGTGCCGCCCCGGCCGCGAGCAGGCCGCCGCCACGCTGGGCGTCCTGCTCGCCGGATTCGCCTACGTTCCCCTGGACCCCGCCTGGCCCGCCGAACGTCTCCACGACCTCCTGGCCGCCACCGGTGCCACAGTCGTCGTCACCGAGCAGGAGACCCGGGCCCGCACCCGCCTGCCCGCCGGCCTGACCGTCCTCCTCACCGACGGCCCCACCCTCGCCAGCGAAACGGCGATGGGCCGGGCGCAGCGCAGCCGCACGGCCGGGGACCTCGCGTACGTGATCTACACCTCGGGCTCCACCGGCCGGCCCAAGGGCGTCATGATCTCCCACCAGGGAGCGCTCAACACGGTTCTCGACGTCAACGAGCGCTTCGGCATCGGTGCGACGGACGCGGTGCTGGCGGTGTCCCCATCCACGTTCGACCTCGCCGTCTGGGACCTGTTCGGCACCCTCGCGGCCGGCGCCACTCTGGTGGTGCCCACCCGCGACCAGCGCCAGGACCCTGCCGCCTGGACCGCCCTGGCCCGCGCCGAGCACGTCACCGTGTGGAACTCGGTGCCGGTGCTGATGGACCTGCTCCTGGACACCCTGCCCCCCGGCGACACGGTGCTGGAGAGCCTGCGGGTGTGCCTGCTCAGCGGCGACTGGATCCCCCTGAACCTGCCCGGGCGGCTGCGCGAGCGCGCCCCGAAGTGCCGGATCGTCAGCCTCGGCGGCGCCACCGAGGGCTCGATCTGGTCGATCCTCCACGAGATCGGCGACCTCGACCCGGCCTGGTCGAGCATCCCGTACGGCACCGCGATGACCGGGCAGAGCGTCCAGGTCCTCGACGACCAGCTGCTGCCGTGTCCCGCACACGTCCCCGGACAGCTGTACATCGGCGGCCACGGCACCGCGCTGGGCTACTGGCGGGATCCGGAGCTGACCGAGGCCGCGTTCGTCTTCGACGGCCGCACCGGCCGCAGGCTCTACCGCACCGGTGACTGGGGTCGGCTGCGCCCCGACGGCACCCTGGAGTTCCTCGGCCGCCGCGACGCCCAGGTCAAGATCCGCGGCTACCGCGTCGAGCTGCGCGAGGTCGAGACGGCGCTGTGTGCGGTGCCCGGCGTCGAGCAGGCCGCCGTCGTCGCCACCGGCGAGCGCACCAACAGGCGCCTGGCCGCCTTCGCCGTCACCGCACGCCCCCTGGACGCGGTGCGCGCCGACCTCGCCCGCCGCCTGCCCGCCCACATGCTCCCGGCCGCGCTCACCGTCCTGCCCGCGCTGCCTCTGAGCGGCACCAGCAAGGTCGACCGCGGCGCGCTGGAGCGCCTCACCGCAGACCCCGGCCACCGGTCACCACAGCCCGCCACCGGGCCCGCCCGCCACGACACCGGCCTGGAGAAGGAGCTGCGGGAGGCGCTGGCCGCGATCGTGCCCGGCCGGCCCGGCCTGGACCAGGACCTGCTCGCCGTCGGGATCACCTCCGTCGACGTGATCCGGCTGGCCAATACCGTCGAACAGCACACCGGCCGGCGCCCCGACCTGAAAGCCTTCTACGCCGCCCCAACCCTGCGCACCCTCCTCCAGCACAACTCCGCGCCCGCCGACGACTCGGTGCCGGCCGCGCCGGGCGTGTGGTCCGGCTGGCCGCAGCTGACCGATCCCGCCGAGCGGGCCGCCTTCCGCGCCGCCCAACCCGCCCACGGCCCGGCCCCCGCCTCCCGCACCCTGCCCGAACGGGTGCCCGGCCACCTGGACATCCGGGCGCGGCGCCGCACCCCGCGCACCTTCGCCCCCCGCCCGGTCACCCTGGCGGCGCTCGCCGACCTGCTGGACAGCCTGCGCCGCACCGATGTCGGCGGCCGGCCCGCTTTCCTCTACCCCTCAGCCGGCGGCCTGTACGCCGTCCAGGCCCATCTCCACGTGCGGCCCGGCCGCGTCCAGGGCCTGCCCGGCGGCCTGTACGGCTACCACCCCGACGCCCATGACCTCACCCCGCACGCCCCGGACATCGACCTCGACCCCGGCATCCACCTCGGCCCGGCCAACCGCCCACTCGCGGGCACCGCGGCCTTCAGCATCTTCCTGGCGACCGACCCCGCCGACTCCGCCCCCCTGTACGGATGCGACGCCGAACCCCTCGCCCTGCTGAACGCCGGCTACATCGGCCAACTGCTGTGCCACACCGCCACCGGAGCGGGCCTCGCTCTGGCCCCGGTGCACGGCCTCGACTTCGACCGCATCCGATGGCTGCTGCCCGGCGGCGAACGCCTCGTACTGCTGCACACCCTCCTCGGAGGCGTCCCCGCCCACCCCGCCACTGAGGGAGAGCACGCATGACCGTGACCACCGCCGCTGGCGAGCCCTCGGTCGTCACCGACATCGCGCCGCTCTCGCCCGGCCAGGAGCGCCTGTTCGACGCCGAGTTCGTCCTGCCCGACGGCTCCTGGCCGACTCCGGGCACGCCGACCCGGCTGCGCCCGATCGACAGCGGCGCCATCCGCATCGACGGTCCCCTGGACGTCGCCGCACTCCGGCGCGCCGTCACCGCGCTCGTGGCCCGGCAGTCCGCGCTGCGCACCACCTTCCGCCGGCGGCCCGATGGCGCGCCCGTCCAGCTCGTCACCGACCGCGCCCCGGATCCGATGAGCCTCGGGACGCTCGACCTCGCGGCCGGGCAGCAGTTCCCCACGGCCGAGGAACTGCTGCGCCACGCTCCGGCCCGGCTGGTCGACCCCCGCCACGACCTGCTCTTCCGCGTCCACCTGCTGCGCTTGGACCAGGAGCGGCACGTTCTGCTGCTGCAGGTCCACCACGCCGTCAGCGACGGCTGGTCCATCGGCGTCCTCTACCGCGACCTGTCCGAGCTCTACAACGCCGCCCGGGCAGGGCGGGACGCAGGCCTGCCCGCCATCCCCCGCAGCTTCGCCGCCCACAGCCGGCAGATGCGCGCTGAGCGCGGCGGCCCCGAGGAGCGGCGCCAGCTCGCCTACTGGCGCCGCCGACTGGCCCCGCCGCTGCCCGCCCACCGGGCCGAGCCGCAGGCCGACGGCCTGAGCCCGGTGGACGTCGACCCGGTCCTCGTGCCGGCCGACCTCGTCCGGAGCCTGCGCGAGACCGCGGCCACCAGCGCGCAGCGCGGGGGCGTGGCCGGACCGTTCCTCGCCGCGCTCGCCCTGGTCCTGCACCGCGCCGACAGCGAGCGGGACGTGCGGATCGGCATGATGATCTCCAACCGGGCCCGGCCCGGAGCCGAGCACCTGATCGGCTACTTCGTGAACACCACCGTGATCCGACTGCACGTCGACCCGACGATGACCGCCGGGGATCTGGTGGCGCAGGCGAACACCGCCGTCACCGAGGCCATCGAGCACCAGGCCCTGCCCATCCAGGACCTCTACCAGGACCTGTGCGACACCGGCGCCCTCGGGCCGGGCCCGCTGTACCGGGTGACGCTCGCGCTCAACACGATGCGCACCACCTCGCTCACCCTGGACGGCCTTAACTGCCAAGACATCGACCTGGAGCGGGTCGGCCCACGCCGCGCGCCGACCAGCATCGAGCAGCGCTGGGTCCTGGACGAGCACGCCGGCCATCTTGCCGGAACGCTGACCTGGCGCACCGACACCGCCACCCGCCCCGCCATCGCGGCCACGCTCACCGGCCTCGACACGGCGCTGCGCGCCGTCACCCACCCCCGCACCACCCTCGCCGACATCACCGCCACCCTGCCGACGCCCCGGCCGGAGGCCCGGTGAGCACCGCCGCGGCAGCGGAGCCGCTCTCCGAGCTGGACGCCGCCGAGCTGCTCGACGCGTACGGCCTGACGCTGCGCCGGGCACGACCTCTGCCGGGCGGTATGGAGAACGCCCACCTCAAGGCGCAGACGGCCACCGGCACGGTCGTGGTGACCGTGCTGAACAAGAAGTCACCGACGCAGGCCGAGGAGTACGCACGCTTCCTGCGGCACCTGGAGCTCAACGGCGCCCCGGCACCGCGGCTGCGGCCGCTGCGCGCCGGCGGCTGGGTCACCCGCCACCGCGGCCGGCCGGTCATCGTCTGCGACTTCGTCGACGGGCGCAGCCCCGCCCGGCTACCGGTCCGCCTGGTCCACGAGGCCGGGCTCCTCCTCGGGCAGGTGCACCGCACCGCGGCGGCCGGCTTCGACAGTGCGCTGCCCCCGCATCTGCGACTGCACGACGACGACGCCGACACCCTGGCCACGCTGCCCGACGGGCCGTTCGCCCAGTGGGCGCGCTCCACCTGGCACGCCGTCGGCCACATCACCGAGCACGACGCCCCCCACGTCCCAGTCCACGGCGACCTGTTCCCGGACAACATCGTCGTCCGCGGCGGCCGGAGCCTGATCTTCCTCGACTGGGAGGACGGCTCGCTGGACCTGCCCCACCTGGACGTGGGGATGGCGCTGCTCGGCCTGTGCGGCCGGCGCGGATTCTCCCCGCGACGCGCCCGCCACCTGCTGAGCGGCTACCAGCAGGGCAGCGCAGCCGCGCTGAACGGCGACCTGGTGCGCGACGCGGCCCTGTACGCGGCCGTACTCGTCGCGCTGCGCCGCCACCGCTGGCAACGGGAGCACCGCCTGCCCTCCGGGCGCTCAGCCGCCGCCATGCACCACCTCGCGAACTCCCTGTCCGACCGCTGGCCGCACCTTCAGCCGTAGGCCGGCCACCTGTGAGCCGCGCGCCCCGGCCGGGCGCGCCCCGACCCTGCAGAGAGCAGACCGCCATGCCCCGTGATCTTGTCCTGGTCGTCGTCCCGCCGAACTCCAACACCGTCATCACCGGCCGACTGCTGACCGTCACCCGCCCCGAGGAGCACTCCGACTGGTCGGACTTCCTGTGCCTGGGCGCACTGTCCCTCGTCTCCTCGCTGGCGACGAACCCCGCCCTGGAGCCGGTCTACGTCGACGGCACGATCACCCCGCTGGACGACGTCCTGGAGTGCATCACCGCCCACGCTGACCGGATTCTGGCGGTCTGCCTGGGCATGCTGACCGCGAACTACGAGGCCGGTGTCCTGATCGCCCGACACGCCAAGGACACCGACGCCCGGATCACCACCGTCGCGGGCAACGACCACTTCAGCTCCCTGCCCACGGTGTGCATGAACGCGTCCCCCAGCCTGGACTACGGCTTCATCGGCAACGAGGTCGTGGGGCCCTTCAGCGACCTGATCGGCGCCCTGCGGGCCGCGGCGCCGATCGACCCGACGGCGTTCCCCGGTCTGGTGTACCGCGCCGACGGCCTCGTCCACACCACCCCTACGCGGGCCGAGCCGGTGTTCTCCGGCTACGACTACACCCTGGTGGACCGGGTCTTCCCCCAGACGCCGCTGTACACCAGGCAGTTCGGCCACCGGATCGCCCCGCGGATCCACGAACTGCTCGGACGCACCGTCACGGCCGGCATGCCGGTCGACATCGGCCGCGGCTGCGTGAAGTTCGCCGCCGACGACGCCTGCTCCTTCTGCTCGATCCACCCCGGGCAGCTGTGGCGCAACCAGCTCACCCCTGCCCAGGCGTGGGCCGCCATCGAGGCCGCCTGGAACGCCGGCTACGACTACCACTACCTGACCGCCGACGAACTGCCCCTGACGTTCGCCCAACTGCTGACCGGCATGGCCGCGGACACCCCCGACTGGTGGTCCGCCCTCAACGAGAACGAGCGGCCCCTCCTGGTCGGGTACGGCCGCGCCGACGGCATCGCCGACCCCCGCAAGACCGCGCTGCTCACCTCCCTCGGAGTGCGCCAGATCATGATCGGCATGGACGCCGGCGCCGCGACATCCCTCGCCGCGATGAACAAGCCGGTCGGCGGCCGCCGCCGCAACGTCCTCGCGGAGGCCGAGAAGCTGTACGAACTCAACTCGCAGGCGATCACGGTCGCCCGCGACCACGGCATGCTGATCCGCGCGGGTTTCGTCGTCGGCCACATCGGCATGACCCGGGCCCTGCTGACCGAGAACCTCGAGCGGATCCTGGCCCTGATCACCGAAGGCGGCAAGCACGGCGTGTTCTCGGCGATCGACGCGGAGGTGCTCTCCCCGCAGCCCGGCGCCCGCGACTACACCTACCTCACCACCCCCGACGCCGCCCGGCAGGCTGCCGCGAAGCTCGGCCTCACGGTTGCCGACGACGCCACCCTCGCTGCCGTCTCTGCCCGCTGGGCGCACCAGGACGTGGTGATGCCGGAGGACGCGATGCGGGACTACACCCTCGCGTTGATGCCCGAGATCACCTTCGACGACCTCGCCCAGGCCCGTGCCACTATCCGCTCCCACGCCAAGGCGTGCGGCGTGGTCATCGGCGAATGAACCCGACCGCCCCCGCCGGGAAGGACACGTCGTGCACCTGACCCCCGCCGAGCAGGGCCGGCTGCTGCTGTACACGGCCACCCTGCTGGCCCGCGAGCGCCACCAGCGCGGCGTGAGACTCAACGTGCCCGAGGCGACCGCGCTCATCGCCCACGCCGCGTGCGAGGCCGCCCGGGACGGCGGCCGGCTCGAGGACGCGGTCGCCGCCGGGCGCGCGGCCCTCACCGCCGCGGACGTGCTGCCCGAGGTGCCGGGCATCCTGACCGAGATCCAGGTCGAGGCCGTCTTCGCCGACGGCTCCAAACTCATCGTCATCACCCACCCCCTCGGGCCGCCCGCCAACCCGGCCGATGCCCCCGGCGCCGTCCTACCCGCCGACCAGCCGCCGCCCGAGCTGGCCGACATCATGCGGGTCAAGGTCACCAACACCGCCGGCGTGCCGGTCACCGTCACCTCGCACTTCCACTTCTTCGAGGCCAACCGCGCCCTGGCCTTCGACCGCCGCGCCGCCTACGGCCGCCACCTCGCCCTGCCCGTCGGCGCCAGCACCCGCTTCGAAGCCGGCACCACCCAGGAGGTCGAGCTGACCCCGATCGGCGGCGCCCGAGTCGTCATCGGCTTCGCCGGTCTGGTCGACGGCCCGCTGGACGCCCCCGGCGCACGCGAGTCCGCGCTCACCCGCGCCCACGTCGCCGGCTACCTCGACACCGGCCCCACCACCGACCAGGAAGGCGACCTGTGAGCAGCCACCTCACCTACGCACAGCAGCACGGCCCCACCACCGGCGACCGCGTCCGCCTGGCCGACACTGGCCTGACTCTGCGCGTCGAAGCCGACGCCCAACGCTCGGGCGACGAGTTCCTGACCGGCTACGCCAAGACCGGCCGCGACGGCATCCACTACCAGGCCCGCCTCACCGACCGGACCTGCGATCTGATCGTCAGCAACGTCCTGCTCGTCGACCCCGTCCTCGGCATCCGCAAGGCCTCGATCGGCATCAAGGACGGACGCATCGCCGCCGTCGGCCGCGCCGGCAACCCCGACACCCTGGAGGGCGTCGACGTCCTCGCGGGCACCGGCACCACCGTCATCCCCGGCGAAGGCCTCATCGCCACCCCCGGCATCGTCGACACTCACGTCCACCTCTGCTCCCCGGGCATCATGGGCGCCGCCCTCGCCTCCGGGGTCACCACGATCGTCTCCCAGAACTTCGGCCCGACCTGGGGCTGCGGCGTCACCAGCCCCGCCGAACTGCGCCACGCTCTGCGTGCCTTCGACGCCTTCCCGGTCAACATCGCCATGCTGGCCCGTGGCTCCTCCTCCCACCCGGACCCGCTGCTGCGCGCCCTGGAGCAGGGCGGCGCCTCCGGGTTCAAGGTCCACGAGGACATGGGCGCCCACGCCCGCGCCCTGGACACCGCCCTGACCGTCGCCGACGACCACGACGTCCAGGTCGCGCTGCACAGCGACACCCTCAACGAGGCCATGTTCGTCCAGGACACCCTCGCGGTCATCGGCGGCCGCACCCTGCACGCCTTCCACGTCGAGGGCTGCGGCGGCGGCCACGCCCCGAACGTCCTGCAGCTGGCCGGCCTGGCGAACATCATCGGGTCCTCCACCAACCCGAGCCTGCCCTACACCCGCGACACCGCCGCCGAGCACCTGAACATGATCGCCACCGTCCACCGGCTCGACCCGGACGACCCCGACTGCCGGCGGATGGCCCACGACCGGATCCGCACCGGCACGCTCGGCGCCGAGGACGTCCTCCATGACCTCGGGGTCATCCCCATCACCTCCTCCGACTCCCAGGCCATGGGACGCATCGGGGAGACCGTCCGCCGCACCTTCGCCATCGCCGCCAAGATGCGCGCCCTGGACCCCGAGCCGGGCGGTGACGACAACGAACGCGTCCTGCGCTACATCGCCAAGCTCACCATCAACCCGGCCATTGCCCACGGCATGTCCCACGAGGTCGGCGCGCTCACCCCCGGCCGCCTCGCGGACATCGTGCTGTGGAACCCCGCCTACTTCGGTGCCAAGCCGCAGCTCGTCCTCAAGGCCGGCTACCCCGCCTGGGGCGTCACCGGCGACCCCAACGCCTCCACCGAGACGAGCCAGCCCCTCGTCCTGGGACCGCAGGTCGGCGCGTACGGTGCGACCGCAGCCGACCTGTCTGTCGCCTTCGTCAGCCGGTCCGCGCACGACAGCGGCACCGACACCCTGCCGACCCAGCGCCGCCGGGTCGCCGTCCGCGGCACCCGCACGATCGGCCTGGCCGACATGAACCGCAACGACCGACTCAGTGACGTCCGCGTCCACCCGGGCACCGGACGGGTCACCCTCGACGGCGATCCCATCAACTCCCCGCCCGCCCAGGCCACCGCTCTCAGCCAGCTCTACTTCCTGTAACCCAGGCCCGAGACACCCAGGAGCGCCCGTATGTCCCCCACCAGCCCGGCCCGCGACCTCCTCGACCGCGGCCAAGCGACGATCCCCCTGCCCGCTGCAGACGCCGAGGTCCTCGCGGAGCTGCGCACCCACGCAGCGCGGTTCTTCGCCCAGGACGAGGAGACCAAGCTCCGGCACGGCAGCAGCGACTTCAACTTCGGCTACCGGCCCTACGGGCGCCAGTACTCCGTCAGCCCTGAACGGCCCGACATGAACAGCTCGTTCACCTACTGGGCGAACGACCCGGCCAGGGTCCCCGGGCACGAGGCCGACACCGTCGCACCGTTCCTCAAGGCCCTGGCCGGGTACTGGCGGGTCGCCTCCAACGCTGCCGACCAGGTGCTGGCCGGCCTGGCGGCCCACTACGGTTACCGCGACGACCTGCAGTTCCGCACCTCGTCCTACCTGGAGATCAACTGGTACCTCCGCGAACCCGAGCGAGACCTCCTTCAGGACCGCCACGAGGACGGTCACCTGTTCACCCTCGCCACCTCCGACGGCCCCGGGCTGGAGATCGAGACCGACGGAGAGATGAAGCAGGCGACCGTCGGAGACGGCCGCCTGCTCGTCATGCCCGGCAGCGTGCTCACCGCGATGACCGCCGGCCACATCCCGCCGCTCTACCACCAGGTCCGCAACCACCAGCTGGAGCGGCGCATCACCACACTCTTCCTGGTCAACCCCAGGCTGGACCGGAACATCGCCCCCTACGCCACGGCAGGGGGCGAAGCTGTGGACGTCGCGGCACTGGCACGGACCAGCGGCTCGATGTTCGGGCTGCCCCCGGCACCGGTCCTGGCCCCGCCCACCGTCTGAAGCGCGACAGGGCCGGCTCAGGCCAGAGCGTCCTCGAACACCGACCGGTTCGATGCGGTGAACGCGAACTCGCGGCGGCTCCACTCGATCCGGGAGGCCAGCACTTCGGGCTCGGCGGGCGCGGTGTCGGGAGAGGCCATCAGCTCCGCCCAGAACCGGGCGTTGCGTGCCTGCCGCTCGAGGATGGCGTCGACCACCGCACCGCGCTCCGGCCCCTGAATGCCGTAGGCGTCGGCGAGGATCTTCACCTGCTCCGCCTGCCGCTCCACCGGCACGGTGCACTTGGACGCGATGCACCACGTCCACGCGGCATAGCCGAGGTCCTCCAGGGGCGAGCCGGGCGCCGCGGTGTCGAAGTCGATCCACGCGGTGGGCAGCCCATCGACGAATACGGCATTGTTCGGGGCGGCATCGTGATGACACACCACGGGCGAGCGGCCGGCCAGCTCGCTGCCACGAGTGGCGTCGTGCATGGCCCTCAGCAGCGCTCCGGCCGCCGCCACCTGATCGTCCTCCCACACCTGGAAACGCGCCGGAACCTCACCGGGGAGAAAACTCAGAATATCCATCCCGTCGGCCTGTCCGAGATATTTCGGAGCGCCGTCGAATCCTTGCTGTTCGAAAACCTTCAGAAGAGTGGCGACGAATTCCGAGGAATCCGATACTGGCCTGCGCACGGAATCATCGACCTTAACGACGCCGTCGGTCATCCTTCCGCCGGAAAGCGGGACCGCACCACCAGGCGCATCAGTCATTTAAGCCGCTCCCATACCTAGATCCCGAATCGGCCCATGGGTCTACAAGCAGCACATATCTACGCTAGGACACCAGGGCTCGCCTTGCGACCCAAGCGATGTTATACGAGCCACGCTGCGCAGCGGTCCCGGGATGCCCAACTCGCCTTGTCGCGTGTAGAGTCCGGCATTCTCAAGATCGAATTTAATGTATCCGGCGTCGCAATTGATCAAAGCGCACCGGTGTGGCCTGCGGCGATGCTGAGAGCGGATGTGGGCGAGACGGCGTTCGCACCGTGGGCCGCGTAGCGAACGTCACCCGAACGGATGACGAGGCGTCGACGCGCGGCTGCGCCCGCGATCCGGTGGATCGCGGGCGCAGCCGCGCGGGCCTGGTTAGGCGAGCAGGTTGGAGCGGAGGGCGTCCAGGTCGGCCTCCGTGATCCCGTGGGGTGCCAGGTAGGCGGGGATGGAGCCGAACCCGGTCAGAATCGTGTCCATCGCTGAGGCCAGCAGGGCCTCGCTGACCGGGTGCGAGTAGCGGGTTACCCCCGCCTCGTCCAGGAAGGACGTCGGTCCAGCCGTCAGTTCCAGCTCGACGTTGGACCGCACATAGTCCCCGACGACCTGGTCCCACGGGGCCCCCAGTAGCGACTGGACCACGGCCACCGCGAGACCTGTGCGGTCCTTGCCCACGGCGCACTGCACGACTGCCGGCAGCGCGGTCGGCTCGGCCAGCCGCTTGACCAGCGCCGCGATCGCCGCAGCCCCGTAGGTGGCCATGAAGGGGTACAGGGCGGCCGGGTCCACGGGCCACGGCTTGCCGTCGAAGCCCGTGAAGTCGGTGAAGCCCATCGCCTTCAGGGCATCCAAATCAGGCAAGGCCGGAATTGGAACCCATTCGATGTCGAGCCCGTGCGTCTGTCCGGGCCAGACGTCGCTTTCGACGCCGCTGCGCAGGTCGATCACCGTGCGAATGCCCAGTTCTCTTAGGCGTCGGGCCCCAACGTCGGTCAGCCGGTTCAGAGAACCGGATCGGTAGAGGATCCCGGATCGCATAGGGGAAATGCATGCGTCCCGGAAGTTGCGCACGTTCGGTACGTCCGGCAGGTGGTTCCGTGCCGGACGAAGGTGACTGGCCGACCTTGTTCCACTGTCAGGCTTTGTCATGGGAAAAGAGTAGGGCCCGAGCGGCCTTTTCATTCCCCTATTGCAGGAAAATAACTCTAATTGCTTGGTGTGGCTGAAAGATGTCGTCCGCATCCCGGATGAGGGTTCGATGTGGCCGGCTGATCGGCACAGTCAGCGCCTGGTGTACGTGATCTCTGATGATTGGCCGGACGGCTCGCCTACGGCGTGTCGTCGGCCAGCGGTTGGCCGCAGTCGGCGACGGGAACAGCCGCCACTCGCGACTCGGCTATCAGGACGATCCGGCCGATGGTGTTCGAGAGGTTCGCTCTCGACACGGCTCTTCAAGGCTGTCAGCTGGCTCAGTTCCTGGTGCCGCAGCCCCGTCTCAGTCGGGTGCCGGGGCAGGGGCGAGGGTGATGTGCATCCACGGCGCGGCGTGCTCACGGAAGGAGTGGCCCAGTGGTTCGATGCCGTTCTGGTCGGCAAGGCTGAACCCGGTGACCATGACCATGTCGGAGTCATCGGCGATGGACACGAGCTGCGATCCGCAGTCGGGGCAGAAGCCTCGGCGTAGGGTCGGGTAGGTCGCATACCACTTCGGCTCGCCCCCGGGTCCGGTCCAGATCAGGGAGTCCAGGGGGAAGCCCACCCATAGCACCGCAGGCCCGCCGGAGATCCGCGTTTCATGGACACATGAACACAATTCCCTGTCAAGTCCATGTGTTCAGCTCTTTTGTTCCTCTGTGCGGTGGCGTGCAGTGGCAGCCGTCAAAGGGGTGAGATGGCCGCCTTACGGGCCGGCCCCATGAGGAAGGCCGTGCCTCGTTCACCGGAGCGAGTAGGCCGCTTCGATGAGCTGAACCCGCGCGTCGTCGCCGGGTTGGAGCCGGGCACGAGGGCGGGTTCGTCTATGCCAGCAGGAGGATGCGGCGGTTGTCAGAGCTGTGGGGGGCGGCGGCGTACTGCGCTTATTGCTGTCCACGGTGCGATGAGCGCGGCGGCCGCGGAGACGGTGGCCAGGAGAAGGAAGAGCCGTCCGTAGCCGCCGAGGGGCACGGCCAGGGCGGCGCCGACGAACGGCGCAAGGGCCGCCGCGGTGGTTGCCGGCGCCGCCAGGAGTCCGGAGAGGCGGCCGTATTGGGTGGTGCCCCATCGGTCGGTGATGGCGGTGGCCTGGAGCAGGGTGAGGTTGCCGCGGACCATGCCGGCTACGACCGAGACGGCGATGAGCAGGGCGTACGGGCCGGGGACCGCGGCGAAGGCGGCGGTGGTCAGTCCACCGAGGGCGATGAGGATCGTTGTGCGGGCCGTGGCGGTGGTGCGACGGGCGAGCGCGGCGTACAGGGTACGGCCGAGGGTCTGTCCTGCGCCGCCGATGCCGAGAGCCCAGGCGGCCTGGCTGGTGGTGTACCCGCGTTCCAGGAGGAGCGGGACGAGGGCGACGACAACGGCGTACATCACGAAGCCCGACAGGGTGAAGGCGGCGGCCAACAGGAGGAACGGTCGGCTGCGCCCGACCTCGGCAGCACCTGCGGCCGCGTGCGCAGGGCTCGTTGGGGCATCGGGCCAGGGAGCGCGCAGTGCCAGGGCGTGAGCGGGGATGGTGACGGCCGCGAGGATGCCGGCGAGCACCAAGTAGGTGTGGCGCCAGGACAGATCGTCGGCGAGGGCCGCAGTCAGGGGTGCGAAGACGGTGGAGGCGAGCCCTCCGGCGAGGGTGACGACGGTCAGGGCCCGCACATGGTCGGGGCCCCACCAACGGGTGAGAGCGGCGAACGCGGGCTGGTAGAAGGTGGCCGCCATCGCGAGCCCGGCCAGCGCCCAACCGGTGATGAAGACCGGTAGGTTGGGGGCCGCGGCCACGACCACCACGCTGATCACGCCGAGCGCAGAACCGGCGGTCATGACGGCACGCGGGCCGCGCCGGTCGAGGATGTGCCCGACGCGGATCCCGGCGATAGCGGAGACGACGAGCCCGAGCGAGAATGCCGCGGTGGTCGCCCCGACCGGCCAGCCGGTTGCGGCGGTGATCTGCGGGTTGAGGACAGGAAAGGCGTAGTAGACGATGCCCCAGCTGGTGATCTGGGTGGCGCAGAGGGCGGGCAGGGCGGCGCGGGGCCGCGACCGGTCCCCTGTTCCGGTCGCGGCCCCGCTGCCCCTGGTGGTGAGGTCGGTCATGAGCCGCAGCAGCCGCCGGCCGGGGCCTGCTTGGCAGCTGTCCCGACTGTGGGGGCGCCGAGCTGGACGAGTTGCGGCGCGGGCGTGCAGCAGCCGCCGTCCGCCTCCTGGGTGTCGGGGGCATCGAAGAGGCCGGCGCCGCCGCAGACTCCGGTCTCGGGCAGGGTGACTTCGACGCGGTCGGCCGCGTCGAGGTCGCCGACGATGGCGGCGGCCACTGAGCGGGCCTGCTCGTAGCCGGTCATGGCGAGGAAGGTCGGGGCGCGGCCGTAGGACTTCATCCCGATCAGGTACACGCCCTGTTCGGGGTGGGAGAGCTCGCGGTGGCCGTGGGGGTAAACGGTGCCGCAGGAATGCTGGTTGGGGTCGATCAGCGGAGCCAGATCGACCGGTGCCTGGAGACGCTCATCGAGGGCCAGGCGCAGCTCGCTGAGGAAGGACAGGTCGGGGCGGAAACCGGTCAACACGATCACCTCGTCGACCGCGTCCAGGCGGCGCCCGTCCTCGCCGACCAGGACCGGGCGGCCGTCGGCGGCGCGTTCGATTGCTTCGGTGCGGAAGCCGGTGACCGCGTCCGCGTGGCCCTCGTCGACAGCGGCCTTCGCCGCCAGGCCCAGAGCGCCGCGCGCCGGGAGCTGGTCGGCTTCTCCGCCGCCGAAGGTGGAGCCGGAGATGCCCCGGCGCAGGATCCACACGCCCTTCGTGTGCGCGCCGTCGTCGGACTTGGCCAGGTCGGCGATGTGGGCAAGGGCGGTGAAGGCGGAGGCACCGGAACCGATCACGGCGGTGCGCTTGCCCGCGTACCGGGCGCGGACCGCCGGGTCCTTGAGGTCTGGGACGCGGTAGGTGATCCGGTCCGCGGTGGCTTTCTCACCGAGGGCGGGGAGGCCGCTGCCGCCGGCCGGGGACGGCGTGGCCCAGGTACCGGAGGCGTCGATGACGGAGCGGGCGAAGACCCGCTCCTCGCGGCTGTCGGCGTGGGTGACGTGCACGACGAACGGCTGCTGCTCCCGGTCGGCATCCACGATGCGGTCCCGGCCGGCCCGGGAGACGCCGGTGACCCGCGCGCCGTAGCGGACGCGGTCACCGAGGACGTCGGCGAGCGGCTGCAGGTAGAGGTCGGTCCAGTCGCCGCCGGAGGGGTAGGTGGCCGCATCGGGGCGTGTCCAGCCGGTGGGGGCGAGGAGCTTCTCGGCGGCCGGGTCGACGAGCTCGCCCCAGGTGGAGAACAGGCGCACGTGCGCCCACTCGCGCACCGCGGCGCCGGCGCTCTGGCCGGCTTCCAGCACCAGGGGCTCGATGCCCTGGTCGACCAGGTGGGCGGCGGCGGCCAGGCCGGTCGGTCCGGCTCCGATCACGACGGCGGGCAGCTCGGTGGTGGCGGGCGCGTTCACGACGACTCCTTGCGTGTTTCGACACCTGTCGATGGGTTGCGCAGCCAGCATGGCACCTGCTTCGATAAGCGTCAACATAGACATTCGTCGAAACGAGGGGTCCATGGAGCACGTCGACGCAGTGGTGATCGGAGGCGGCCAGTCCGGGCTGGCCGCGGCGGGAGCCTTGCGCGAGCAGGGCCTCAGCCCGGTGGTACTGGATGCATCGAATGGGCCGGGCGGGTCGTGGCCGCACTACTACGACAGCCTCACGCTGTTCTCGCCTGCCCGGTTCAGCGCCCTTCCGGGACTGGCGCTGGGTGGGGACCCGGACCGCTATCCGCACCGGGATGAGGTCGTCGACTATCTCGCCCGCTACGCGCAGCGCCTGGACGTCGAGATCCGCACCCGCACCCGGGTCGAGGCCGTCGAGTCCGCCAGCGACGGCTTCGTGATCCGAACCGCCGGTGGCCGCAGCCTCACCACTGCCGGGATCGTCGCGGCCACCGGCGCCTTCGCCAACCCGCTGCGGCCCGACCTGCCGGGACAGGAGGGCTTCGGCGGTGAGGTGCTGCACGTGGCCGACTACCGCAGCCCCAAACCGTACGCGGGCAAGCGGATCGTGGTCGTGGGCGGCGGGAACTCCGCCGTCCAGGTCGGCTATGAACTCGCCGAGGTCGCGCATGTGACGCTCGCCAGCCGCCACCCGATCCGGTTCCTGCCTCAACTGCGCGACGGCAAGGACATCCACCATTGGCTGACCAGCACGGGTTTTGACCATCTGCCGCCTGAATGGCTCATCCACTTCGTCGGCGGCACCCTCGTCATGGACGCCGGCCAGTACCAGGACGCCCTGGCTACCGGCCGCCTGGAGCGAAGGGCGATGTTCACCGCGCTCGACGGCGACACCATCGTGCGGGCCGACGGCAGGCGGGAAACCGTCGACGTGGTGCTGCTCGCGACCGGATACCGGCCCAGCCTCGACTACCTCGCGCCCCTCGGCGCACTCACCCCGGACGGCATGCCCCTGCACAGCGGCGGCCTGTCCACCACCCACCCCGGCCTGGTCTACCTCGGCCTTGAGTTCCAGCGATCCTTCGCCTCCAACACGCTGCGCGGCGTGGCCCGGGATGCCGCCTACGTGATCCCGCCGCTGGCCGCCCACGTCCGCAGGGCACCGGCAGCCGCCGGACTCTGAACAGCCTCGGCGGTGTACCCGACTTCCGGGCACCCCTCTCTTTGATTCGATGTGTGCCAACATAGATACATGTCGAATGCCGAGGTGCTGTCGCTGACCGAGCCCCACATTCAGGACGTCGTGCCGTGCTGCCCGCCGCTGACCGAACGACCGATGAACGCCGAAGAGGCCGAGCGTGCCGCGCGGATGTTCAAGGCGCTCGGTGACCCGGTGCGCCTGCGGCTGTTCTCCGCGGTGGCCTCGCACGAGAGCGGCGAGGCGTGCGTGTGCGACATCTCCGATGTCGGCGTCTCCCAGCCCACGGTGTCCCACCACCTGAAGAAGCTGAAGGAGGCGGGGCTGCTCACCTCCGAACGGCGCGGCACCTGGGTCTACTACCGCGTCGAGCCGTCGGTGCTGGCGGCGATGGGCAAGCTTCTCACCACCACGCCGGCTGCGGCCTGACTGACCGGACAAGGGTAGGGAAAGCCGTGGGCAGCAGGGCATCGAGCGCGATGATCAGGCCACTCGTGCCGGAGCACGCCGAGCAGGTGCTGGCGATCTACCAAAGTGGGATCGACGAGGGGAACGCTACCTTCGAGACCGTCGCACCAGCCTGGGAGTCGTTCGATAAGGCGAAGCTGGCCGAGCACCGCTTCGCCGCCGTCGACGAGGACGGCACGGTGCTCGGCTGGGTGGCCGCGATCCGAGTCTCCGAGCGGGGCGCGTATGCGGGCGTGGTCGAGCACTCCGTCTACGTCGCCCCCGCCGCCCGTGGCCGTGGCGTCGCGGAATCACTACTGAAGGCGCTGATCGGCTCCACGGTGGCAGCGGGGATCTGGACCATCCAGTCCGGGATCTTCCCGGAGAACACCGCCAGCCTCGCCCTCCACGAACGGGCCGGCTTCCGGGTCATCGGCACCCGACAGCGCATCGGCCGCCACCACGGCGTCCGGCGCGACGTGGTCCTCGTCGAGCGCCGCAGTCCTGTGATCGGCTGAGACTCAGCCCCATGCACAGGCCGGCCCCTGCCGCCGGCCAACGCCGCCCGGGCAGCGAGGAGCGCTCCGCCGGGGAGAACAGGTGCAGCGAGTCCCACATGTACTACAGGCCCCGCCCGGTTCCGTATCTGCGTCGATCACGAAGTCGAAATTCTGGAGGCGCAGGTGGTAGCCGATGCGGTAGATGCCCTGTCCGGGGTAGGCGAGCTAGCGGTGGCCTTACGGGGAGACGGTGTCGCGTGAGTGCTGACCGGGGTCGATCAACGGTGCCAGTCCGGCCGGCGGGGCCCCGGGTCTCTCAATCGTCCTCATTTTCCGCGAGACGGAGTGGAGCCCCGAAGGCCACCACCGCACAGTCGGCCGTGGGCGCGGCCCGGTCGTCGAGCGAAGCCCAACCACGTCTGACCTGTCGCACGACGCCCGGGAGCGTCGTGCGATGGACAATTGCAGGAGGTCAGCTCCGTTCGGGCGTGGCGGGAACGCTCTGCGCTGGTGCCGGGCGGTGCATGGCTTGCGACCGGTGGGTACCCTCGCTGCAGGTGGCGCACAGGATGCGCCGAGTCTGCCCCCGGGCGGGACCGACAAGACCGGATGGGTGCCCGGGGATGCGGACGGGGTGGGCATGCTCTTGACACAGGGCGGCGCCACAGTTCTGACAGATGGCTGCGGCCGGGTTGGGTTGGCCGGCTTGTGTGCAGTCGAAGCAGTGCACGGTCGTGTCCTTTCGCTGGGTGGAATCTGAGGGTCAGGTGCCGAGGATGGTGAGCCATCCGGCGAGTGCGGCCAGGGTCACAAGGAGGACGGGAACGGTGAGGACGATGCCGGTACGGAAGTAGCGGCCCCAGCCGATGTGCATGCCCTTACGGTCGAGCACGTGCAGCCACAGCAGAGTGGCGAGGCTGCCGATCGGAGTGATCTTCGGGCCGAGATCGGAGCCGATGACGTTGGCGTACACCATGGCCTCGTGGGTGAGACCATGGGCGCCGGCGGCGCTGATTGCCAGGGCCGCGATGAGCACGGTGGGCATGTTGTTCATCAGCGAGGCGACGATCGCGACGACGACGCCGGTGCCGACCGCGGCGGTCAGCACGCCGTGGTCGCCGAAGAAGGCGAACAGCCGAGCCAGCTCGTCAGTGAGCCCCTGGTTCCGCAGACCGTAGACGACCAGGTACATGCCGATGCTGAACAGCACGATCTGCCATGGTGCCTCTTTGATGACCTTGCCGACCTGGATGTGCCGGAAGACTTGCCCACCGCCCGCACGGGCGTCGCGTGCTGCCTCTTCGGCGGCGTCCGCGGTGTTGCGCTCGTCGCCGACCGGGTGGCGCAACAGCGCGGCATTGTGCCCTGTTCCTGCCATGGCGGGCGCAGGAGGGGCAGCTGCGCCAGTGAAGAGGGCGGCGGGCTTGCGGGCTGCGACGACGATGAGCAGGAGGGCGCCGACCCCGGCGACGGCGGAGAGAGGTACGCCCAGGGGATCGGCGAGGAAGTAGCCGACCAGCAGCAGGGCCAGTACCGCCCAGCCCGCGCGGAAGGTCAACGGGTCGCTGATCGCCGTGGCGGGGCGCCGCAGCGCGGTGACCTCGTACCGCCGGGGAATGGCCCGGCGGAAGTAGAGCATCAGGACAGCGAGACTGGCCAGCACGGAGACCATCCCGACGGGCACCATCACGGCGGCGTAGCGGGAGAAGCCGATGTCGAAGTAGTCGGCGGTGACGATATTGACCAGGTTGGACACGATCAGAGGGAGGCTGGCGGTGTCCGCGATGAATCCGGTGGCCATGACGAACGCCAGCGCGGCCTTCGCCGGGAACTTCAACGCCAGCATGATCTGAATGACGATAGGGGTGAGGATCAGTGCCGCCCCGTCGTTGGCGAACAGTGCCGCGATCACGGCGCCGAGGAGCACGATGAGCACGAACAAGGTGCGCCCACGGCCCCGCCCCCACCGGGCGACGTGCAAGGCGGCCCACTCGAAGAATCCGCTCTCGTCCAGCAGCAGCGAGATGATGATGATCGCGACGAAGGTGAGGGTGGCGTTCCAGACGATGTCCACCACGGTGGGCACGTCGGAGAAGTGAACGACGGTGGTGGCCAGCGCCACGACCGCGCCGCCCAGGGCACTCCAGCCGATGCCCAGGCCCTTGGGCTGCCAGATCACCAGCGTCAGGGTGGCAACAAAGATCAGGATGGCGACAAGCAACACGATGTTTTCGCTCTCCCTCAGCGGTAGGGGGCCTGTGGGCCGAGCCGGAGGCCGGCCCACAGGGGGATTCACCCGCTACGGGCCACCAGGTGGGCCAGCTGCTCCGGGCCTTCGGGCGCGGACGAAGTCCACGGCAGGATGGCGGTGCGCTGTGCGTGCTCCCTGGTGACCTCGGTGACATAGCGCTGCTCGGCATTGGCCTTGGCCCGCAGCAGCGGGTCCATGGGGCCGGCGGCGGCCAGGCTCTGGTTGACCACCCAGGCGAACGGCTTGATCCCTGCCCGGAACAGATCGGCCTGTAGCGCCGCGGCCTCGTGGACGGGCGTCGCCTCCGGAAGCGTGACCAGCAGGGTGCGGGTGTAGTCGGGATCGGTCAGCCGGTTCAGCAGTTCCACGGCCTCGGCGGGGGGCGTCTGCCCTGTCTGCTGGGCGATCTGGCGCTGGTAGCCGCGGGAGGCGTCGAGCAGGAGCAGTGTGTGGCCGGTCGGCGCGGTGTCCAGGACGACGAACCGGCCGGTGGCCTCGGCCACGGTCCGGGCGAAGGCGTAGAAGACCGCGATCTCTTCGGTACAGGGCGAGTCCAGGTCCTCGGCCATCAGTGCGAGGGCGTCTTCGTCCAGCGCGGCACCGGCCTGTGCCAGGACGGATGCGGTGTAGGCCGCTGTCTCCGCCGCGGGGTCGATCCGGGTGACCCGGAGGTTGTTGCTTCCGGCTCCGGCCACGGCGTTCACGTGTGCGGCGGGGTCGGTGGTGGTCAGAGTGACCGGGTGGCCCCGGCGTGCGAGGTCGAGAGCGATCGCGGCGGCGACGGTGGTCTTGCCGACACCGCCCTTGCCCATGGTCATCACCAGCCCCTGCCCGCTTTCGGCGATGTCGTCCACCAGGGCGGCCAGACCACCGTCCGCCTCCGCAGCAGGGAGGGCGGAGACGGCTGTGACCGGCTCGACCGCCGGCTGCGGACCGAACATGCCGCGCAGAGCCGGAACACCGATGGGCGGTACCGGCAGCAGGGGTACGCGATCCACCTCATCGATGCCGGCCAGGCTGTCCGGCAAGCCGTCCAGAGCGTCCTGGGCGCGACGCTCCCAGGCGGCGGCCACCGGGTCGTCCGGGCGGGTGGCGCTGAAGACCCCGTTGACGACGAGCCGCTGCCCGCTGATGCCCAGCGCCCGCAGCTCCGCGGCCGTTCGGCCGGCTTCGGCCAACGGGCCCGCGTCCGGGCGGGTGACCAGGACGACGGTCGTGCGGTCCGGGTCTGCGAGAGCCGCCATGGCCTGCGCATAGCGCGTTTGCTGTGCGCCCAGCTCAGACAGTGGTCCGATGCAGGAAGCGCCGCCCGGGTTGGTGACCAGGAAGTCCGACCACGCACCGGGCAGGCTGAGCAGCCGCAGGGTGTGTCCCGTCGGCGCGGTGTCGAAGATAATGTGATCGAAGCGCGCGGTGACCTGTGGGTCTGTCAGGAGGGCGACGAATTCGTTGAACGCCGCGATCTCCACGGTGCAGGCGCCGGAGAGCTGCTCCTCGATCTGGCTGATCGCCGAGGCGGGCAGCGTGCCGCGGTAGGGGCCCAGGACCTTTTCCCGGTACTGCTCCGCTGCGGCGGAGGGGTCGATGTTCATCGCGTGCAACCCCGCGGCTCCTGGAACGGCCACGGGGGCCCCTCCTGCCTCCACGCCGAGGACCTCGGAAAGGTTGGACGCCGGGTCCGTGCTGACCAGGAGCACCTGGCGTCCCGCGTCGGCCAGTCCGATCGCGGTGGCCGATGCCGTCGAGGTCTTGCCGACGCCGCCCTTGCCGGTGAAGAAGAGGAACGGCGGCGCGGCGGCACGCAGCCTCCCGAGGACGTCGACGGGCGGTTGCGCCGTCATGTCAGCATCCCTCCGGGCCGCAGCCGCAGTCGCTGCCCGAGTCGCCGATCGGAGCGATCGGCAGGCCGGGGCGCTCGGTGCGTGCGCCGGTCCATTCGGCAAGCTCTACTCGGGTGGGATACCGCCCGGAGCACCGCAACGTCCCGTCGACCAGCACGGCAGGCAGCGCGCTCTCGCCCTTGTCCTGAAGAAGTGCCTTGACCTGGGCGTCCTCGGCGAACCTGCCGGGTTCTGTGGACAGCGAAAACCGCTGCACCTCCACCCCGGCGGTGACCAGCCATGCCGCATCGGCGGCGAACTGGGTCAGTGACGGATCGACGGACGGCCCGCACACTCCGGTGGAACAGCACATCGCCGGGTCGTACACCTGGACTGCGGACATTTCTGGCTCCCTTCCACGACGGACCGCTCCGGGTCAGCGGCTCGCTCAGCTACGACGTTACATCAGTCTGCCCTGATACATCAAAGGATGCTGATACATACGCGAGCCTCCACCCAGTACATCCGACGCACAAGGCGACCACTGCGCTGGCAGCAGGGAAGGGAGGCGCTTGACCCACGATGCGGGCGCATGGTGGTATCGAAGCATGCTGATGTCAGCCGATGCCCCGACCGTGGGCCTTCCTCTCGCCGAGGCGACCGTGAAGCTGTTCGGCGACCCACTGCGGGCCCGGATCGTGCAGCTGCTGGCTGCCGAGCAGATGTGCACGTGCCATCTGATGGAGGAGACCGGAGCGCGCCAGTCCACGATCAGCCACCATCTGCGGATCCTGCGGGAAGCCGGATTCGTCGCGGCTGAGGCCCATGGCCGCTTTACCTATTACCGGCTGCGCCCTGAAGTCTTTTGCACCCTCACAGTCGGCGTTGCCGAACTGGCCGCGCAGGTGCAGCAGGCACAGGCGGTCCGACGCCCCTGCCCGTAAGCAGCGGCGGGCCCACGGCATCGGCCGGCATCGCCGCCGCCACGGTGGTCGGCAAGGGCAAGGATCTGACCCTGGAGTTCGACTACCGGACCTCCGTCGACGGCACGTACCCCGTCGTCCTGGTCAGCTACGAGATCGTCTGCGACCAGGGCAACGACGCCGACACCTTGCCCGCTCTGAGGTCATTCCTGACCTACACGGCCAGCGATGCGGGCCAGAAGCCGCTGTCCAGCATTCATTACGCGCCACTGCCGGGGTCAGTGACCGCCGAAGTGCGAAAGGTCGTCAGCACATTGCGCTGACGACGCATGAATCACCCTCCGGAAGTGAGCAGTTCGGCGATCTCGCGCGCCGCGTCGCGGGCAGGTCGGCCGACGCCGATGAGGGTGGCGGAGGCGGGGCCGGTCCAGTCACCGTAGCCGAGCAGGTGCAACCGGGGTTCCTCCACGGACCGCGTGCCGTAGGTGGCGATGTGGCCGCGCGAGCCGCGCAAGCCCAGGGGTGAAAGGTGCGAGAGGGCCGGACGGAAGCCGGTGCACCAGATCACCACGTCCTGGTCCGCGCGAGTGCCGTCGGCCCATTCGACGCCGTGGTGGGTGAGGCGGGTGAACATCGGTGCGGCCTGGAGCAGTCCACGGTCGCGGGCTTCTCGCACTGGCGGTACGGCGACGATGTCGCCGAGCGAGGCGACTCCTCCCGTGTCGGTGCGGCCGCCGTCGATGGCGCGGCGGCGGGCGGTGGCCGCGTCGAAGAGGGCGCGTCCGTCGATGTCGTCGGCGAGGTAGCGGGGCGGGCGCTGGGTGACCCAGGTCAGCTCGGTGTCGTAGGCGAGGTCGGCGGCGATCTGGGCACCCGAGTTGCCGCCCCCGACGACGATCACGCGTCGGCCCGTGAAGTCCTGCGGTCTGCGGTAGGAGACGGTGTGCAGTTGGCGCCCCGCGAAGTCTGCCCGGCCCGGGACGGCGGGGAGGAAGGGGCGCCACCAGGTACCGGTCGCGCTGATTACCGTGCGGGCGTGCCAGGTGCCGGAGTCGGTCTCGACTCTCAGCAGCCGTCCGTCGTCGTGCACGCCGGTGACCTGGACCGGTCGCTGCACGGGGAGGTCGTACCGCTTCTCGTAGTCGCTCAGGTAGGCCACCACGTGCCCGGCCTCGGGGTACTCCTCGCCCGGCTGCGTCGGCATGAGGCGGCCGGGGAGGGAGGAGAAGGCGGCCGGGGAGAAGAGGTGGAGGGAGTCCCAGGTGTGCTGCCAGGCCCCGCCCGGTGTGGTTTGGGCGTCGAGGATGACGAAGTCGAGGCCCTGGCGGCGCAGGTAGTAGCCGGCGGCGAGCCCTGCCTGGCCGCCGCCGATCACCACCACATCGAGATGCTGAGTCATGCGGCTGTGGTCGCAGCCGCGCAGCCCGGGCAGAGCACGGACCGGGTCTGTCTCGTTGCAGCGGGACCGAGCGGCGGTCCGGTGCGCACGGAGCGGCAGCGCACGTGCGCGTGCTCGGCGCACACGGCCGCGCTGCAGCCTTGGCACACGGCGACCGCGGACCGTTCGGTGTGGTCGGTGTCGCATTCGAGGCAGTGCATCAGCCGTCCTTCCCACGTGGTCTGGATGTTGGCCTCGCCGGTGCCGGCCGGCGTTTTGAGCAGGCCGGCACCGGCGAGGACCGGGGGGCGCCCTTTGGGCTGCCTGCGGGCAGCAGGCGGCCTACACCTGGAAGCGGTGTATCAGCGGTTGTCGCCGGCCGTGGCCAGGGCTGAGGGCGCGAAGCGGCGCCGCCAGGCCAGCGAGACGTACACGAGCGCGACGAGCACGGGTACTTCGATGAGCGGGCCGACGACCCCGGAGAGCGCCTGACCTGAGGTGACGCCGAAGGTGGCAATGGCGACGGCGATGGCCAGCTCGAAGTTGTTGCCCGCCGCGGTGAAAGCGAGGGTCGCGGTGCGGTCGTAGGCCAGGCCGATCGCCTTGCCGAGCACGAAGGTGCCGAACCACATCACCGCGAAGTACACCAGCAGCGGCAGCGCGATGCGTGCCACGTCGAGCGGCTGGGAGGTGATCGTCTTGCCCTGGAGGGCGAAGAGGATGACGATCGTGAACAGCAGCCCGTACAGCGCCCACGGGCCGATCTTCGGCAGGAACTTCTGCTCGTAGCTCTCGCGGCCCATCTTCTTCTCGCCGATGCGGCGGGTGAGGAACCCGGCGAGCAGCGGGACGCCGAGGAAGATGACGACGTTCAGGGCGATCTTCCACATGGAGATGTCGAGGTGTTCGCCGTCGCCGAGGCCCAGCCAGCCGGGCAGCAGGTCAAGGTAGAACCAGCCCAGGAGCCCGAAGGCGATCACCTGGAAGACCGAGTTGAGGGCGACCAGGACGGCGGCGGCCTCGCGGTCGCCGCAGGCCAGGTCGTTCCAGATGATCACCATGGCGATGCAGCGGGCGAGACCGACGATGATCAGGCCGGTGCGGTACTCGGGCAGGTCGGGCAGGAAGATCCAGGCCAGCGCGAACATGACCGCGGGGCCGAGGATCCAGTTGATGACCAGGGAGGAGGCCATGAGCTTGCGGTCGCCGGTGACGGCGTCCAGCTTGTCGTAACGGACCTTCGCCAGGACCGGGTACATCATGATCAGCAGACCGACGGCGATCGGCAGCGAGATGCCGCCGATCTCGACCTTGGCCAGGGCGTCGTTGAGACCCGGGATGGCTCGGCCCAGGCCGAGGCCCACGGCCATGGCGACGAGGATCCAGACGGCCAGGAAGCGGTCGAGGGTCGACAGTTTGGCGACGACGGACCCGTCCTGGTCCGCATCAGGGCCGGGTGTGGTCGTCGTTTCGGTGCCGGTCACGGGCAGGACCTCTTCTTGTCGGTGGTGATGGTGGTACGGGCGGTCTCGGCCAGCTCGGCGAACATGCCGGCGAGGGCATCCAGAATCTCCGGGTGCACCTTGTAGTAGGTGAAGCGACCACACGGTTCGGTCTCGACAACGCCCGCCTCGCGCAGTACCCGCAGGTGGTTGGAGAGATTCGTCTGCCGCGCGCCCGTCTCCTCCACCAGGTGCGATGTGCACAGCGTTTCTCTGGCGAGCAAGGTCACGATCTGGAGCCTGAGCGGGTCGGCCAGAACCCGAATCAGGTCAGTGTTGGCTGACGTCATCATGGACTGATAATCTCACATCAGTGGCTGGTGATGCCACCAGGTGCTGATATCAATCGGGCCTGACTCGTTGCGAGACAAGAGAGATCCCCAGATGTCCGAGACTTCCGGCAAGCCCTCCGTGCTCTTCGTCTGCGTCCACAACGCCGGCCGCTCGCAGATGGCCGCCGCGTGGCTGACCCACCTGGCCGGCGACCGCGTCGAGGTCCGCTCCGCCGGCTCGAACCCGGGCGAGAACGTCAACCCCGCCGCCGTCGAGGCGATGCGCGAGGTCGGCATCGACATCTCCGCCGAGGTGCCGAAGATGCTGACCGTGGACGCGGTCAAGGAGTCCGACGTCTGCATCACCATGGGCTGCGGCGACACCTGCCCGGTCTTCCCCGGCAAGCGGTACCTGGACTGGCAGCTGGAGGACCCCGCCGGCCAGGGCGTCGAGGCCGTCCGCCCGATCCGCGACGAGATCAAGGTGCTGGTCGTGGGCCTGATCAAGGAGATCGCGCCCGAGTCGGAGGTCACCGCGTGAGCGACATCCGGAACGTCATCGTCATCGGCTCCGGCCCCGCCGGGTACACGGCCGCCCTCTACACGGCCCGCGCCCAGCTCAAGCCCCTCGTCTTCGGCGGTGCCATCTTCGTCGGCGGCGCACTGACCACGACGACCGAGGTGGAGAACTTCCCCGGCTTCCCCGAGGGAATCGACGGCCCGGTACTGATGGAGAACATGCGGGCTCAGGCCGAAAAGTTCGGTGCCGAGATGATCGACGACGACATCGTGGCCGTCGATCTGACGGGCGACATCAAGACCGTCACCGACACCGCCGGCACCGTCCACCGGGCGCACGCGGTGATCGTCGCGACCGGGTCCGGCTACCGCAAGCTCGGCCTGCCGAACGAGGACGCGCTGTCCGGCCGGGGCGTGTCCTGGTGCGCCACCTGCGACGGCTTCTTCTTCCGCGACCGCGACATCGTGGTCGTCGGCGGCGGCGACACCGCCATGGAGGAGGCGACCTTCCTCACCCGCTTCGCCCGCTCGGTCACCGTCGTCCACCGCCGCTCCACCCTGCGGGCCTCCCAGGTCATGCAGAACCGCGCCTTCTCCGACGACAAGATCTCCTTCGCCTTCGACAGTGAGATCGCGGAAATCAAGGAGAAGGACAGCAAGCTCTCCGGCGTCCTCCTGCGCGACGTCTTCACGGGCGAGACCCGCGACCTCGACGTGACGGGCCTGTTCATAGCGATCGGCCACGACCCGCGCACCGAACTGTTCAAGGGCCAGCTCGACCTGGACAGCACGGGATACCTGAAGGTGGCCGCCCCTTCCACGCGGACCAGCCTCCCGGGCGTCTTCGGCGCCGGCGACGTCGTCGACCACACCTATCGCCAGGCCATCACCGCCGCGGCCAGCGGCTGCCAGGCAGCCCTGGATGCCGAGCGCTACCTGGCCGCACTCGCCCACGACAGGCCCTCGGAGCCGGAGAAGACCCCGGCCGTCGCCTGACCGGCGTCTGCGTAGCCGTTCAACCTGCATGAGAGGAGGCCGCCATGGCCCTCAAGAACGTGACGGACGACTCGTTCGCACAGGACGTCCTGGCCGGTGACAAGCCGGTCCTGGTCGACTTCTGGGCCGCCTGGTGCGGCCCATGCCGCCAGCTCGCCCCCTCCTTGGAGGCGATCGCCGCGGAGCACGGTGACAAGATCGAGGTCGTCAAGCTCAACATCGACGAAAACCCGGACACCGCCGCGAAGTACGGCGTGATGTCCATCCCGACGATGAACGTCTACAAGGGCGGCGTGGTCGTGCAGACCATCGTCGGAGCCAAGCCCAAGGCGGCCCTGGAACGCGAACTCGCCGAACACCTCACCTGACCAGCAGCACGAGCCGGGCCGCCTACGGTGGGGTGCCCAGGCACCCCACCCAGGCGCCCTGGACGGAGGCACATCATGGCCGGCAAACGCATCGTCGCCGTCGGCGGCAGCGACGCCGGGATCAGCGCCGCGCTGCGCGCCCGCGAGCTCGATCCCGACAGCGAGGTCACCGTGGTGGTGGCCGACTCCTACCCCAACTTCTCGATCTGCGGCATCCCGTACTACGTCTCCGGCGAGGTCGGCCACTGGAGCGACCTGGCCCACCGCACGTTGGCGGACCTCGAGGCCACCGGCATGCAGGTACGCACCGACACACTGGCAACAGGCATCGACGTGGCCGGCAAGCAGCTGGCGGTGCGCGGCACGGACGGACGGACGGAGGGACTGCCGTACGACGCGCTGATCGTCGGCACCGGTGCCGTCAGCGCCCGGCCTCCCATCCAGGGGCTGGCCGGGCCCGACGCGCTCGGTCCGGCCGACGGCGTGCACCTGCTGCACAGCATGGGCGACACCTTCGAGGTCATGCAGACCCTGACCGAGCGCCGCCCCGAAACGGCCGTCGTCATCGGCGCCGGCTACATCGGACTGGAGATGGCCGAGGCCCTGACCACGCGCGGCATCCAGGTCACCCAGATCGAGGCCCTGCCCGAGGTCCTGCCCACCGTCGATCCGGAACTCGGCACCCTCGTCCACGCCGAACTCACCCACCACGGCGTCGAAGTCCTCACCCGTACCACCGTATCCGCCGTCACCCGCGAACCCGCCGGCAACCGGCTCCAGGTCCAGGCCACCGGACCGGACGGCGAGATCCTCACCCGCGATGCCGACCTCGTCCTGGTCGTCGTCGGCGTTCGCCCCGACACGGAGCTCGCCGCCGCGGCCGGAGCCCGACTCGGGGTCAAGGGCGCGATCGACGTCGACGAGTACATGCGCACCTCACTGCCCGACGTGTACGCGGCCGGGGACTGCGTGATCACCCAACACCGCCTGCTGGGCAAGACGTGGCTGCCGCTGGGGACGACGGCCCACAAGCAGGGCCGGGTCGCCGGGGAGAACGCGCTGGGCGGCAGCCGCCGATTCCAAGGCAGTCTGGGCACCCAGGTCGTGAAGGTCTTCGACCTCGTCGCGGCCAGGACCGGCCTGCGCCAGCACGAGGCCGAAGCAGCCGGCCGGGGCTGGGCCCCAGCAACGACCGCCAGCCACCCCGACGACCACAAGGCGTATTACCCCGGCGCCACCACGATCTCCATTCGTGTCACCGGAGACGCAGACAGCGGGCTGCTGCTCGGCGCCCAGCTCGTGGGACGCCGCAGCGCCGAGGTCGCCAAGCGCGTCGACACCTACGCCACCGCCCTCTTCCACAGCATGGCCGTCGACGACGTCAGCGACCTCGACCTCTCCTACACCCCGCCGCTCGGCTCCCCCTGGGATGCCGTCCAGACGGCATCCCAGGCGTGGGTGCAGGAACGTCGTCTCGGCTCGCAGCGCAGGGCGCTCATCGGTCCCTGACGTTCCAGTCCCAGAAGCATCTGCCGTTCCGGGGAGTCGCGACTTTCCCGTTCATCGACGCTCATCTATGATCAGAGCGTCGACGCGGCTCCTCCCGGACGGAGTTTTTGCTCAATGGACGCGGATCTGGCCGCTCTGGTCGCGGTGGTGGCCATCGCCCTGGCATTCGACTTCACCAACGGCTTCCACGACGCGGCCAACGCCATCGCCACATCGGTGTCCACGCGCGCGCTGACCCCGCGTGCCGCGCTGGCGCTGGCCGCCACCATGAATCTTGTCGGCGCCGCCCTGGGCACCGGGGTGGCCAAGACGGTGGGCAGCGGCATCATCGCGACGCCAAGCGGATCGCACGGCCTCACCGTGGTCTTCGCCGCGCTCATCGGCGCGATCTGCTGGAACCTGCTGACATGGCGCCTCGGCCTGCCCACCTCGTCGTCACACGCCCTGATCGGCGGGCTGGTCGGGGCCGCGCTCGCCGCCACCAGCGGCGTCTTCTGGAACGGTGTTCTGGACAAGGTCGTCCTGCCGATGCTCCTGTCGCCCGTGATCGGCGTGGTTCTCGGCTACCTTGTCCACACCGCCATCCTGTGGATCTTTCGGCACGCCAAGCCGAGCAGGACGACACGCGGCTTCCGGATCGCGCAGTCCGTGTCCGCCGCAGCAATGGGCCTCGGCCACGGGCTTCAGGACGCCCAGAAGACCATGGGCGTGATCGTCCTCGCCCTGGTCACCGCCGGCCACCAGGACAACTTCGACGTTCCGTGGTGGGTCATCGGCGCGGTCGCAGCCGCCCTGTCGCTGGGCACGTACGCGGGCGGCTGGCGCATCATCCGTACGCTCGGGCGGCGGATCGTGCACCTCGACCCGCCCCGCGGCTTCGCCGCCGAGTCGGCCGCCGCCTCGGTGCTGTACGCGACGGCGTTCGTCTGGCACGCGCCGATCTCGACGACGCACACCATCACTTCGGCGGTGCTGGGCGCCGGGGCCACCCGGCGGCTGTCCGCCGTGCGCTGGGGGGTGGCCCGAAACATCGGTGTCGCATGGGTACTCACGATGCCGGGCGCCGCTCTGGCCGCAGCCGGTTCCTATCTCCTCATTCACTGGGCCCTCGGGACCTGACGCTCAATGGAGGTGCGTGCGATGAACCACCCCGACTCACACCCGGTCCTGCTGAAGCCGTACACGCATCTGGCTCCGGAGGACGGCATGTGCCTGATGGAGTACGTCTCCGTCCTGGCCGGCACAGAGTTCAGCGACCACCCTGCCTGTACTGACGCGTTGCTGGGGGCGCTCGCGCGGGCGGTCAACGACGCGATGAGCGATCAGGGACGGTGCGAGCTCCTTGCCCTCGCGTCCGCCCTGGCGGAAAGCGGACCGGAACGGCCCGGGGAGGACCGCATCACCTACCACTGCTGGGATGCGGTGGCTGCCGCCTCTCCCCCGGGCAGTGCAGCACAGCGCCGGGCCCGGAGGAGACGGGACACGGCCCTGGCGCCTCACGCGGCCGCGCGACGAGCGGAGGGCGTGCTGCGCTGGGTACGTGTGCATGGTCCGGCGCGACGGGCGGTGGAAACAGCGGTGCGCACACTTGCCGCCCTGCCCCCCGGGGAGGCGGACCGGTCCTTGTACCGGCTTCTGGCTTGCTGCATCGAAGAAGCACGCGGACATACCGCCAAGCACGTACGTCCGGCCGTCTCCGCGTAAGCGCGACGGCTAGTCGCGCGCGGGCTCAAGAATGTCGCGGAGCCGGCGCAGTCCGTCGGGGTTGACGGAGAACCAGGCCCAGGTGCCGCGCCGCTCGCGGTTGAGCAGCCCGGCCTCAGTGAGAATCTTCAGGTGATGGCTGACGGTCGGCTGCCTGAAACCCAGGCACTCGGTCAGGTCGCACACGCACGCTTCACCGGTCGGTGACCGTTCGATCAGACGGAAGATCTGCAGGCGAGTCGGGTCCGCGATGGCCTTCAGCATGCCTGCCAGGCGCTCGGCCTCCTCCCGCTCGATGAGCAGGCAGGCCAGGGCAGGCGTACAGGCGCTCGACTCTTTCGCCGCCGCCTCCGGCACTGCGCCCTGTGTAGTGACAGTCATCTATTCACCCTACGGTCCGGTCGGGGCGGCCAGCTCTGGCCGAGGGGTTCACGCAGCATTGTTCACCAAGCGTTCACTTTTGATGCACCCTACTCAATTCATAGACATTTGCCTATGCTGCGAGTTCAAGGGGGCCCAGTAGTCCCCCTCTGAGGAGGTGCGCCATGGAGCAGCAAAGCGGCCTAGGCCGGCCGACCCCGCCACTCCGGGACGCCAGTGCCCTGCTGGGGCGGATCACCAGCAGACTGTCGGACCGGTACGGTCGGTCGTTCTCGCGTGCCACCGTGTCTCAGTACGTCGATGAGTGCGCCGCCCTGCTGAGCCGCCGGGCGCGCGTGGGGACCCATCTGCCGGTCCTGGTCGAGCGGTTCGCCGACCAGCGGCTGGGCGCCCTGGCCCGGGGACTGGGGCTGTCGCCCAAGCCGGTGCCGGAGGTCCTCTTCGTCTGCACGGAGAACGCCGGCCGGTCCCAGCTGGCCGCAGCGCTGATGCGCAGCCGCGCCGGCGCCGCCGTGCGGGTGCTGACCGCAGGCTCCGCTCCGGGCGCGGAGGTCTCCCCCGTGGTGCAGCGGCTGCTGGCTGAGCAGGGGCTCAATACGGGAGAGGAGTTTCCCAAGCCGCTCACCGCGGAAGTGGTGACGGCCGCCGATGTGGTGGTCACGCTCGGCTGTGGTGACGCCTGTCCGGTTCGCCCCGGCCGCCGCTATCTGGACTGGGACCTGCCGGATTTGAGGGGCCTCGACATCGAGACCGCGCGCTCGGTGCGGGATGCGCTGGCCGCGCGGGTCGACGCACTGGCGCGGGAGCTGTTGCCGACCGGGGCATCACGCGCCTGAGGGCCCGTCCGGGGTGAGGTGTGCCCTCGCAGAGCCTCAGGCCGCTCCTCCAGGTCGCCCTCCGTCCTCCGTAGGGGACGACGGCGAGCGGCTCGGCGGGAAGCGCGCGACATCGGCGCAGTACTGAACCGGCCGGCGGGGCACCGCCATGCAGCCCGCCGGCCGGCGTCTAGGGGGAACACGCGTCCGTAAGGCACAGGGAGATCAGTGTCCGTGCCTCGGCCGCGCTGTGAGCGGTGATGATCTCCATGAGGGTCACCCGGTCAGTGGTGAAGGTCAACCACTGGGTCTGTCCCGTGGGCAGGAACCGCACACTGACGCTTGTTGAGAACCATCCTTTGTGGTGCAGGAGGGTGCCGATGGTGGGGATGTGGTGCCGTCCGTGGACGATGCCGAACCGGGGGTAGCGCGTGGCCCAGATCGGCAGGTCGAGGTAGGAGTCTTCCTCCGGCGTGTCCGGCACGGTACGGAGCCCGCTACTGTGTCGGAGCCGGGCGGGAGGACAGAGTCTGTGTTCCCGCCGAGCCCGCGGAACTGCACTCCAGGCGGTAGCCCATGCCGCGGATGGCGTCGATGGTGCAGCAGCTTTTCGCCTCGTCTCGGAGCTTATTGCGTACCCGGCGGATATGCACCGTGAGGGTGTTGCTGGGGAGTTCCTCGGTGCCCCACAGAGCCTTGGTCAACTCGGCGCGGCTGATGACCCGGTTGGGGCGCTCCATGAAGTAGCGAAGCAACAGGAATTCACGGACCGGCAACTGCAGGGACTGTCCCCGGACGTAGACATGAAAGCCTGCGACGTCAAGCTCGATGTCACCGACAGTCAGCGATTCCGCTGACCCGTCACCGGTGCGTCCGCCCATGAGGAGGGGCAGGATCTCCTCGGCGCGGTAGGGGCGGGCGACGAAGGCGACCGCGCCGGCCGCCACCGCCGCGGTGGCCTCCTGGGCGCCGTCGGCGCCCGCGCCGACGATCACCGGTACGGGGTGCAGGCGGGCGATCAGTTCAGTGACCCTCGCCGCACCGATGACCGGCAGCGGAGCAGCGAGCAGCACCGTACGCGGATGGCGCACCCCCACGTGGAGGAGAGCCTCGGCACCATCGTGGCACACAACGGTGCGCACGCCGGCACGGGAGAAACGGGCCGTGGCCTTCTCGGCGAGATCCCTGTCGGGCTCCGCCAGGAGCAGGTCCGGGGCAGAGTCGGCTTCCGTGCCGTCGGGACCGTGCTGCGCAGCGGTCCCCGGCAGCCGATGTGCGTCGGGTGTCACCCGTAATACTCCTTCACGTGATGCGCGCAAAGGGGCGGACGTCGGACTGGACATCGCCTCAGCCGAACCGGCCGGAAATGTAGTCCTCGGTGCGCTGGTCGGAGGGGTTGGAGAAGATCCGCTCGGTCTCGTCGTACTCGACGAGGCGGCCGTGGCGTACGCCCTTGTCGTCCACGTCCGCGGTGAAGAACGCGGTGCGGTGCGAGACGCGCGCGGCCTGCTGCATGTTGTGCGTGACGATGACGATCGTGAACTCCTGGGCGAGGTGCTCCATGAGGTCCTCGATCTTCGCGGTGGCGATCGGGTCCAGGGCCGAGCAGGGCTCGTCCATGAGGATCACCTCCGGCTTGACCGCGATGGTGCGGGCGATGCACAGCCGCTGCTGCTGGCCTCCGGAGAGCGCGAGCGCCGAGGTCTTGAGTTTGTCCTTGACCTCGTCCCACAGCGCGGCGTGGGTGAGGGTCTCCTCGACCAGGTCGTCGAGGTTGCCCTTGAAGCCGCCCACCCGGGGGCCGTAGGCGATGTTGTCGTAGATCGACTTGGGGAAGGGGTTGGGCTTCTGGAAGACCATCCCGATGCGGCGGCGCACCTCGATGGGGTCGACGTCCTTCCCGTACAGGTCCTCGTCGTGGTAGCGGATTTTACCCGCCACACGCGCGGTCGGCACGAGGTCGTTCATCCGGTTGAAGCAGCGCAGCACCGTGGACTTGCCGCAGCCGGACGGGCCGATCATCGCGGTGATCTGCTGGTGTCCGATGGTCATGTTGACGTCGCGGACGGCCTCGTGGTCGCCGTAGAAGACGGACAGGCCGCCGACCTCGAAGACCGGGCTCGTCAGCGGAGGGGCGTCCCGGAAGGTGACCTGCGGGGTCTTCGTGCCGCCGCTGGGGGCGTCGGAGGAGGTGGTCATGGCGGTCTCCTGCGGAGAGGTGGCGGTGGTGACGAGGCTGTTGGTTGTCTGCGGCATTCGGGTCACCACCGGCGGGAGTAGCGGTTGCGGAGCCAGATCGCGGCGGCGTTCATCAGCAGCAGGAGCCCAAGGAGCAGGATGATGGCCGCGGCGGCCAGGTGGTGGAACTCTGTGCGGGACTGGCTGATCCAGTTGTAGATCTGCACCGGGAGCACGGTGTACTCGCTCTGCAGCCCTTCGGGGTTGAACATGACGAACGTGACGGCACCCAGCATGATCACGGGGGCTGCCTCGCCGATCGCCCGGGACAGGGCGAGGATCGCGCCGGTGGCCATGCCCGGCACGGCGGCGGGCAGCACCTGGCGCCAGATGGTCTGCCACTGGGTGGCCCCGAGCGCGAGGGACGCGTGCCGGATGGACTGCGGCACGGCCCTGATGGCCTCCCGCGAGGAGATGATCACCACGGGCAGCACCAGCAGGGACAGCGTCAGCGCGGCGGTCAGCACCGTGGTGCCGAGCCCAAACTGCCGGGCCAGCAGGCCCAGTCCGAGGATGCCGTAGATGATCGACGGAACGGCGGCCAGGTTCTGGATGTTGAGCTCGATCAGCCGGTTGTACCAGCGGTTCGAGTCGGCGTACTCCTCCAGGTAGATCGCCGCCATGATGCCGGTCGGCAGGCAGAACAGTGCGGTGAAGGAGATGACCCAGATCGTGCCGAAGATCGCGGACTGGGCGCCGGCGTTCTCCGGCCGGCGGATGGAGGGGAAGTTCTCCCACAGCCGCGAGTCCAGCCGCGGCCACGCCTCGACCAGGATGTACGACATCAGCGAGACGAGGAAGACGATACCGAGGGCCAGGCAGGCCAGGAGCACCCAGCGGAACAGGCTCTCGCCCGGGCGCCACCGGGGGCCGGCCAGCGGACTGCGGCCGGAAGCCGGCGCCGGCTTCTGCAATACGGGGGCGGTCATTCGTACACCTCCCGGTACTTGCGCACCAGACGAATGCTGATCATGTTCATCAGGAATGTGGCCAGGAAGAGCAGGGCGCCCACCGCGAAGATGGTGTTGTAGGCGATCGAGCCGACCGGCACGTCGCCGGAGGCGGCACGTGCGATGAAGGCGGTCATCGTCTCCATCTCGACCAGCGGGTTCACGGTGAACTCCGGTGTCGAACCCGCCGCGATGAGAACGATCATGGTCTCGCCGACGGCCCGGGAGATGCCCAGGACGCAGGCGGCGACGATGCCGGACAGGGCCGCGGGAACGACGACACGGACCGAGACCGTGCGTTTGCCCGAGCCCAGCGCGAACGCTCCGTCGCGCAGCGCGTGGGGCACCGCGGACAGCGCGTCCTCGGTGAGCGAGGCGATGGTCGGCACGATCATGACGCCCATGACCAGACCGGCCGCGAGACCGTTGCGCACCGAAACCGACCAGTCGCTGGGCAGGACGTCCTGCAGCAGGGGCGTGATGAACGCCAGCGCGAAGAAGCCGTAGACCACGGTGGGAATGCCGGCCAGGATCTCCAGGCTGGGCTTGAGGACCTTGCGGAGGCCGGGCTTGGCGTACTCACTGAGGTAGATCGCCGCGCCGAGACCGACCGGGATCGCGACCAGCAGCGCGATGCCTGTGATCACGAGCGTGGCGGCCACCAGGGGCAGCACACCGAAGTGCTTGTCGGCGAACAGCGGGGTCCACTTGGTGCCGGTGAAGAACTCGCCCAGGTCGACGTTGTCGAAGAACTCAACGGCCGGGGGGATCAGTGAGACGACGATGCCCACCGTGGTGGCGACCGAGACCAGGGCCGCGGTCAGCAGCACGCCCTTGATCGCGGCTTCACCGTAGCGCGGGCGTGTCCGCCGCAGGGACTGATGCCCAGTCCCTGCGGCGGACTGAGTGGTGGAGCCGGTCACTTGGCGGCTTCCTTCAGCTTCGCCAGGTTCGCCTCGAGCTCCTTCTCCTGCTCGGCGTTGAGCGGGATGAACTGGGCGTCTTCAGCGATCTTCTTGTTGTTCTCGACGTAGTACTCGACGAAGTCGAGCACCTGCTTCTTCTTCAGACCCGCGTCCGAGGGGTAGATGTAGAGCTGCCGGCCGAGCGGCTTGTACGAGCCGTCCTGCACGCTCTCGACGCTGGGCGTGACACAGCCGTCACCGCCGTCGATGTCGAGGACCTTCACCTTGTCCTTGTTCTCCTCGTAGTAGGAGTAGCCGAAGTAGCCCATGCCGCCCTTGGTCCCGGACACGCCCGTCACGGTGACGTTGTCGTCCTCGGTACCGCTGTAGTCGGTGCGGGAGGCGCCCTCCTCACCGTTGATGGCCTCGGTGAAGTAGTCGAAGGTGCCGGAGTCGGTGCCCGCGCCGAAGAGCTTCAGCGGCTCATTCGGGAACTTGGGGTCGACCTGATTCCAGTTGTTGACCTTGGAGCCGGGCTCCCAGATCTTCTTCAGCTGCTCGACGGTGAGGCACTTGGCCCAGGTGTTGTCCTTGCTGACCACGACGGAGAGTCCGTCGTTGGCGACCGCGAACTGCTCGTACTTGACGTTGTTCTCTTCGCAGGTCTTGACCTCCTCGTCCTTGATCGGACGCGAGGCGTTGGAGATGTCGGACTCACCGACGCAGAACTTCTTGAAACCGCCGCCGGTGCCGGACGTGGCCACCGTAACCCGGACCTCGTTCTTGCCCGGCTCCTCGGCATAGAACTCAGCCGCCGCACTCGTCAGCGGAGCGACCGTGCTGGACCCGTCGATCAGCACCTTGCCCGACAGCCCATCACCGGAGCCGCCGGCGTCACCGCCGCCACACGCACTCGCGGCCAGCATCACAGCAGCCGTCAGGGCCAGTGGAGCCTTGGCCCGGCGCAACGAAGTGGGAATGTTCACGTGACTCTCAATCCTCGTGTCTGCCGGAGCTTTCCGGCCGTCTGGATGAGTGCGCGGTGCGCGCCGCTCGGACACTTGGATCGAAGCCAGTCTATGTGAACAGAAGGTGTACGAGACCCTTCCCTCGCATGAATCATAGCGGTTTATCTATATAGAAGGATCTTGTTATGGAGATTCGGGAGATGACTACAAGCCCCTGACCTGGCCTTTTATGGGGGCACGGGCGGCCCGGACCAGTAAGGCGCAGGTAAGTGAAAGCTAGCCTCACGGGTCGACGCGCACGCTTCGGGCAGGCAGTGTTCGGCCGGGGTTCACCTTACGGACGCCCCCGGATGGAGGACAGCCCTCTAGCGTCACGCATCGATCGCCGCCTATGTTCAGGCGGCTGGGAACCCCTACTTCGATCGCGTGGAGGCAACCGTGCTTGACCAGTCCGGCGACCGCACCGGGAGCGGCATCGAGCTGCCCGTGCTCCCCAGCCACAACACCGCTCGCTCTGCGCTGACCTGCCGCTACCGCTGTGGCGACGCGTGCGCGCACGACGCACCCAACCGTTCGCTGAATCCGTACTTCGGCGATGTCGTGAAACGGGCGCTGTCACGCAGAGGAGTCCTCAAGGGGGCCGCGGTGATCGCTCTCGCGAGCGGTGCCGCTGGTGCGGCGACGGCACCTGCGGCTGCCGGCCAGGGACGGCCGTCCGGCTGGCGCTCCCCGCGTGGCCTGGACTTCGCCCCGGTTGCCCCGAACACCGCCGACGCCGTCGTCGTTCCCGAGGGATACGGCCAGCAGGTCGTGATCCGCTGGGGCGACCCGGTCCTCACCGCAGCTCCCCGCTTCGACGCCCGTAAGCAGAGCGCACGGGCGCAGGCACGGCAGTTCGGATACAACGCCGACTACATGGCCCTGCTGGACGTCCCTCACCGGCGTGACCAGCAACTGCTCGTGGTCAACCACGAGTACACCAACGAAGAGATCATGTTCTACGGCTACGACCCGGCCGCCCCCACCCGCGAACAGGTCGAGACCGCCTGGGCTGCCCACGGCCTGACCGTCCTCGTCGTACGCGAGGACGGCCGCTCGGGCCGGCTGTGGCCGGTCGTGGGTGACGTCCTCAACCGCCGCATCACCGCAACCACCCCCTTCGCCCTCACCGGCCCGGCGGCCGGCAGCGCCTTGTTGCAGACCAACGCCGACCCCACGGGACGCATGGTGCTCGGCACCCTCAACAACTGCGGCGGCGGCATCACGCCCTGGGGCACCGTGCTGTCCGGCGAGGAGAACTTCAACCAGTACTTCGCCAACGCCGCCGCGGTCACGGACCCCGTGGCCAAGGCCCGCCTGGCCCGCTACGGCCTGCCCACCGGGGCGAGCGGACGCAAGTGGGAACGCTTCGACGACCGCTTCGACATCGCCAAGGAACCCAACGAGCCCAACCGGCACGGTTGGATCGTCGAGATCGACCCCTACGACCCGCACTCCACGCCGCGCAAACGCACCGCGCTGGGCCGCTTCAAGCACGAGGCAGCCGAGCCCCGCCTGACCCGCGACGGCCGGGTCGCCCTCTACATGGGCGACGACGAACGCTTCGACTACCTCTACAAGTACGTCTCCAAGCACGCGTACAAGAAGGGCCACAGCCGGGCCGCACGCGAGCACAACCTGCGTTTGCTCGACGAAGGCACCCTGTACGTCGCGAAGTTCACCGGGGACAGCCCGTCCACCGAGATCGACGGCACCGGAAACATCCCGTCCGACGGAGAGTTCGACGGTTCCGGCGAGTGGATCCCGCTCGCGACCGGCAACGTCTCCCACGTGCCGGGGATGAGCGCGGAAGAGGTGTACATCTTCACGCGCCTGGCGGCCGACAAGGCGGGCGCCACCAAGATGGACCGCCCCGAGGACGTGGAGCCACACCCGTACACCGGCCGGGTCTACGTCACCCTGACCAACAACAAAGACCGAGGCGCCACCGGCAAGGCGGGCCCGGACGAGGCCAACCCCCGCACCGGCAACAAGCACGGCCACGTCCTCGAACTCGAAGAACGACACCGGAACGCGGCGGCGGAGAGCTTCCGCTGGCGTCTGATGCTGGTCTGCGGCGATCCCGAGGACCCCTCGACGTACTTCGCCGGCTTCGACAAGAGCCAGGTCAGCCCGATCTCCTGCCCCGACAACGTGGCCTTCGACGAGTACGGCAACCTGTGGATCGCCACCGACGGCGCAGCCCTCGGCTTCAACGACGGCCTCTTCGCCGTACCCGTCAAGGGTTCCCAGCGCGGGCACGTCAAGCAGTTCCTTACTGTCCCCACGGGCGCCGAGTGCTGCGGCCCCATCATCACCAGGGACCGCGTACTCGTCGCACCCCAGCACCCGGGCGAGACCGACGGCTCCACCGCCGAGAACCCCGGCTCCCTCTGGCCCGACGGACCCGGCAGCATCCCTCGGCCGTCCGTCGTGACGGTCTGGAAGGAAAAGCGCCGGTAGCCACGGCTTCACATCCCTGCCGGCCTGGCAGCCGTCGTCGGCCAGGCCGACAGGGGCGCGCCGGTTAGTGTCTACCCCAGAGGCAGAACCTGGTCCTGCTGCCCTAGATGTACTGCCCAGGCAGGTTGGTCGAGTTTGTGTGACGACACGGTCTCAATCTGGCCGATGACGAAGGCCTCCGGTTGTGGAGTGGAGCTGTCGAGGAACCGCTCCGCCAACCAGGAGGCCTTCGTGTCTCACGCTAACGCCGCTCTGACGCCCCGTGCACGTCTTCGCCTGGCGCGTCTCATTGTCGATGAGGGATGGCCAGTGGCCCGTGCGGCCGAGCGCTACGACGTCTCCTGGCCCACCGCCAAGCGGTGGGCCGACCGTTACGCCGAGGCTGGCCCGGCGGCCATGCACGACCGGTCATCACGGCCGCATCGCAGCCCGGCCCGCACATCCCGACCAACGGTCCGCAAGATCGTTCACCTGCGGTGGAAGCAGCGACTGGGACCGGTGCAGATCGCCGGACGGCTGGGCATGCCGGCTTCCACCGTGCACGCGGTGCTGACCCGGTGCCGGATCAACCGGCTGTCCCACATCGACCGCGCCACCGGCGAGCCGGTCCGCCGCTACGAACACCCCCACCCGGGCGCGATGCTCCACATCGACGTCAAGAAGCTCGGTAACGTGCCCGACGGCGGCGGCTGGCGTTACGTCGGCCGCACCCAGGGCCGCAAGAACCGTGCCGCGACCCCCGGCAAACCCCGCAACAAATACCGCGGACCACTGCTGGGAACCGCATTCGTCCACACCGTCGTCGACGACCACTCCCGTGTCGCCTACGCCGAGATCTGCGACGACGAGACAGCCGTCACCGCGGTCGGTGTCCTTGGCCACGCGGTCGACTGGTTCGCCGCCCGCCAAGTGAGCATCGAACGGGTCCTGACCGACAACGGCTCGGCCTACCGCTCCCGGCACTGGGCACAAGCCTGCGCCGAGCTGGGCATCACACCGAAGAAGACCCGCCCCTACCGGCCCCAGACGAACGGCAAGGTCGAACGCTTCCACCGCACCCTCGCCGACGGCTGGGCACTGGGCCGCTTCTACTCCAGCGAATCAGCCCGCCGCAAAGCACTACCGGCCTGGCTCCATCACTACAATCACCACCGCCCCCACACCGCAACCGGCGGCAAACCACCCATCACCAGGTTGACCAACGTCCCTGGGCAGTACACCTAGAGCGTTGAGAGCGCCTAGGCAGAGCACAGGCGAAGCAGCCTTGGAAGACCCACCCGGCATGGTCACGGAGCCGCCCGGGCCCATCCGCCCAGCACCCCGTAGCCTTCACGCCAACCGCCGTCCCTGGCAGCGGAGGGCAGCACTGTCGGCGATGCCAGGTGCCTGCCATGGCAGGGTTGGACGACGACCGCTTGCGATGACTCGAAGAGTCAACGAGGGTGGCTGCTGCAAGCGCCAGGACGATCCCAGCCATGTCCAGGGCGTTGTGGAAGATCCGCGGACTCGTGAGCGTCATGGACGACCGCCACCCACACCAGCAAAGAACTCGGTTCCACCACCTACCGTCCAGAGCTCTCAGTCGCGGAACGGGCGCAGAAAAATGACGTTCTCCGGGACGGTTTGGTCTTGGTCAGTGGACTTCCTGAGGATGAGGACGGCGGCTGCGAGGACTACCTGCTCCGCTCGGCGCCGGGATTCGGCCTCGGCAGCCCGGGACTCCCCGAGGGCTTCCTTTAGGCGGACCACTTCTTTACGGAGTCGCCTTTCAACTTCCGGCGTTTGGTGCGTCTCTGCGCGCACTCGCGCGTAGAACGCTTCCTTGAGGTCGGCGTGGCGCTTTTGCAGAGCCATGCGGTGAACACCGGCTTCTGCGGCGAGCGCGACCGCCGTGAGGCTGCCGTTGGAGCTGGTGGGCTGGCCGGCCAGGAGACGGTCCATGGCCGCGCGGATGCGCGAGCGTTCGTCCCCGTGCTGCTGGTTCATGCGATGGCCTCCTCGGCGGACTGTGCGGTGGCGTCGTGGGCGTCGGCGAGTGCACGGAAGCGGCCGGCTGTTCGGCGAAACCGGTCGCCCAGGGGCTGGGGCACGAGGGCTGCCTTCGCATCGAGCCGATCAGCGTGCTCCCGTGCTGCCCGCGCGTGGCTGTCAGTGCGGATCGCGTTGCCGCAGCCGAGCTGGCAGGCGAACTGGTTGGGTGCCGTCGCTCCGGGATCCGGATCGCACAGGGCCGTGTCCCGCTTGAAGGCGCAGATGAGGAACGAGTCCGGGTTGTCGAAGAGGACGAGGCCATCACGCGCGAGGAACTTAGCGGCGGCCTTCGGGGTGGTCAGGGCACCTTCGAAGCTGGGGATCGAGGCCGCTCCGACGATTGCCCGCCGCGCTGCCGGGCCGGAGATCTTCTCGCCGGCCGCCGTGGCGTCGCGCAGACGTGCAGCGGTGGTCGCTGCGGCGAGGGCGGTCTCGACGTCGAGTTCTCCGTGGAAGCCTCTGCGCTCGCGGCTGCCGTAGCCGCTGGAGGTGCGGGCATCCAGGGCGGTGCGCATGTGTCCGTACTGGATGGCGAGGGCGACCAGGCCACCGGGCCGGCGGGCGATGTGCCAGGCCAGGGTTCTGCGCAGACGGCTCAGTCCAAGGTTGCCGTGCGGGTCATCCGGTACCCGTTGAGCCGGCAGGCCCTGAGCAGTGGCCTCCTGGTTGATCCACGACACGAGGTTCTCGACGCGGCGATCCAGCGTGGCCCGCTTCAGCGCACCGTGGTGCCTTCGCTGGGAGACGATGTCGTGGTGGGTGGAGCTGAACAAGAGCTCGTCCTTGGGGACGATGCGTTCCAGGACGCGGATGGCGTTGACGACCGGAGTGATCGCGACCCATGGGACTGCCCGCTCCTCGCCGGCGGAGACATGGTGCCCGTCAGAGTCGCGGACGTTCTTGTAGTGGTGGGAGCGGATCAGATGCCGCGGCGTGGAGCCGTCGGGATTCGGTTGCGGGTCGGGGCAGCACCCGGATCGCAGCGACCGTGCCTCCTGGGAGCGCATCCCAGTCAAGTACAAGATCACGATTGCGGCTGCCGTAGCCAGGTGTCGCACCAGGATCGGCGTCTCCTCGTAGTCCATGAACTCGCGCCATGGCCGTCCCTCGATCCGGCCCGTAACCGGCACCTGCATCGGGCTGGGGCCAGGCCGCTGAGCCGCGAGTCGGTAGAGTCCGCGCCGGGCGACGATAGTCTGGACTTGGGTGCGGCTGCACCCGGTGACCGCGGCGACGTAGTGGTGGGACAGTGTGACGCCGTGCAGTCGGCTCACGGTGGCGGGCAGCGGTGCACCGGAGTTGATCAGAGGCAGCAGATAGCTCTTGAGAGCTGCCAGGCCCTCGCGGGTGGTCTTGGCGGCTGTCACCTGTGCGTGCATGCGGCGGCGTTCGTCCCAGGCGGCCAGGATGTCGCCGGAGAAGTCCTCGACCAGACGGATGGACCAGGTGAGCAGAGGGCCGATCACGGTCGGATCCAGCGGCTCGGTCTTGTTCTCCCCGCCTGCCTCTCCCGTCTCGGCGGGTAGATAGTCGTCGATGCCCTCGTCCTCCCAGGGAGGACGCGTAATGCCGCAGGGGCTGGCTGAGAGCTGGTCGAAGGCCCACAGGTCCGAGAGCCAGCGCAGAATCGTCAGGGCATGACCGCGCGTACAGCCGCTGGCGTACTTGGCGGCGTACGCCTTCCAGTGCTCCGTGGTGCAGTCGCTGAGCTGGGACACGCCTTGTCGGTCGAGCCAGCGTACGAACTTCATCCACTGGATGATGTTGTCGCGCATGCTGGTCACGCCGTCGCGTGTCCGGTTCTGAAAGCCGCGTTCCCGTATGTAGGTGGGGCGCAGCTCGCCGTTGATCAGGACCCAGAGGACACGACGGACCTCGCTCCGCAAGGTGGCCGGGCACTTCCTCAGATTGATCTTGTGGATGAGCTGACCCCGGTTTGGTGGAGTCCCTGAAGCCAGGCTTATGATCCTGGCCCGAAGGAGAACCACGAGCAGTGCCAGCACCACGTAAGTACCCGGACGAGCTCCGCGAGCGGGCCGTCCGCGAGGTCCGCACCACCGGCCGTCCGATCGCGCATGTCGCCAAGGACCTTGGCATCCACAAGGAGGCCCTGCGCGGCTGGGTCCGCCAAGCCGAGGCGGACACCGGCGAACGCGACGACCGGCTGACCACCGCCGAGCAGGAAGAACTGAGGCAACTCCGCCGGGAAAACGCGGAGTTGAGGCGGGCGAACGAGATTCTGAAGGCCGCGAGCGCGTTTTTTGCGGCGGAACTCGACCGTCCCCGGACGAGGCCGACCAGGTGATCGAGCACCTCAGGGACAAGGGCCTCGGGGTCGGGTTCGCCTGCCGGGTGCTGGGGCTGTCCGAGTCGGCGTATTACGCGCGCAAGAAGCGGCCGAAGTCGGCCCGCCGGCTGCGTGACGAGCAGCTCATGCCGCTGATCGAACAGGTCCATGCCGAGTCCGGCGGCACCTACGGCGTCCGCCGGATCACCCGCGCCCTCAAGCGCAAGGGTGTGCAGGTGGCCCGCTGCACCGTCGAGCGGCTGATGGAAGAGCTGGGCCTGGAGGGCGTCATCCGCGGTCAGCGGCGGCGGACCACTGTGTCTGAGCCATCGGCGCCCCGGCCGCCGGACCTGGTTGACCGCGACTTCACCGCATCCCGACCGGATCAGCTGTGGGTGGCGGACATGACGTATGTCCGCACTTGGACGGGCTGGGTGTATGTGGCGTTCGTCCTGGACGTGTTCTCCCGCATGATCGTCGGCTGGCAGGTCGCCAACCACATGCGCACCGAACTCCCGCTGGACGCGCTGGAGATGGCGCTGTGGAGGCGGCGGATCAAGAAGGACTCCGGGCTGGTCCATCACAGCGACAGGGGGTCGCAGTACGTGTCGATTCGCTACACCGACCGGCTCGCCGAAATCGGGGCCGCCGCGTCCGTCGGCTCGGTCGCGGACTCGTATGACAACGCGATGGCCGAGGCGCTGAACGGCACCTTCAAGGCCGAACTGATCGAGATGCAAGGCCCCTGGACCGGCTTCGACCAGGTCGAACGGGCGATCTTCCAGTGGGTCACCTGGTACAACGAGGAACGGCTCCACTCCGCCCTCGACTATGTACCGCCCGCCGAGTACGAACGCGACTGGTGGCGACAGCAGGAAGCCACCCAGCAGTCCGCCTGAAACAAGATCACCGGACTCTACGAAACTCGGGACAGCTCACCACCCACCTTCCGCCCCTTGATGACCTTGCCCTTCAGGCGGTAGCGGACGCGGCCCTCGCCGAGCTGTTCGGGAGGCAGGCGGCAGTCGTGGGTCAGCTCAGCCAGTTCGCTCTTCCGCATTCCGGTCAGTGCGGCGAGCGCGATGAGGCAGGCTGTGCGGGCCCGGGAGAGCTGCAGCCGGGCCTCGGTGGTGTTCATCGGCAAGGTCCAGGGGACACTGCCCCGTCCGTCCGCGCGTTCGACCAGGGCGGACGCACGGCCCCAGCGTTTGGACAGGCCGACTTCTCTGACGGCCTTCTCCAGGTGGCCGCGCAGCGTGGGCAGCCACGTGTAGTGGAAGGCGTGCCGTCCAGTCTCGTGGGCGAGGGAGATCAGGTTCACCCGTAGCAGCGGATCGTCCGGAGCCCAGCCGTCCGCCAGCCGCTCGGCTACGACGTGATCAAGGGCGACATCGAACGGATCGCCCTCCTGTATGTGGCGGTCGATGGCCTGCACGACCTCGACCCTCCAGACCGGACGCTCCCGGTTGTTGCGGCCCGGCCGGTTCGGAACCATCTCCTGCAACTGCTGCTGCAGCTCCACGACGTGCGGCGCCAGCACCTCCACCACGTACAGGGCCGCCGCGACGAGCGGTTGGAAGACGTCGTTACTCAAGGGCGGTGTCGTGTTGCCCGTCCTACGGACCATCCCGGCGACGGAGTACGCCGTGCGTCGCCCCCACGGACGGAAGGCCGGCACATAGCCGTCGGCTGCGAACAGTTCCATGTAGTAGCCCAGCTCCTGGATGACCGCCACTACGTCCATGCGGTAGCCGGGGCTGCTGTCGCGGATCACGACGCCGTGCTTGTCCCGTACCTTCTTGCGAAGTTCCAGGTAGGCAGCACAGTGCTGCTGGGTTACCTCCGCGAGATTGTCCACGCCCTGTTCGGTGAGCCAGTTGAGCCAGCCGGCGAGCACGGTCAGCCGCCCGTGCACCGTGGCTATCTGCACGGGTGTTCGGTAGGCGTGGGCAAGTTCCCGCACAGCGCGGTGGTCCGGTGCGAGCCGGGCGAAGATGAACTCCTTCGCGAGTTCCCTCCATTGAGGGTTGAGGATCTCGGTGAAGGACAGGATCCGCGCGTGCCGTGCAAGGTACCGCGGCATCCCGATGACACCGGTGAAGTCCCAGATAGCGTCGTCGAAGTGCGGATGCGGGCCCGCGCCGTGGACCGGCAGACCGGCCGCAGCGCATACGTCTTCGCCTCGAAAGACGGAACGCGAAAAGGCAGCCGGGAGGCCCGTGGGCCGGTGCGGGGTGGTCATATGGTGTGCTCCTCAGGGCGCAGGGGAAGCTCGCCATCGGAATCGGTGACCTCGGCAGTGGCTGCCCGTAGCGCGTGCTCAGGGAAGTACCGGTCAGGGGTCAGGATCTCGTCCAGACGGTGGGCGTACGGGCCGAAGACGGGAATGAACTCGGCGGTGGTCATCTGCTGCCACTGGCGGGAGAAGAACGCCCGTAGCCGCAGCAGGTTCGGCAGATGGCGAGGGGCGAACAAGGCCAGCGGACACAGCAGGCACACCCACGGGCGTGCCGGACAGGGCTTGCCCTTCGGCCCGTGGAGCCCCGACAGCTGATCTCCACATGCCGCGGTGAATACGTCGCGTTCCCCGGACAGGAGCTGCGCCAAGGCGTTGTCATCCAGGCCGAGCCGCTTCATGTGCTCGGGGTAGTTCTCCACCAGGTCGGCCATTTCAGCGGTGGCCAGCACCAAGGGCGGCAGCGCCCGGCGAACGAGGTCCTCCTGCGCCTGGGCGATGATGTCCTCAGCCGCCTCGCGCTGAGCCGGCGTCGTGTTCGTCAGGTAGTGGTCCCCCTCGACGCCGGGGGACCGGTTCGGATCCAGCGTGGACCGGCGGCTGCCGCGCCAGTGTGACCGGTCCTTCAGCGCATCGTGGGTAGTGCGGATGCGGTGCCGGTGAAGGAACAGGGGGCGACCGTCGTCGCCAGTCATCTGCGTGGGGCGCCCGTCCTCGTCGACGGCTTGGCGCCGCTCGACCCAAGCGCATATGGACAGGCGCGTGGCCGGCTTGGCCAGCCATCGCTCTCCTGACCGCGTGCCGCCCGGCGTGAAACGCACCCAGAGCTTGTCGCGCAGTTCCTCGGGCGCGAAGCGGCGGGCCACCGCAGAGTGCTCGATCCACTGTTCCAGCAGGCGAGTGGCCTGACGTGACAGAGCAAGGCTCTCTGCCGCAGTGCGGCCCTTGACGTAGCTGAGGAGGATCTTCTCGTCACCCGCCCACTCGATGTCGTCGAGTCCCAGGTCCGCGATCCCGTCCGGCACGATCCCGGTGTAGGCGCCGAACAGCAGCTGATAGGCGATGATCACGTCCAGGGTCGGGATCAGCGGATCCAGGACCGCGCGAAGACCGCCCCCGTATCTCTGCCGGAAGGGGAACGAGCCGCGGTCTGCCATCTCGGTGACGAGCGGGTCGGGCCCGTCGTGAAGCACCAGCCAGTGATGGGCAGTGCGCTCACGGAGCGAAGCCCCTGGACCGTCAGCTGACGAAGCGTGATCACGGGCCGCGCAGAACGCGCGGAAGGCGCCATCGACCTCGTCCCGGCAGGTACGGATGAGCCGAGCCCATTCGGCCTCGCTGTACGGCTGGTGCGAGCCGTACCGCTCGCCTGTGTTGAACAGCCGGCCATCGACGAACGCGCGCACATCCGGCGCCAGAATCTGATCCTGGTCATCCGCGCAGCGCAACATCGCCCGCAGCGCGCTCTCCTGCGAGGATCGCACCCCTTGCCGCCAGTACCGGGCGAGGAGCGCGCGCGTCAGGTCGGAGGCCCCGCCGGAGAACCCGAACTCGACCAGCCAGTCGGTGAAGCCGCGGACGGCCGTGAGGTAGAGATCGAAGCCTCCCGCACTGTCGACCTGCCCGTGCGGATGGACAAGGTCCGTAGCGCCTTCCAGCAGAGTGCGTGCCAGCCCCGGGAGCTCCACTGGCCGCCGCACGCGTAGGCGACGGCGGTACTCCGACCCATCGCTGAAGATGCAGTGCACACCCAGCGGGTCAAAAGTGACGGTGGCCGGCATCAGACCACCGCCGGTTCGTCGTTGAACTCAGTCTCGAGCTCCAGCTCGACGTCCTCGTTCAGCAGCCCGTACTCCTTGCCGACCCGTCGATACAGGGACGTGAACAGGCGGAGCACGTCCAGACGGTGGAGGTACGATTCCGTGGTCAGTGAGCTGGTATGTCCGAGCAGATCGCGCAGAATCAGCAGCGGTTCCTGGGTCCGCAGGTAGTGCGCCAGGGCGGCATCGTCATCGGTGTCGCGAATCTGTCGAGCAGCCTGCTCGTACCAGCCGCGCATCAGCCGTGCCATGGTCGCCATGGCCATGGTGTGTCGTAGCCGGTGGGGGTTGACGTGCGGGAAGCGTGGCTCGTATCGCTCGCGGATGCGGTCGGAGGTTCTGGCGAAGACCGTGGACCATCCGGTGAACGGGCGTCCCTGGCCCCACACTGACAGCAACATCGAACCCCCCTCCGGAGCGACCAGACGCCGCCGCTCGTCAGGGCCGAGTGAGCTCCATTGCACACGGACCCCGTTGACGCGTCCGCCCCGCTGGTCGGCGTCCGTCACGAACAGCGGCTCGCCCCAGCGGGCCGGCGGACGCCACGACGATCCGAACGTCGCCGCTGCTCGGTCGAGGGCGATGTAGGAGTGCAGCTCAGCCAGCGAGTCGTAATCGATCCACGATTCGCGGTACTTGCTTCCCTTGGTAATCCCGGACGGGACCGGGAAAGAGACCGGCACCGCAGTCCGTCGCGAGGGAAGCAGGGGCACCTCGCAGACCAGCAGATACGTGTACTCCTGACTGCGTAGTCCGCTGGAGACGATCATTCGACCGACTGCCGAGTTCCGGGCCAACTCCCGTCCTCGATAACGAAGATCTCGCTCGCCGTCGGGACTCAAGCCCGCCAACCCCTTCAGGAACATGTCCGTGAAGTCGTCGTCGAGATACTTGATCGTCACATGAGGCTTCGCCTGGCGCCGCCGTGACTGGTTTACCTGTCCGCGACGGACTTGTCCCTTGAAGGCCCAGACCGCCTGCCGGTACGTGAACGGCTCGGAGTCGGCGTACTCCTCATCCTTCGCCCACTTGTAGAACCCCGCCAGAATCGCCATGTTCTGGTTCCACGTGGACGCCTCGAAACGATGCTCGATGGGGCCCTGGGCCCGATAGACGGAGTACGCGCCCAACGCCGCCTTCAGACGACGCCGCGTGTCGAACAGGGCGACCCCGTGCCCGGATATGAACTCCAGCCACTCACGCACCGTACGCACGTAGTAGGGCCACGAATTTGGAGATGGGCATCCATTCGCTGGCAGCTCGCAGGCCCAGCAGTTGATCACGGTGGTGGGACGGACACCGCTGCTGTCTTCGAAGAGAAGGTCGTCGTCGAACAGTAACGGCATCCCCTCCGGGATCGCCGGCCTGAACACAAGTCCCCAGGACTTCCAGCCTGCTGATGAGTACGTCGATTGGTGCATGGCCGATGAGTATCAATGCAACCCGGCTGACTGCAACAAACAAACGAGCAGGTCAAGCGGTACATCAGAAGGTAAGCAACACCGTCGTTAAGCGGGAACAAACAGGTAGAGGGCCCAGAGGGTGTTGAGCAGCCCGAGGGCGAACGAGGTCGTGGCGTTGACCAGGGTCAGGGTCCACAGCCGGTGATCGCCGCGCACGTACTGCAGGCCCTCGCCGATCTCACCGCGCAGCCGGCGGGTCTCGGGGCGTGCGCGGGCGGGTTCGGCGGTCTGGATGCGGGCGGTGCACACGGCGCTGATCAGGTAGGAGGCGACGTCGCCGAGCAGGGCCCGGGCGGGTCCGAGGAGCGCGGTCAGCGCGGCGCCGAGGTGGCTTCCGGCGGTCGCGGCGACCGCGAACAGTGCGCCGACCCGGCTGTTGCTCCGTTGGATCAAGGACCGGTCGACGAGGCTGGGCAGCAGGCTGATGGCCGCTGCGTCGTGGAGCACGCTCGCCGCCCCCTGTACGACGGCGACGATCATGAGCTGGGTGAGGGTGAGGGTGCCCAGCGCGGCCGAGACCGGGACGGTGGCGAGCACCGTCGCGCTCACCAGGTCGCCCAAGATCATTTGCCGTCGCTTGGAGTGCCGGTCGGCGAGCGCGCCGGCGTGCAGGGCGAGTAGCGCGGGAGGGAGCTGTCCGAGGAACGCCAGCCAGGCGACCTGGGCGGTGCTCGCGTCCAGGTGGAGCACGGCCAGCACCGGCAGCGCCATCTGCGTGATCGAGCTGCCGGTCACGCTCGCAGCCTGGCCGGTCAGGTACCGACGGAAGTCCCGGTGCCGCCACAGCGAGGTGCCGGCGGCGGAGAGGGGCTCAGTGCAAGGCGGCACAGGACACCTCCCTCGGCTCCGCCGGGAGCCCCCGCAGCACGTATCTGAGCTCGGTCTCGGCCCGCGGGCCGGGCCCGCTGACGGTGGGTGCGCTCACCCTGCTCACCAGCCCAGCTGAGAATAGGCGCGGCCTTCGGCGATCGCGGTGATGGCCGTGCGGGTGTAGGAGACGATCGGGTCCGGCAGTTCGTCCCGCGGCCACCACTGCCAGGTCAGGCACTTGTCGGACTCGCGCACCTTAGGGACGCCCTCCCACCGGCGAGCTCGGAAGACGAGCTGCATCAGGGGCAGGCTGCCCGGGGTGTCGACGACGTGCACGACGTGCACGAGCTCCACATCGGCGGGTTCGATGACCAGCCCCGCTTCCTCCCGCGCCTCGCGGACCAGGCAGGAGAGCGCAGACTCCTGCTCACAGCGCCCGGCGAGGTAGTGCCAGGTGTTCCCCGCATATTTCGAGTCGGGGTGACGCAAGCCGAGCAGCACCCGGCCTTCGGCGTCTTCGAGGTGGAGATGGACTCCGACGCCGTTCAGTACGGTCCGGCTGCCCCCGTCCCACACGGGCGGGGCCGCGGCCGGCTGGTTGTCCGGGGGGTTCTCGGCCGCATGCCGGCGAATCAGGTCCCGGGTGGCGGGGCTCAGGCGCAACCGGTCCAGCTCCTCGGGCGTGAACCAGCGCAGCAGCACCCCCTCGTGCAGCGCGAGCCGGTCGGGGTTGCCGCGCCACCGGCCGGCGAAGACCCGGACCGGGACGCTGAGGCCGTCGATGCTGGTCGCGGCCTCCACGGCGTAGGGCTTCACGTCCTCGAGGCGGAGGTCGGGCACCTCCTCGGACAGTTCTCGCAGCAGGGTGCCCTCAAGGCTTTGGTCGTCGTGCGTGCGGCCGCCGCCGAGAAGGGCGAACGCCCCCGACTCCCAGATAACGCCGGGCTTGTGGTCACGCAGATGAAGCAGGTACCGGCCGTTCCCGTCGTGGATCAGGGCGGAAGCGTTTACCGGCTCCGGCCGGCCGTCCAGGCCCGCCGCGAGGAGCTTGGCGCGCAGTGTCGGCGAGGTGACCTCCGGTTGCGGGAGCCACTGGGCGCCGGAGGCCTCCTCGTCCTGCAGCGCGATCGTCGGCGACTCCTCGCCGGAGAGGTAGAAGACGTAGCGGACGTCGTAGTGGCGGTGGGCCGGTTCCCCTTTGGAAGGGCTGGCGTCAATGTCGTGGACGTCGATGTCGATCGGAGAACCGAGCAGCTGCCGGGTCAGGCACAGGGCGTCCGGCGGGATTCCGGCTTCCTCGGTCACCTCGCGTAGCGCCGCGGCGAGCAGTGTGCGGTCCTGGGGCTCGATGTGGCCGCCGGGGGCGAGCATAAGACCGCCGGTGGCCCGGTGCCGGATGTGCAGGACCCGGGCCTGCCGGTCGATGACGACGGCGCTGCACGTGACGTGCCCGGGCAGCGTCGTCCGGGCGGTCGTGTCGACGGGCCGGTCCAGCGCGGCGAGGAGCTCGGCCAGGGCGTCACGCTCGCCGGGGTGGCGGCCGAGGTACGCCTGGACGGTCTTGCGGATCGCGGTGGAGCTGGGTGGCATGGACGTCGTCTCGCCTTCGATGTCGGGGGAGGGGAGGCGGGGGGAAGGAAGCTCCAGTGGTTCAGGTCGCCGTTCCGTTGCCGGACGGCTTGGCGCCTCGGGGGCCGGGTGCGCCGCCAGTCGACGGCGCGATCTCGTACTGGGGGGCCTCGGCGGTGCACACGCCCCGGTACGCGCCGCGCTTACGGGAGATCAGGTCCTCGTGGGTCTTGTCGCCGCCTGGTTCGACTGGCGTCAATGTGTTCCCCTCTCGTGGACGTGTCGGTGGCGTCGCCGTGCTCAACGACGCCGCACGATTTCGAGCACCTGTTCCTTTCGGACGCGTTGCGCACCCTGTAATTCAGCGGTTCTCCGAGGGTGCGCAGTGCATCGACCCTTGCCACGCAAGGGCCTGCGGCTCGGGGGAGGTTGGCCGAAACGCCGACGTTCGATCGCTGCGGCGGCCAGCTGTCAGCTGGCCCCCCTCCCTGGGGCTTCATCCTGTTCGCCCGGGGCGGGCGGCAGGCCGAGGCGCAGCGTCATGACCGCGTGGTCGGTCAGCCCCACTTCACGGGCTTCCTGGTGGTAGTCGCAGGCCAGGAGGCGCTCGGTGTGGGGCGTGGAGACGAAGAGGTGGTCGAAGCGGAAGCCGTTGCCGCTGCGTCCGAACCAGGAGTGGGTGACCTCGTCGGGGTGGAGGTGGCGGAAGGCATCGGTGAGGCCGGCGGCCTGGAACGAGTCGTAGAAGTCGTACTCCCAGTCGCCGAACACCTTGTGCGGTGGCCGGTGGCCGCGCTCGATGACGTTGAGGTCCCCGGCCACGATGACGGGCATGTCCGGGAAGGCGGCGAGCAGCCGTGGCAGGCTCTCGGTGACCGACTCCTGGAAGGCGCGCTTGGCGACGTTGCGCTGGTCCTTCGGGCCGCGGGAGGGCACGTACAGGCCCAGCACTCCGATGTCGTGGCCGCCGACGGTGACGCGGGCCGCCGGGGCGCGATGGGGGGTGACGGTGACCGGGCTGGGGACGGTCCGGACGGCACTGGTGCGGCAGGCGATGACCGTGCGGTAGTCGGGCGTGGACGGCTGGGGGGCGATCACGGTGGCATACCCGCGCTCGGTGAGCGCGGTGACGAGGGCGTCGCCGCCCTGGGTGGAGGACACCTCGGTGAGGACGGCGATATCGGCGCCCTCCCGGCCGGCGATCCATTCGGCCTGCCGGCGCGAGCGCTCCGGGGAGGCATGCTGGGCGTTGAACAACAGCAGCCGTACGGCGTCGGTGGCCGGCTGGTGGGCGGGCTCGTCGGCGGCGAGCAGGGACAGCTGCTCGGAGGCGGGGTTCATCGGCCGGCTTCCTTCTCGTCCAGGAAGACCTCGCTGTTGGCGTCCAGGTTCTGCTGGAGGCGGCCGAGGGTGGTGCGGACGAAGGCGAGCTCGTCGTCGGTCAGCGGGGTGCCGACGGCGGTCAGGTTCGCTTCGACCTGCTCGGGGCGGGTGAAGCCGACGAGGACGGCGGCGTTCTCGGCTCGCTGCAGGCACACCTGGAGGGCGACGCGGGTCAGCGCGGCCGGGCTGTCGCCGAAGCGCTCGCGGAGCGGGCGCAGGCCCTCGGAGATGATCCGCAGTGCCTCGGGGGTGAACCAGGCCTTGCGCAGCCGGTGGTCGCCGGGGGCGAAGACGGGCGGGTGGTCGGGGTCGTACTTGCCGGTGAGCAGGCCCTGGGCCAACGGTTTGTTGATCAGGACGCTGGCGCCGAGGGAGGCGGCGAGGGCGAAGATGTCCGGCCGGCCGGCGGCGGGCGGCGGGGTCAGGGCGTTGAAGCGGGCCGCGAGGTAGTCGGGGCGGATCTGTTCGGCGAGGTGTGCGAATCGGGCGTACTTGTCGCCGCGCTGGTCCCTGGCGACGGTGACCCGTTCGGTGGCGTGGCGGTGGGGGCCGCGCATCCCGACGGCGGTGACCAGGCCCTGGCGCTGGAAGTCGCGCATCTGGGCGACGGCCTCCTCCAGGTAGCGGTCGTCGGGCCCGAAGTCGGCGTTGTGCAGGAAGTAGATGTCGAGCCGGTCGGTGCGCAGGTTCTCCAGGCTCGTCTCGAGCTGGCGGCGCATGGCAGCGGGCAGGTAGGCGTGCCGGGCGGTGCCGCGGTGGTAGCCGACCTTGGAGGACAGCACCACGGTGGCGCGGGGGACAGTGGCGACGAAGTCGCCGATGATCCGCTCGGAGTGCCCGTGCCCGTACACGTCCGCGGTGTCGATGAGGTTCGCGCCGAGTTCGTAGGCCCTCTCCAGGCCGCGGCGGGAGGCGGCGTCGTCGGCCGTGCCCCAGCCCATCGGCAGCCCGAGGTTGTTGTCGGCACCGCCCACGGCCCAGGCGCCGATCCCGATCGGATGAACGGACAAGCCGCGGGCGAGCGTGCGGCGCGCGGGGGAAGTCGGAGCACTCACAGGAAGTACCTCTTACCTCTCAATTAGTAGCAAACACTGATGAATCGTGTACGGGAGTGAGTATGGTGCCTCGCGTGACGACACAACCTCCCTTCACCGAACTTGACTTGAACGCGATCACTGAGCGGCGCTGGGTCGACCGCGGCGACTTCACCGACGCCGAGTTCGACCGCGCCCGCGCCTTCTACGAGGAGATGCGCGTCCACGACGACCGCCTGGAACGGGTGCGCGCCGACGCGTCCGCGATGATCATGGAGTGGACCGGGCACAAGCCGCGCGACGTCGGCTCCTTCGGCACCCGGCTGAACCTGGAGAGCTCCGACCTGGACCTGGGCATCGGCTACCCGGTCCAGGACCGCGACCGCCTGCGCGAGGTCCTGGCGCCCCACACTGCGTTCCTGGGCGAGCGCAAGACCCGCTTCTCCACCTCGCGGCTGGTGTTCTCCTTCACCCTGGACGGCATCGAGATCGATCTGAGCGCGCTGACGGTTGAGGACTACGCCGTCGCCTGCCGGATGCTCGACCAGATCGACACGACCATGACGCTGGACGAGCGCATCGCACACACCTGGGTCAAGCACCTGCTGCGCAGCTCGGGCCGCACCGACGAGTACGCGACGTGGAAGCTGACGACGTACGCCCGCTTCTGCCCGGAGTTCAACTGGGTGCCGATCCCGGAGAAGACCGGCGCCTGAGCACGGGGTGCCGGGCGCCCCGACCGCAACGCGGTGACGGGGTACCCGGACCCTGGCCGGACGCTCACGCACAGGACTCGCCCGCGTTGATCAGCTCCCAGCTCGTCGCCGACGTCCACCGCTCGTGCTCCCGGGCGAGGGTGGCCGCGTGCTCACCGGAGAGATGGCGGCCGACCTGCGCCGCCGTGGCGGCCATCCGGTCGCGCAGCAGCCCGGCCCGCGCCTGAAGCGCCGTCTCGATGCGCGCGGACAGGGCCGCCTCGTGCTCGGGCCGCTCGAGGTCGTGCTGCTCGATGGCGTGGATCATGTCGCCGAGGACCTGGTAGGCGGCGTCCTTCAGCACCACGCGCGCCTGCCGGACGGCGTGCCTGGGCGGGCCGTCGAGGACCTTCTCCAGGCTCTTGAAGGTGTAGTCGAGGGCGAAGTGGCGGTCCACCCACCGCTGCGCCCACCCGCTGGCGACGCCGATGCGCCAGTCCCGGTAGCGGCAGGCGACGCGGCCCATGAGCGGCTCCGGCTGCCCGGTGAGCCCTTCAGCGCTCGCCTGCCGGGTGTAGGCGGCGCCGATCAGGCACTCCATGCTGACGAGCATGTAGCTGATCCCGGTGTGCAGCGGCCGGCCGGTGGTGTGCGCGGCCACCCACTCCTCGTCGCGTACACCGCGGACGATCTGGCGCGCCCCCAGGCCGGGCTCGGGACGCAGCAGCAGATCGGTGCGCCCCTGGAAGGCGTGGGTGGCCTTCAGCTCGTCCAGGCTCATGAGCGGGTCGAAGGTGATGTACGTGTAACGGGTGGGGACGCCGAGCGCGGACAGGGTCCGGATAGCCAGGGCGTTCTGCTCGGCGGTCGTCTCCTTGTTGAAGCGGGTCAGGATCGAGTCGACGCCCGACTCCACACCGAACAGCATCCGCCGAAGGCCCAGGGCGACCAGGGTGCGCCACATGCGGGCCCGCTCGACGTGCCACGCCTCGTCCTGGTCGGTGCGCACCGTCTGGTCGATGCGGCAGCTGGACTCCCAGGCGAACCCGGCCTCGTGCAGGGTGCGCGCGAGCTCCAGGACCCGGCTGACGGCGTCGTCGCCCGCGCCGATGATCTCCTCGTCGACCAGGTAGAGGGTGCGGGAGATGTCGGGGTGGCGGTCGAAGACCTTGCCCAGTTCGTCGAGGATCCACGGCAGTTGCCCGGGGGCGGCGCCGGCCCACAGGCCCTTGTGGCCGCGCGGGCAGAAGGAGCAGGTGTTGGTGCAGCCGCGGCTGGTCTCGAGCTGGGCCACACCGTGGTGGGCGAAGGTGGCCGGCAGCAGGTCGAGCTCGGGCAGGATGTCGTTGGCGGTGTCGCGGGCGACGGGCTTGGCGGTGCGGCGCCGGCCGATGGTCATGCCGCCGCCGCGGGCGGCGCCGGTGTAGCCGATGCCGGGTATCTCCTGGCGCGGGATGTCGCCGTGCCAGTGGGCCAGGACAGCTTCGATGGTGGCCTCGCCGCCGCCGCGGGCGACGAGCAGGTCGGGGTAGCGCTCCAGCAGCAGCCGTTCGTTGCGGGCGGTGAGGCTTCCGCCGGCCACCACCAGCGGTGGTGTGGGCAGGGCGAAGGCCGCGTCCAGGAGCTGGAGCATCAGGTCGTGCTGGCCGAACGTCGCCGAGATGCCGACGATGTCCGGCGCCTGGGTGGTGAGTTGCTTGAGCAGGTCCTCCAGCGTGACGCCTAACTGCATGTCGGACAGGGTGACCGTGCCCATCAGCGTGGAGCGGGCCGCGCGGGCCACGTCGCTGATCCCGAGAGGGAAGCGCGGCAGCGGAAAGAACTCCGGGTGGTACAGGGCCATCAGGTGCACGTCCGGCCGGGTCAGCCGGTACGCGGCGGTCTCGGTCAGCTCGGCGTGCGACAGCCAGGAGTCCGGCGTGTCCAGCCGGATGTGCCCCTCGCTCCACCGCGGCCAGTGGCGGGAGGCGTGCTCGGCGCCGGACAGGTCGGCCGCGACCCACCCGTCGTTCGGGCGTTCCAGGAGCAGCAGGCGCCGGTCCAGGGTGCCGCTCACCCTCACTCGCCCCGGCGCGCCCTCCAGGTGGGCCTCCAGGCGGGCCCGCAGGTCGTTGGGTGAAGTGAGCAGGGGGGCGAGGGCGGCCCTGTCGGTATCGGTCAGCGGGCGGCTGGCGGGGTGTGCGGTGGTGACGGCGCGGGCCAGCCGGTCCAGTGCCGCAGTGGTGGTGTCGGCCATGGGGAAGGGTCCTTTTGGGTAGGGCCTGCCGGCCCCCGGGGTGTGCAGGCGGTCCCCAGGGGAGGGCGGGCGGTGTTCGGGATACGGTCAGGTGGCGGTGGACGGCTCCGATGCGGTGGTGGGGCCGGCGGCTTGAATCCGGCACCAGGCGGCCAGATCGGCCGGAGTGCCCAGCAGCCGGTCAGGTTCGGCTCGGGTGAGGTCCTCACGGCTCGCGTAGCCGTAGGCGACGGCGATCGCGCGCAGCCCGGCGGCGTGGGCGTGCCGGACATCGCTGCCGGTGTCGCCGACGTACGCCGTCGCTTCCCACCGGGTGCGAAGGTCACGGAGCTTGTCGGTCTTGCTGCCCGGCTCGTCGCGGGAGAGCAGGATCCGGGGCATCGCCTCCGGGGCGAGGGTGCGGGCGAGCAGGGTGCGGACGGTGGTGTGATGGCTTCCGGTGACCACCGCGTACCCGGGCCCGGCGGCCAGGCCGGCCAGCGGGCCGGCCAACTCGGGGATGACGCCGTACGGTTCGCCGGCGGCGGCCCGGGCGGTCAGCTCGGCGTGCCGCTTCCAGAACCGCTCGGCGATCTCGAAGTCGATCCAGCGGGTCAACGAAGCGCTCAGCACGCCCTGGTAGACGACCGGCAGGTCGCCGGGCCCGGCCAGGTCAGGCAGCTCCCACAGCTCCATCTCCTCGCGGGCGTCCTGATAGCAGCGCCAGGCCCGGGCGCGGGAGTCGTGCAGGACACCGTCGAAGTCGAACACCAGCATCAGCTCACCTCGCCCAGCGTTACGACCGGTACACCGCACCAGGCCAGCAGTCCGGGGCGGGGCAGCAGCCGGGCGAGGTCCTCCAGCGCGGCCCGGTCCCAGGCCGACGGCGCCTGGAGCGGGGCGAGCAGCAGCACGTCGCCTTCGCGCACGGCCTGGGCGCGGCCCTCGGCCCAGCGGGCGACGGCCTTCAGCGCCATCTGCGTCTCCTCGCCCGTCGGGCCGGGGCCGATCGGGCGGGCGGCGGTGCCGCCGAACGGTAGCCGGGGCTGCACCAGAGCCCCGGGCGGCTCCTGCCACCGGTGCACGACGCCAGGCACGGCCGTCTCCGGACCGCCGACCAGGTCACTCAGGACGCGCTGTACGGCCTCAGCCGCCTTCGACATGCCGCGCTGAAGCCGGTACGCCTCCACGGCGGTCTCGGCCGCCCGCTGCGGGTTGTAGGTGCGCGGCAGCTGCGCGCCCCGTGCCGTCCCGTAGCACAGCAGCGCCACAGCGAGCGGCGCATACCAGGGCCTGCTGCCAGGGAGGCGGCGGGCGAGACGGTCGGCGACGGTGTCCAGGTTGCTGCCGAAGGCGACGCAGAGCGCGGCCAGATCGAGCAGAGGGGTGAGCAGCTCGTTGTCGCGACGGTAGGCGTGGGCGAGGTGCCCGGTCTTGCGCAGGCGTCCGGCGTCGTCGAGGAACCACTTCTCCGCCTCGCACCGGTTGTCCGGCAGCGCCGGGGCCAGCGCGGACAGCAGCTGCAGCATCCGCGCGGCGGCCGGCGCCGCCACCGCGGCGTCCGTTCCGGTCAGGGCCCCGGCCACCGCCTGCAGAACCGCGGGCATGGGCCCGCCGGGGACCGCGGATTCCACCGGGAGCTGCCGGGCGCGGGCAAGGACGTAGTCCACAGCCTCCTCCAGCTTCCCGGGCGCCGGCTGGGGACCGAGGGGAGCGGCGGGGGCGAGGCCCTCACTGACCACCATCGCGGGCGCCACGGCGAGCGTGGCCGGGACCACGGGGCTGCGCACCGAGGTGGCAGCGGCCCGGGCGGTGTCGCCGAAGATCCCGGGCGGCACCCATCCGGCGACCGCGTGCCGAAGGCCCCCAGAGGTGGTCAGCCGGACGGCGGCCCGGGCCGGGGAACGACGCCGCACGCCCGGCCACGGGGTCAGGGCGGAGTTCTCCCGCCCGGGCACGAGACCCTCCACTACCGGCGCCGGCCCGGCGTCCTGCCAATCGGCGTGCGCGTCCAGGTAGGCGGACAGGGCGTCCGGTTGAAGGCGGCGGGTGGACTGCCACCGCTCGCGCGGCAGCACGGTGACCGTGATCCCCTCCTGACGCAGTCCCTGCACGTCGGCGGGGTCGAAGACGGGCACCAGTACCTCGCCGCCGGCCGGTCCCGGCACGCTCTGGGCGAGGGAGAGCAGGGTGCGGCCGGTCAGCGGCGGGTCGTCCACGAGCAGCACCCGCCGGTCCCGGACGTCCAGGTCCTCGCCGGGCCGCACGCTCGTCACCCGGACATCCAGGCCCGCGGCCTCCAGCCGGGCGGCGACCAGCGGCGCCAGATACGCCCCGCCGGTGCGCACCCCGGCGACGAGAACCGGCCCGGCGTCCCGCCGGGCTCCCAGCCATGCTTCGGCCAGGGTGAGGGCGTCTGGGCACTCCACACCTTGGACGGCAAGGGAGGCCGGCAGGCGCACGAGGGAAGCGTCCCTGGTCAGCCGGTCGGGGATGCGGTCGAACTCGGGCGTGATGAGGGCGGTCTCGCCGGCCGCGAGCCGCCGGGCGGCGCGCAACGTCATCTCCCGCAGCGCCCGGGCCCCCGGCGTGGCGGTGTCGCAGCAGCGGATCCACAGCGCGGCCAGCGACTCGTAGCAGCGCAGCGCCTCCATCGGCTGCCCCGCCCGGGCCTCAAGGGACCGGGCGAGGTGGGCGATGGTCAGCGGCCGGATGACCCCGCTGGTCATGCGGTGGCCTCGCGGCGCGCCACGGCGTGCACCAGGCGGCCCAGCTCCCGGTACGGGCTGCGGCTGGAGGCGGCCCACTCGGTCTCGAGCGCCGCCTGGTACTCGTCCTCAGTGGGCTTCCAGTCGGTGCGGTGGTCGTGGAAGATCCGCACGCCCTGCCACGGCAGGGGGGTGAGTCCGTTCGCGCGGGCGAGGTCGTCCAAGTGGTCGGGGGTGTCGCCGCGGGTGGTGATGCCGAGGTTGCCGACGCTGGCTGCCTGCCCGCTCTCGATCTGCGCCCGGGCCGACGCGTAGTCGCCGGACAGCGCCTCGCGCACGCCCACGGCGAGCCGGTTCTTCGTCAGGACGCTGAGGATGCCGCCGTCGGCGACGAGCCGGGCGAGGTGGGCGACGGGGGCGACGGAGTCGGCCAGGTACATCACGACGCCGTGGCACACGACCGCGTCGAACGCGGCGTCGTCGAACGGCAGGGTGTAGATGTCGCCCTCGCTCAGGGTCACTCGCTCGGCGATCTCGGGGACGGCGGCGATCCGCTTGGCGGCGGCCTCGAGCATGCCGGGCGACTTCTCCACGCCGGACACGTGGTGTCCGGCGGCCGCGAGGCGCAGCACCATCTCCCCGTCGCCGCATCCGACGTCCAGGACGCGGGCAGGGCGCTCACCGAGCTCGGTCAGGACGCGGCGTGCGGTGATGTCGTGGCGCAGACGGCCACGGCCGCCGCCGGAGTACGCGGCGTAACCGGAACCGACGGTCGCGAAGTCCGGGCTGGTGGAGGAGGAAGCAGCGGTCATGAGGTGAACTCCTTGTTGAGAGTGGGCCAGTGTTCGACGAGAAAGCGGAACGAGGGGTAACGGCCTCCGGCGGACAAGGCATCTCCGGCCGCTCCGGAGGGGGTGAAGGTGCCGGTGCGGATGGCCTGGCGGATACGGACCAGGCGTGGGATCCGGGCGGCCAGCTGCGGCACCCGGGCCCGGGCATCCGGGGCCGGCAGCCATGCAGTCAGCTGGTGCGGGCGCATCTCCTCCCACACCACGACGTCCGCGATCCCGCTGCCCAGGCGTACAGCGAGGAAGTGCGGCACCGCGGTCGTCCCGGGCGACGGGCCGCGGTGGCCGAGGGTGATGACGGCGCCGGGATAGCCGGTGCGCAGGGCGGTGAGGTGCTCGGCGAACACGGCGCTGAGGTTGCAGGCCAGGCAGCCGCACCGGGAGTGGGCTCCGGTGAGGTCGTCGAGGGTGAAGATCCGTTCAGCCACGTCCGCCGCCGGCGGCCGGGCCGTAGAGGCGGTAGTAGTCATCGACGATGCCCGACTCGGCGAGGATCAGGTTGGTCGCGGCGACGTTGTGTCCGGGCTGCAGCCGCTCGTCGCCGCGGGCCAGGGCCACCGCGCCGACCGCGAGTCCGGCCAGGACCAGGTCGACGTAGCGGTTGGACAGGGACTCGGCGTAGTGGAAGTTGATCGGCATGCCGTGCCCGAGGACGACGATCTCGGGGCCGCCGGCGAGCTGGTAGCCGGTTCCGAGCACGCCCCGGTCCGTCACCGCCGTGCTCGCGGCGCGCAGCTCGTCGAGGGCGAACTCGAAGTTCCGGCTGGTGGTGCTGACCAGGAAGGACCTCTCCGGCAGGAGCCGGGCCTCGCGCGCGCCGAAGCTGCGGCTGCCGACGCAGCCGATGACCAGCCTCGGCCGGTGCGTACGCACCAGCTGCTCCAGCGACTTACCGGTGAGGAACCCTTCCTCATGCGCGGCGACCAGGCGGGTGATGTCGGAGTCGAACACCGCGACCCGCATCCGCCGCATCTCCAGGACGCGGGCGACCTCGTGCCCGATCCGGCCGAAGCCGAGCACGAGCGCGGCCTGACCCTCCAGCTTCTCGTCCGGCAGCAGCCGCAGGGTGTTGCGGACGGCCGCGTCGGCGATGCCGTACGACTCGATCATGGACTTCATGTCGCTCTCGGCCACGCTGAACAGCGGCAGCGGCAGCGGCAGGTCGAGCCCTTCCACCTTGCGAATACCGGAGGTGGTCTGCTCCACCAGCCCGACGAAGTGGTCCGCCTGCGCGGGCAGTTCGCGAAGGACGGTGGGCATCACGTAGCCGCCGTCGTCCATGACCACGGTGCGTTTGCCTGCGGCCGCGACCCGGGCGGTGTGGTCCTCGATCCCCGCCCGCAGGTCCCGGTATCGCCACACGGCGATGCCGTGCCGCTGCACCAGGTGCGCGTCCACCCGGTGGGTGTGCGCGTAGGGGTACTCCTTGTCGATCACGGTCATGTGCCCCGGGTCCACGCCGAGGGCGAGCAGACTGTCGACCAGCACGAGGAAGTCGCGCATGTGGTGGATCGTCAGCAGCACACCGACGCCGGAGAGCGGCTTGTCGGCCCACCGGTCGGCCAGGTGACTCGTCAGCGGCAGCTCGGTCACGGCAGCGGCGACCTCGGTGGCGGTGAACGGCAGATGGCGTACGGCCGTGAAGAACGCCTCAGCCGCGGCCGGGGAGCCCTGTTCGAACGTCGCCACGATCCGGTGGGTGTGAGCGGCGGCCGCGGCCGGGTCCGCCGGGGCGGCCAGCGTCAACCGGCCGCGGCCGCCGTCGGCGAGTGTGCACTGCCACGATGCTGAGGTCTCGTCCCAGTCCATGCTCTGCACGCCGGTGGTGAGAGCGAGGCGGGCGGCGAGTTCACCGGCCAGATGCCGGGCCTCATCCTGAGTGCCGATGATGTCGACCGCGTGGACGAGCGGCGGTTTCACGGATGTGGACATGGACGCCCTCCTGTCAGGGGGTAGGGGATGCCCGGGGCTCAACGCTCGCCGGGAAGGGTGTAGGTGTGGCAGCGGCCGGTGACGCGCATGCCGCTGGCGGTGAAGTCGGCCGGGTCCTGCCGCGTCACCGCGCGCACCGTCGCGACCTGTCGTTCGGCGGCCAGGGCGTGCGCCTGGGCGATGAGCCGCCTGCGGACCTCCGTATCGGCGGCCCACACCTCGGCCACCAGCAGCTCACTGCCGGTGGTGTTTCGCTGGACCAGGGCCAGCAGCAGCGACCCGGTCGGAGGGTCGAGCAGCAGCGTCTCGGCGCTGAAGCGTGCGTCGTCCCGCCACCGCGGCAGCGTCGCCTCGGCGAACGACGCCTCCAGACCGGCGAACCGGCGGCCGGCCGCGGCGACGTACGCCTCCAGCCCGGTGAGGCCGACTGCGGTGACGGCGCCGGGCCCGTCGGCGGACGGGGCGCCGTGCAACACCGTGATGGTGTGCAGCACCTCCCACCCGGACCTGGTGAAGAACATGCCGGCGCCATCCCGGTCCACGGGCACGTCCGTGGTCACCAGCGGCCACTGCACCGCGTCCACCACCGTCTGCAGCAGCCTCCGACCCAGATGTGCTCGGCGCGCCGACGGCTCCACGACCGGACCCCACAGCCGCGCCCTCGCCTCACCGGGCTCCGGGCGCCGCACGGCACACCAGCCGGCCAGGCCCTGCCCGTTACGGGCCACCGCGAGGACGGGCGGCACGCCGGTCAGCGCGTTCGTCAGCCGCGAGCGCACCAGGGAGGCGCTGACCGGCCGATCGTCGCTATACCCGCTAATGCATCGCTGAGCCAGAAGCGCGAGCTCCTCACACACATCGCCATCAAGGTCCGGGAGCAGATCGATCTGCACGGGACGAGGGTCACTCATGCCGCGGTCCTTCCTTGGGAGGTGGACATCGGTCACGCCACCCGGGTGAGCGGGTGGTTGAGGATCTCGCTGAGGGTGTCCCGGTCCAGGCGCACCACGACCGTGTGGTGGTCGGACAGGCCCGTCATGTCGACGACCTCGACCTCGCGGACGGCGGGCAGGAGCTGCTGGCTGGCGTAGATCCGGTCGATGCGCGCCTTCGGGCCGTGGGTGTCGCAGGCGTCGACCGTGGGCGCGACCGCGCTGGTGTCACCCGTGGCCGCGACGAGATGGCGGGCGACGTCCTGGAGGCCGGCGGTGCGCAGGGTGTCGTCGGGTCGGTCGTCCATCCGGCGCACGCCGTCCGCCCCGAGGTAGGAGCGATGCGCCCGGTGGGGCTCGTCCCGGATCTCCTCCAGAACGGGCAGGGCCGGGTCTCCCGGGGTGCCGACGACGGGGTAGCTGTTGTTGTCGCCGCCGAGCAGTGCCGGGTAGTGGACGTACCGGTCGCCGTCCTTCACCCACTGGTCGTTCCACTTGGTCAACCACTCGGCCTCCGCCAGGCGCGTCGTGGTGGAGCAGTAGTTGAGGTGGTAGGAGCCCACGATCAGCGGGGCGGCGCCGGGGGCCGTTCCGGCGAGCTGGAAGCTGCACACGGTCGGCGGGAGCGCCCACACGGGGCCGGTTTTCGGGTACTCGCTGACCGGAGTGAAGAGGTCCGGGTCGTGGTAGACGGCGGTGCAGCACTCACGGCCGATGAAACCGGGCATGCCCAGCACGGCTTCGGCCGCGTCCGCGAGCTCGTTGCCGTTGTCCTGTGCGTTCCACATCTCCTGCCGCAGGAGCAGATGCAGGTTGAGCGAGGCCAGGCGGTCGTGCATGCGCTGCCACAGGTCGCGGTCGCCACCGCCGTTGTTCTCGAAGTTGCAGATCGCTGCGTTGATGAGCACGAAGGTCCCCCCAGAGGTTGAGGTGTCAGCGGGTGGGTGTGAGGGCTCGGCGCAGGACGTCGAGGTCGAATCGCGCGAGGAGCAGGGCGTGGTCGGAGACCGCTCGGACGTCGTCGGTTGCCAGGACCTCGAAGGCGGTCAGGGCCGACACGAGGTCGGGGGTGCAGTACATGCGGTCGATGCGTTGGGCGGGTCCTTGGTCGGTGCGCTTCAGGCTCGCCGTAGCCGCGAGGGCGCCGGGCTGGCCGAGGACCGTGGCGGCGTGCAGGCCGAGGTCGGTGAAGACCGGGTTTCCGCCGGAAAGGATCTCGTCCGGTCGGGTGTCCGAGACACGTCGGCCGGCGCGCTCGATGGTCCGGTGCTGGTAGTGCACGCGGTCCTCGACCCTGTCCCAGTCCGGGAGCGCCACGGATTCCAGGTCCGTGCGGTGCGGGTAGCTGTTCGCGTCCATCCCCAACAGGGCACTGCGGCTGTTGTCGGCGAGGGTGGTGAGCCGCCGTGCCTCGGTCGCGCGCAGGTCCGGGTCGAAGTGGCACAGGTGTGCCGAGGCGAGGTCGATCGGCTTCGGGTAGCCCTTGAGGCGGACGCGGGGATTGCAGATCGGCTTCCACGGCATGTCGTGTTCGAAGTCGCCGTCGACGAAGAACACGTTGGGGTCGACCATCACGCCGACCGGGTTGCGGCTGCGTCCTTCCCGCGGGGCGGACATGAACGGCGCGAGGCCGCCGAGCCGGTTGGCCTCGGCGTACAGGTCCGCCTTCCCGCGGTCCCAAGCGCCGGTCAGCTCCTGGCGCAGCACCACGTGCGGCTTGATGGAGGCGAGGATGTCGCGGGCCAGCTCGCGGTGGTCCTCCCCTCCGTGTCGGCCGCGACCGTTGTGCTCGATGTTCCAGCACACGACGCGGATTTCGTTGTCGAAGGTGGGCTGTGCAAGGGACAAGGGGGCATCTCCTTGGACGGGTGGCGGCACGCAGGAACGGTTCGGGTGGATTGGGTTCGTGGCGCGGTCACGCCGCGCGTGTGTCGGGTGCAGGAGTGGGCCTCACCGCGGCGGGGGCGGATAAGGAGGCGATCGGCCCGTGTCGCTCGCGCAGGCGGCGGGCCTGGTCGGTGTACGGCGGCAGGCCCGCGCCGACTCGGCGGGTGTCGAGCTGTTCGGGATCGGCGATCGGGTGCGGTTCGAGGAGCCCGTCGGGGCGGTACCAGTGCTGGGTTCCGTACAGCTGGGCTTGCCCCACGTTGACCAAGCAGCGATCGTGCAGGTGAGCAAGTTGGGCGCTGGTGGCGTCACCGGCTTCCACGGCTCTCCGGAGCAGACCAAGCAGCGTCCGCTGAAGCGCCGGGTTGTGGTCGCTGTGCACCGCGATGTCCACGGCGGCCTGGCAGGCGTCCGCCCCCACGGTGCTGCGGCCCGGCCACTGCCCGAGCCGTTCGACGATCCGCTTCAGCCCGGCGGCATTGTCGTGCTGGGTCTGGGCGAGGGCCGCGAGCGCATGCGGTGACAGATCGAAACGTTCGGCGCCGGGTTTACGCCAGTGCTCCTTGGCCCGCTGCGCGCGGCCCAGCAAGTCCTCCGCGAGAGCGGGGTAGCCCGGTTCGGACGGGTGGGGCTCGTTCACGAGCTCACCTGCTCTTCCGTGCCGGCGGTGCGGCGCCCGCGCTTGGTGGCTTTGGCCTCGTTCAGGAGAGAGTGGATAGCTCCGTAGGACCGGTTCGTCGCCTCGCAGATCTCCCGGATGGTGACCGTGCGGCCCGGGGTGCGGTAGGCGGCCACGACCTTCTTCGCGAACTCCGCCCGCGCGGCGCCGGTGAGCTTTTTACCTGTCTCGATGAAGGGCAGATCGAGGCGTCCGGGGGGAGGGATCGTCTCCGGGCTCCTTGTCGTCACCTCCGCCGCGAGCATTCTCGGTGCGGTCACAGGACGTTCTCCTCGCGCGCGAGGGCGAGTCCGGCGCCCAGGGTTCGGATGTGCTCGAGCATCGCCTCGTACTCCTTGTCGTCGTCGCTGATATCGACCCGGGAGGCGGCGAGGATGCCGTGGATCTCCCGGCGCCGGGCCGCGGCGAGCAGCCGGGCGAGCTGTGGGCGTGTGGCCGGGTCGGTCGGTCCCGTGACGTCGAAGGTGCGATCGGCGACCGTCCAGCCCAGGCGGGTCGCGAGGGCCTGCGCGGCGGCGAGACGGGGAGCGGGATCCTGCCGGGAGCCGACCAGTACGTACAGAGCGATCCGCTTGTCGCCCGATTCACGTCGCAGGACCGTCTCCAGTTGCACGCGACGCAGCAAGCCCAGGCGAGACGCTGCGGCGTCACGGTCCAAAGCAGTCGTCACCGTGGTCATGCCAGGCCCCCAGCGACCGTGAACTCAGCCCACGGCCGAACCGGTTGGGGCCGTGCGGAGGGGGTGTGGAAGACGGCGTACTGCCCAGTCGGGGCTAGCCCCGGCAGGGGAGCACGCACGGCGAGGAGAAGGCCCGCCACCGCCACCGAGATGCGTAAGGACAGATCGCGCAGGGCAAGTGCCGCCGACACATCTCCACGGCGTTCAGCGCGCGCACGCTGTCGCGGAACGAAGGCCTGCTGCTGGCGGCCCAGGGGGATGCGGTCTGGTGGAATCGAGACCTTCACGGGAGATTCCTTCAAGGCGGGGACACAGGACGTGGGGAAGGCTTGGCGAGGGCTCTGCAGCCGCACGAGGGAAGAGGCGGCGTCGTACCGAGCGCGATCAGTGGACACGGTCTGCGCCTTCTTCCATCGGTCGACTGATCTGAGCGGGCAGCACTGTGGTGGCGCCGTCGGGCATGACCTTCAAATGGCGGACGGGCGAGACCCACAGCAGCGCTACTGGGCTGAGGAGGAGCACCGTGCCGGTCAGCAGCGCGGCCCACACACCGACCACGGCAGCGACGGCGCCGGCCGCCAGGGTCGCCAGGAGCCGGGCCCCGGCAACCAGCCACACGGAGGTTTGCTGGACACGGGACTGAAGGTGAGATGGGCACAGTTGCTGGCGGAGCGACCGCTGTGTGGAGGCGGCCGCAGTGACCGCTACCGCCTTGACGGCGCTGGCGGCGACCAAGGTGATCAACCACCCGTGTCCGGAGCGGGCGAGAAGGAGCGGAATCCCGCATATGGGGTACGCGGCGAAGCCGACGAGCAGGACCATTCCGGGTCCCAGCAGGCGCACCATCCGGCTGGCGACCAGGGCGCCTACGAGGCTGCCGACCCCGACCGCGCCCAGCACCAGTCCGAGACCGATGTCGCCGTAGTCGAGTTCGGTCAGCAGGTAGTACGCGAAGTACGTCGTGACGATGGCCTCGGCGAACGCGTGGTAGGCCATCGTCAGGACCAGGGGCCGCTGGAGCGGATCTCGCAGTACGTGCGCCATGCCCTCACGGATCGACGTGATCATCCCGGTGCGCGGGACGGCTGAATGCCGGTCAGCGTGGATGGTGGAGATGCGTGAGGCGTACCAGGCGCTGATCAGGTAGGACGCGGAGTCCAGGAGCAGGCAGCGGGCGGCGCCCAGCAGACTGACCGCGGCGGTCCCGACGTAGGTTCCGGCGGATCCGGCGACGGCGAAGGCCGCCATCGCCTGGGCGTTGGCATCGGGCACGAGTTCGGGTTCCACCAGCTCGGGCACGATGGCGATCGCCGCGGCCTGGTGCAGCACCGTCAGCGCCCCCAGCAGGAGCGCCACGCAGTACAGGACCGGCATGGACAGCGTGCCGGTGGCCCAGCAGGCGGGGACCACCGTGACCACCGCGGCCGCCGCGAGGTCGGTGCCCACCATCAGCCGCTTCTTGGAGAAGCGGTCGCCCGCGACGCCGGCGGGCAGCGCGAGGAGGAACGCGGGCGCCATCATGGCGGAGGCGAGCATGGAGACCTGGCCCGGGGCGGCGTCGAGCTCCATCGCTGCGATCACCGGGAGCGCGACTGCGGAGACCGACGAGCCGGCCAGGGCTGTTGCCTCGCCCAGCCAGTAGGTCCGGAAGCTGCGGTGTCCGCGCAGGGAGGGCGCCGGTGCCGAGGAAGGGGCAACGGGAGCATCGACGCGTGCCGGCTGAGGGGGCAGAGGACTCACCGTGCCTCCCGCTCGGACATGGTCCACAAAAGGCCCGCTCGGGCGGCGTAAGCGACTGCCTCGGCCCGCTGGTGTACGCCCAGCCGAACGAAGATGTTCTTGAGCGTGGACCGGACTTGCTCGGGGTTTCGCCCGAGCCGCCGGGCGATGCCCATACGCGTCAGCCCCTCAGCCACGAGGAGTAGGACGTCGACCTCCGAGGGCTTCAAGAGGATGCCGGGCTGCCCGAGCGTTTGCTGACGCGTCGGCTCGGCCGCGGCGGTCCGAATGCTGCTTCCCAGTCCAGGCGGGAGGCGGTGCCCGCCTTCGGCGGCCAGGGCCTTCACGCGCTGGAGGAGGTCCGGGTCGCCGTGCAGCTCGGCGGTGCGCACCACCGCTGCCACGCCGTACGGCGCGACAGCGACGATGTCGTGAGCACCGACGAGGTCGGCCATCAGGACGACCGGGACGTTGGGGTGGCGCTCGTAGTGGGACTTCAGAGCGTCATGGCAGGCTCGATCAATGCGGTCGGCGGTCACGACCACGACGTCCCGGGGGGCCACGAAGCTGCCGCCTGCGGAACCCGGCACGGGAGCGGCGCCCCTTGGGGGCGAGCCCTCGGCAAGAGCGTTCCGACTCATCGGGCCGCTCCCTCGAGCGCGGGGAGCGATGCACGCTGGTCACAGAGTTCCAGTTCGAGGGCCACCTCCACGACGCCGAGGTGGCTGAAGCCCTGCGGGAAGTTCCCGAGCTGCCGCTGCAGCTTCGAGTCCCACTCCTCGGCCAGCAGCCCGACGTCGTTGCTCAGGCTGAGAAGGCGCTCGAACAGGGTGCGTGCGTCGGCGTAGCGGCCGATCATCGCAAGGTCCTTGGCCAGCCAGAACGCGCAGACGAGGAAGTCACCCTCATCACCCGGCAGCCCGTCCATGCCGACGTCGTCACCGTTGGTCGGGTAGCGCAGGACAAACCCGTCGGAGGTGGAGAGTTCCCTCTGGACGGCCTCGATGGTGCCGATGACCCGTTTGTCGTCTGCCGGCAGGAAGCCCACCTGGGGGATGAGCAGCAGCGCGGCGTCGAGGTCCTTGCTGCCGTAGTACTGGGTGAAGGTGTTGCGTTCGGCGTCGTATCCGTTGGCGCAGACGTCCTGGTGGATGGTCTCCCGCAGCTTCCTCCACTGCTCCACGGGGCCGTCGGCATGACCGTCCTCGACGAGTTTGACGGCCCGGTCGACCGCGACCCAGGCCATCACCTTGGAGTGCACGAAGTGCTGGGCGGGACCGCGTGATTCCCAGATGCCCGCATCCGGCTCACGCCAGTGCGTCTCGACCGACTCCACGAGCTTGGTCAGCAGGGTGTTGCTGGTCTCGTCGCGTTCCAGACCGAACAGGGCGGCCAGGTGTAGAGTCCCGATCACTTCGCCGTACACGTCGAGCTGGCGCTGGCCGGCGGCGCCGTTGCCGATGCGTACCGGTGTCGATCCCTCGTAGCCGACGAGCCAGTCCAGCGTGGTCTCCGGCATCTCGCGCTCCCCGGCGATGCCGTACATGATCTGCAGGTTCTCCGGGTCGCCGGCGACTGCGCGCAGCAGCCACTCGCGCCAGGCGCGGGCTTCGTCGAGGTAGCCGGCCCGCATGAGGCTGGAGAGGATCTTCGCGGCGTCCCTGATCCAGACGTAGCGGTAGTCCCAGTTGCGGACGCCGCCGATCTCCTCCGGCAGCGAGGTGGTCGCCGCTGCGGCGATCCCCCCGGTCAGCGGGTTCGTCAGCGCCTTGAGCGTGATCAGTGAGCGGATCACCGCGGCGCGGTAGGGGCCGCTGTGGGTGCATCGCGAGACCCAGTCCGTCCAGAACTTCTCGGTGTCCTCGAAGGCCTGGTCGATGTCGAGCTTGTCGGGCGCGCCTTTGTAGGAGGGCTGCCAGCTCAGGGTGAAGGTGGTGCGCTCGCCCTCGCCGAGCGTGAGGCGGGAGCGTGTGGTCAGCGACTCGCCGTGGGTTTCCGCGTCGGTGTCCAGCCAGACCGCGTCGGGGCCGGCGACCGCGCGGGTGCGGTTGTCGGCGGTCTTCTGGACCCAGGGCACGACCTTGCCGTAGTCGAAGCGCAAGGACAGGGCGACGTCTACGTTGACGGTTCCGGTGACGGCTTCGGCTATCCGCACCAGGCGCGGCGTGTCGTCGGCGTGCGTGCGCGGCGGCATGAAGTCCGTGACGCGCAACGTGCCGGTCGGGGTGTCCCACTCCATTTCCATGATCAGCGTGTCGCCGCGGTAGGAGCGGCGGTCGGCCGCGGGGCGCGGGCTGGTCTCGGGCACCGACGGGCCGATGTGCCAGTAGCCGTTGTCGGGGGTGCCCAGCAGACCGGCGAGCACGGCCTCCGAGTCCAGCCGGGGCAGGCACAACCAGTCGATCGTCCCGGTGCGGCCGGTGAGCGCGGCAGTCTGGAGATCGCCGATGAGTGCGTAGTCCTCGATACGCCCAGCCATGGAAGTCCGTTCTGTTCGATGGTCCTGCGGGGGACCGCGGCGGTTGTCGTGTCGTGCGGCTCGACGCCCGCGGATCGCGGGCGCCACGGGGTGCGGTGAGGCCGGCGGAGCAGATGCCGCGCGGCCTCGCTTCGGCGCGGATTACAGCGGGGTGGGCAGCTGCGCGGCGGTGATGATCACCTCGACGGCGATCAGGAAGGTGACCAGCCGGGCGATGTCCTTGCCTCGCACAGGTGACTCACCCGCCCGCAAGAGAGAGGGGAGAGGGTCGTTGCGGACGGGGCGGGTTGTCGAGCAGCCAGGTGGCCGCCTCAACCACGTCGTGCGCCACGTGGGTGGGTTCCGGGTCGAGGTGCTGGCGGGTACGTCCGTGGGCGATCCATACGGTGCGCAGCCCCGCATGCTGCCCGCCGCCGATGTCGGCGATGAGACAGTCGCCGGTCATCACCGCGTGGGCGGGGTCGTCGACGCCCAAGTCGTCCAGAGCGACCTGGAACAGGGCCCCGTCCGGCTTCCGGATGCCGTACTCGCCGGAGATCACGACCGAGACGAAGTAGCGGGTCAGGCGAGCGGTTTCGAGCTTGCGGCGTTGCGCGTCGGGCGATCCGTTCGTGATGACGCCCAGCTCCCAGCCCTCGTCGGCGAGTTGCCGCATGGCGGTGCAGACCTCGGGACGGTAGGGCACGAGCTCGGCGGAGCGTCGCCGGTAGTCGGCGTGCAGGGACGCGATGGAGCGCCGAAGACCGAAGGCGCTCTTGAGGTCGGCGAAGAACGCGTGGCGGGCGCCGCCATGGAGCGTCTCGGCTCTCATCAGCGCGGACAAGGGGATGCCGGTGGAAGCGCAGAACTCCTCCGCCCACCTGGCGAAGGCCGTCGCGTGGTCGGTCAGAGTGCTGTCCAGGTCGAAGAGTGCCGCTTTGCGCATCGCGGTCACCCCCACACCGGGCCAGGGCCCGACAGCGCGCCCACGGCCGGCCCGGCCGTGGGGAAGTCAGCCGCCACCAGGGTGGTCACGTCGAGTTCGGCGTTGATCAGCTCGCGCATCAGCTGGCGGGCGACCAGCCGGTGCAGGGCGTCATCGCCGAAGCGGACGACCTGGTTGGGCTGCGGGGGGTCGGTGGGGGAGTACAGGGTGCCCCGCACGCCGATGACCGGGGCTTCGCGCACGCGCAGAGCGATGAACCCGCCCTGAAGTTCCCGGCACGCGCGCAGGGCACGCCGGGCGCACGGGATGCAGACCGCGGGCGTGGCGGTCGTGATGCTGATGGGGAAGGACACGAGCGCCCGGGTGTTCTCATCGGCGTGCAGGAGCCAGAGCGTTCCGCGTTCGTCGCGGTCCGGGTCGCCCTTGCACACCCCGCACAACGGCCGCCCGTCCATGACCTCGCACTGGCGCGCGGGGTGGTGCGCGGCCCAGTCCGGCTCGCCGGTCGGACTCCCGCCCCACCGCTCCCAGAGCAGGCCGTCGACGTCGCGGTCCTCGGGCCGTTCGTCGGCGAAGTAGACGTGCCCGTTCTCGTCGAACAGCACGGTGACGTCGCACGCGAACTCGCCCGCGAGCGGGGCGATGTACAGGGGGCTGCGCCGCTCGGGGGCCTGGTTCGTGGAAGGTGGGGCGCTGAGGGCTTGCACGGACGTCTCCTGGTCAGACGGTGCGGATCGGCTTCGGTGTCTGCGGTGCGCTCGGGTGGCTGGCGCGCCTCCGGGTCGGCTGGCAGCGGTTATGGCTGCTGCTGTTGGGTAGCGGAGGCGGGGCCCTATGCGTCGGCGGCGAGGGATGTGAGGACGGGGTGGACCAGCAGCGGTCGACTGAGCCGGTTGCCGTCCCGGCTCACCCATCCGGAGGCGCTCGTCCACGCGTCCGGCCGGGCTCCGAGCGTGGGGAGGGTGAAGCTGGAGCCTGCCTTGAGGTAGGTCGTGTCCGACGGCCAGGCGGGCTCGTCGGACTCCGGGGGGAGGAAGATCCCCCACTGTCCGGCGTGCGCGAAGACCCAGCCCAAAGGAGCGGTCCGGGCAGGTCTTCCCGCGAGGGCGCTCGTCAGGAGCCGGCCGAGCTGCTCGGGCATGAGCAGGACCTCCCAGTCGGGCCCGACCCGGCGCGGCCGGGCGGCCGGGGCGAGATCGGGTGCCCGTTCAAAAGCGGTGCGAGTCACGAGGGTCGCGAGGGTCATGTCACGGGTCCTTGCTGGCACGTCTCGGTCGAGCGGGCCGGGGCGTCGGAGGCGGACGGGCGGGGGGTGAGTTCGACGGCGAGCGGCGCGCTGCTGTAGCCGCGCAGGAGGTTGTTCAGGACGCGGACCGGCTCGCCGTCGAGGGTGAGGTGGGAGCAGCGGGCGGCCAGGGCCCGCAGGACGGATCGGGCCTGGAGCTCGGCGAGTGGGATGCCGGCGCACAGGTGCGGTCCGCCGCCGAAGGCGAGGTGTTGGTGGTTGCGCAGGCGCCTGATGTTGAACATGTCGGCTTCGTCTCCCCAGTGGCGGGGGTCGCGGCCGGCGGAGCCGTACAGGAGCCACACCTGGTCGCCCGCGGGCAGGTGGACGCCGCCGATGTCGGTGTCCTTGGTCAGCAGCCGCCCGAAGCCCTGTATGGGGGCTTCGAGTCTCAGGGCCTCGTGGAAGGCGGGCGTGGCCCAGCGGACGGGGTCGCGGCGGAGGACCTGCCACTGCTCCGGGTGCCGGGCGAGTTGGACGAGGCAGTCGGCGAGGCCGAGGACGGTGGTGTCGATGGCTGCGGCCGTGTAGGCCGAGGCGAGGGGTACCGCGTCGCTTTCCTCGATCTGCCCGGCGTCGACGGCTTCGAAGATGGCCCCCATCCACGACTCGGGGGGCACGTTCTCGCGGATCAGCTTCTCGTGGAGCATCTCGACCATGCGGGACGCCAGCGGCAGCGCCTGCTGGTAGCGGTCGCCGTGCGGGCCGAACACGTCGAAAGTCGCCGCGGCGCCGGACAGGAGTACCTGTCGGTCCGCGTCGGGCAGGCCCATCAGCTCCATCACCGTGTCGCAGACCATGTGGCGGGCCAGGGCGACGGCGTCGAACCGGCCCGGCTTCGTGTACTGGTCCACCAGGCGTTCGGCGCGGTCGGTGATCCGGCGGGTCAGGGCCTTCATCGCGCGGGGAGCGAGCTGCTTGGACAGCACCTTGCGGAGCTTGGCGTGCCGCGCACCGTCGGAGGCGAGGACCGTGCCGGCGAGGATCTCCTGGTTCGCGAGGGCGGTGAGGGCTATCCCGCCTTCGGAGCCGAACATGTCCGGGGACTTGAGGATCGCGGCGAGGTCGGCGTGCCGGGGTATGGCCCACACGCCGTACTCCTCCAGGTGCACGGCGGCGCCGGTGCTCCGCAGGGCGCCGTACGCGGGGTAGGGGTTGGTCAGGAGCTCGTCGGTGAAGAGGGGAAGGGGGCTGGAGGGAGAGAAGGCGGGCATGGGGGTCCTTCGGATCAGGCGGTGGCGGACTGGCTGAGCCGGTACTTCAGGAGCGTGAGCAGCGCGAGGGTGCTCGAGCCGGACTCGCGGGCGTCCAGCTGGAGCAGGGGGATGTGCGGCGGCAGAGCTATGGCGGCGCGCAGGTCAGCCTCGCTGTAGGCGGGAGCGCCGTCGAAGGCGTTGACCGCAACGATGTAGGGCACGCCGCGGACGTCGAAGAAGTCGATGCTCGCGAAGCAGTCGGCGAGCCGCCGTGTGTCGGCCAGGACGATGGCGCCGACTGCGCCGCGGACCATGTCGTCCCACATGTACCAAAACCGGTCCTGGCCGGGCGTGCCGAACAGGTACAGGGTGACGTCGTCGACGGTGCGCCGGCCGAAGTCGAAGGCGACGGTGGTGGTGGTCTTCTTCTCGACTCCGTCGGTGCGGTCTATCCCGGTGCTTGCCTCGGTGATGACGGCTTCGGTGTTCAGCGGTTCGATCTCGCTGACCGCACCGACGAACGTGGTCTTGCCGACCCCGAAGCCCCCGGCGACGACGAGCTTGACGACTTCCGGAGTGGGTTCAGTTGGCACCCCGTGCCCCCCTGGTTTCTTCTTCGTATTGGGCCTGCAGGGCGGCGTGTACGCGCTCCATGAGGCGGTGAGTGACGTTGTCGTTGCGGGACATGTCGACCGGGGCCCGGGTGGACACCATCTGGCGCTGCCGGAGGTCGGTGACCATGACGGTGATGACCCCGACGGGCAGCTGCAGCAGTCCGGCGAGCTCCGACACCGCCCTGGGTTCGGAGCACAGTTCCAGAACGAGCTGATGCTGCTCGCTGAGCAGCCGCCCCCCGTGTCCCGTATGGGCGGTGATCTGGGTGTCGATGCTCAACGTGGCGTCGGGAGCCTGGGTGCGGCCGCCGGTTCCGGCGTACGGCCGCGTCCGGCGGCCGCCCGACGCCGCCGTCACAGGATCGTCCCGCCGTGCTCGCCCGTGGCCAGCTCTCGCTGCTCGACGTCCAGCATGCCGCCGAGCTGCCCGGCGAGATCGGTCAACTCGAAGCCGAGCTGGCCGAGGGTGGCCTCCTTCGACGCGTGCACGGCGATGACGCAGTGATTGCCGGCGCGGCTGGCGACGCACCAGCCCTTCTCCGTCTCAACCACCGTGCGCAGCATGTGGCCACCGCTGATGTAGTCGGCCTGCCGCTGGGCCAGGGTGGCCATGCTGCTGGTCATCGCGGCCAGGTGCTCGCCCAGCTCCCTGCGTACGGCCTCGGCGGACTTGTCCCTGGAGGGGTCGGCGGCCACGTTCGTCCAGCCGCTCATGTAGCGGAAGATGCCGTCCTCGGTTACGACTACCGCTCCGAGCACGTGAGCGATCTGGCCGACGCGCTGGTCAAGGAGGTTCTGGATCTCGGGGTTCATGATGTCTTCTCGTCCTTATCGGTGGGGGTGGTTCTGAGGGGCCTGCTGTGTTGCGGCCTGGAAGTCCGCCCAATCGGCCCCGACTTGCTGGGGGTCGGACTCATCCCTCGCGCCCCGCGGCTGAGGGGAGGGAGCGCTGCTGCGCAGGATGGGGTTGAGGTGCTGGCCTGCATTGCGGCGCGGCAGCGGATCGGCGTCGGCGTCGGTGGCTGCCGGAAGTGCGCCGGCGCCGAGATGCTGGGCCTGCCGCTGCGCATGAGCGGCGGCCGGGTCCAGGGCCGGCTGTCGCCGACGGGGCAGGGAAGCGCCTGACGGCACGCCGCCCGTGGCCGCCGGGGCGGGAGCCGTCGGCGGCGCGGGGCGGGCCTGCGCGGGAGGCGCGACGACGTCTTGCTTCACCGTTGTGAGCGCCTTGTTGTCGATCATGACGACGGCGGTGATCCCGCTGTACGCGGATCGCCTGAGCGACACGTTCAGATGGTGGTGGCCGGCCAGGCGCGCGACGACGAACAGGCCGAGCTTGCCTCGCCGCTGCGCCATGGCCTCGAACGTCGCTTGGTCGTGCTGGGCGAGTTCGGCGTTGGCGGCGTCGATGGCCTCCTGGGGCATCCCGAAGCCGGTGTCCTCGATCTCCAGGGCGATTCCGTGCACGGCCTTGATGCTGCGCACGGTCACATCGCCGGTGGAGTTGCCGATCCCGTTCTCGATCAGCGCGGCAACGACCTTCACTGTGGCGGCCGCGTGCTGTGGCGGGACGAAGGCGGTGTGGGTGACCTGGTTGGCTACCCGCTTGGGAGAACCGGTCTCCACAGCGGCGTCGTTGACGAGGTCGAGAATCGACCTCGGCCGGTCGTAGAGGTCCTGCCGCATGCTGCCGGCCAGCGTCCCGACATGCTCCTGGTGGCGGCGGCTGGCAGAGACGGCCCCGTCGATGGTGATCAGCTCGTCCAGCAGGGCAGGGTCGACGTCCGGCCGGGCCATCACCTTCTCCAGGTGGCCCAGGGCCCGGTTGATGTGTCCGAGGGTCCGCTCGGTCGCCGCCGCGACGAATGCGCCGATCCCTCGGCGGTCGCCGGCCTGAGCAGCGGCCTGGCGCACCGCAGTGCGCTGGGCCTCGATCAGGGCGGCCTGGACGTGGCTGAACTCGTCACCGCGGTCCGGCTCTAGGAATTCCGTTTCTGCGTCGACTACTTCGCCGCGCATCAGCCGGTCCACGACCTGCGGCAGCCGTTCGGCGCCCTCCTGTGTCTGCTGACGCAGCTGACGCAGCCGCGAGGAGATGGAACGGATCAACCAGATGATGAGCCCGGCGATCAGCAGGATTGCCACCAGGCTGCCGGCGGCCTGGAGGAACACCTGAGTGCGGATCTCGTCCGCCCGCTGGAAGCCGTGGGCGAGCAGCCCCTGCGTGCGCTGCAGGTTCAGGCCGGCGAGCTGCCCGCTGACCTTCGCGTACGCGTCGTCCCACCGGAGGAGGGAGGACCGGTCGCCGATCTGCTCCTTCCCGAGGTCGTCGGTCGGCGGCGTGATGACCGACCGCTGCGCCGCCTGGAGCGCCTTCCACTCCGGGCTCGCGGTGATCTTGTCGTAGAGCGCCTTCTCCTGCTCAGGCAGGTAGGGAGCGATCCACCGCTCGTACATCACCTGCTGGGTGCCGTACGCCTCCGCGAAGGCCACCCGGTGGGCGTCCGTCATCTGCCCGGATTGCCGTGCCTGGGTGATGAGCATGTCCTGCTGGGCTAGGGCGTCAGAGGCGTAGAAGAGTCCGACCAGTGGCCTGGTCTCCAGGGTGAGCGGGCCGTCGTCCATCGCGCTCAGCGCCTGATAGAAGCTGATCATCCTGTTGATCAGGGAGGTGTAGTAGCCGGTGGCCTCATCCGGCTCGCCCTCCCGGGCGTCCACGTTCTTACGCACTCGGGGCAGGTCTTCGAGCTGCCGGTAGACCGCTTCGACGTACTCCCATCGGTGCCGCTGGTCGGTGCGCAGCTCGGTGCCGGACAAGCGTCTGAAGGACGCGAGACCGGCGTCGGTCTTGCCCCGTTGCGCCTTCAGGGCCGCCTTCGCGGCGGAAGACGGGTCAGCCAGGTAGGCGGCCGTGAGCTTGCGCTCGGCCTGTGCCGCGATGAACAGGGGCAGCGACGCTTCGCCGCCGAGGCGGCCCGTGGTGCTGTCGTTGCGCAGGTTCCTCTGCTTGTCCCAGGCCGGCACGGCGTTGAAGACGACCAGGGCGAGCAGTGCGGCGATCGCGACGGAGGCCACGACGATGAGTCGGGTGCGCACCGTCATGATGCGCCGCGGCGCCCTGTGGCCAGAGCGGTCTATGGGGGTCATGAGTCCTCGGACGGTGGGAGGGTGGGAAGGCATGGAGGGGGGTGGACCGGCCGCCGCGGGTGCGTTCTGGGTGCCGCGGCAGCCGGGACGGCAGCACGGGGGATCTGCCACTCGCTTTCGGCTTCCGGGACCGGGCCGGCGGTGTGCCGGACGGTCCCCCCAGAGTCGGAAGCCGAAAGCCCACGGCGAGCGCCGGCGACGAGCGGGGCGTGGCGCGTCGCCGGGCTCGGGTCTATGCGGGCGGCCCACAGTCGCCCAGCGAACCCGCAGCGGCACTGACCAACTCGGCCGCCCGACTCGACCGGTGCTGCGAAGGTGGCCTGGCGGGGCCGGGCGCCGACGTGCGGGCGAGCTCAGGGAGGGGCATTGGCTCGGTCTTGGTGAGTTCCGGCTCGGCCCCGTTCCGGCGGCCGGCCACTGCGTGGCCGTCGGAGGGGAGAAGATCTCCTGTGGCCGTGCCACGCGGCAGGCCGTTCCCCGGGAGAGCGCCGACCAAGGCCTGGGCGATCTCCGCGAGCCGGATGGTGAGGATCACCATGGGCATGCGTCCATCCGGCACCGGCTCATCACGGATACGGCGTGCCTGGCTGACCAAGTCCGGGGCCGTGTCGCCCAGGAGCTGCTCCAGGTGGGGGAGCTGCTGGCGCAGGCCCACGAGGAGCAGCGTGACGTCGTTGTCGTCGCGGGGCAGCGGCGACGTGCCCAGCACCCGTTCCACCAGGTCCTCGACAGCGTGCACGGTGTCGAGAGGGTGGCGCCGCCTGATCTCGAAGGCGCGGGAAGCGGGGCGTCCACGCGAGTCGGGCTTCGGACGCAATGCCGAGTACACGTTGTCTCCGATCAAGGGGCGGGAAGAGGCCGGTCGGTCTTCCACGACCTGGTGGTTCAGTGCGGTGCCTGTGTCGGCACCGCTACGCCGAGGCCAGCCGAGGCGAAGCGGTGCCGCATCCTGCCGTCCCGACGAACTGCCCTCGCGGACATCGGCAACGGGCAGGACGCCAAGGACCGGCGCGATGAGAGTGATCACGGCAACCTTTCCGTGGACGGCGGGGCGAAGGAGCTGCGAATAGCGTTGCCGTTCCCCGGCATGCTCCGATAGCGAAATCGGACCCCACTTCTCCCCACTTCGAGTGCACGGAGGACGGCTGAAATCCCCCTTCAGCTCCCAGAGAGGCCCGGACAATAGTGCTGAATTCGGGCACGCAACTCGGCGTTGATGCCCTTCTGCGTGACACCGCCGCTGGAGATCAGCTTCGCCACCCCACTTCGCCCCACTTCCCTGGAAGCGGTTGACAGGATTTCCGAAGGTGAGGTAAATGCGATTCGCGTGGGCTCTGAGACCCCCATCTTGGTATCTGCCCAGGTGAGGTGGCATCTGGCGCGCGAATGGGCCCCTCGCTGCTGGACGTGAGAATGGGCGGCGGCCTCTTACTGAAACATCTCGACTCGTGCCAAGCGTACGAATATCGCCTAGTTGTTCCCGCTTCGGTTCCCTTGGTGCGTCTCTGTGCGCGCCGGGAGGGCGATCAGTCGTCGGTGAAGTGGGGAGAAGTGGGGACGGGTTTCGCTATCACCCTCGCCGCGACATGCGCCACGGTATTCAGCAGGACGTCCCGTCCGTGCCCCTGGGCACCGCGATTGCAGCGAGGAGTGATCCCACCGTGCTTGGTCCTACCAGCACTGTCTTGCCATGTGTCCATGGACGCGACGGCGGTCGCGAGGTGACGCACGCTGCGATTGACCTCTACGGCCTCGAAGCCCCGCAGAGCGCCGCCCGGCACATAGTTCGCACGACTCTCGCAGGGACGGCCGACAGCGAGTACACGGACGACGTGGTCCTGGTGGCTGACGAGTTGGTGGGCAACGCTGTTGAGCACGCGGGAGCGGCGCTCGACATCTCCCTCGATGTGTATGACTGGGGAGTGGCAATCCAGGTTCGGGATGACGGTGAAGACACCACCGCAGTGCCGGGGGCACCCCCGGCCGCCGATGAATACGACGAAGGCGGGAGAGGCCTGTTTCTGGTGGACGTACTGGCGAGCACCTGGGGAGTCCAGCGCGACAAGAAGGGGAAGCGGGTCATCGCCATCTTCCTCTACCAGGCCGGAGACGCTGACCGATGACACTGAGCGATCTCGCGCCCCGCCGTTTGGCCCCAGACCTGACGGTGCGGCCGCTGGGCATCAGCAGCGGAACCTCCCGTTGGGCCCCGAGCGCCCCTCACCCCCAGGACGCACGGCTACTCGACGGGCTGCGGCGCGCTCTGGAAGCCGGCGGCAAAGATGACGGAATGCAGCTGCTCGACACAGCCGACAGCCACCGGTGCGGCCACGCCGAGCGACTGGTCGGCAAAGTCCTCAAGGAGCACCCGGGCCACAGGGTCCAGGTCGCGAGCAAAGTCGGCCGGATGCAGGGCTCTGCTCCGCACCCCTACGCCGGCCCGCGGGTCCGCCACCAACTCGAGCAGACCCTGGAGAACCTGTATCTGGACCAGTTGGCCCTCTACACCCTGGAGTCCTACGACTTCGGCCTTGGCGACCGCTACCTCGACCCTGTGATCGAGCAGATGCGGGCCCTACGCGATCTCGGCCAGATCCGAGCTATCGGGCTGCGAGGCCCAGGATCTCACTCCTCAGAACGCTCGATAGGTCGCTTCCTGGACCTTTTCGACCGCATCCGCCCCGACGTGCTCTGGACGCAGGCGAGCGCGTTGCTGCCGCTGGCCGATCTCGGGGAAGGTGAAGATCTCGGCGCCTTCGCTGTGCGCCACGGCGTCGGTCTGGTGATCGCCTCCCCGCTGGCGCACGGGGTGCTCGCGGGCGGCTGCGTGGAGCGTGCTCTGGCCGCGTGGCCGGACACGGAGCCCGGCCATGGGGCTGTGGCTGCAGCAGTCACCCACGGTCTCGCACAGCTGGCCGGCCGGTTCGGCTCGTCTCCGCAGGAACTGGCCCGGGTCGCTCTGCGGGCCATCCTTCAGCGTGTCCAGAACGCTGTGCTGATTCTCGGCATCGGCGACGAGCAGCACCGGCACGACCATGGTCTCCTCGGCCAACCCCTCACCGAGCAGGAACTCGCTTTCGCCGAAGAGGTATTCGCCCGCGTGCGAAGCGCGCTGTTCAAGCCCGACGAGCGCGCTCCATCCGTGGAGGTCATCGTGTGATCATCCGAGCGGACGGGCTCCTTCAGAGAGCGACTCCATCGCGGAGGTAGCGCGGAACCCCGTCGTCCAGGACCTGAAGGGCGTTGACGGTCCGAGCTCGCTGGCGCTCTGGCAACAACGGCAGCGCTTGCGGGATCTCGAAGAAGCGGTGCTCGGAGATCTCCTCGTCGACCGGCTTCAGGCCGGCAACCTGCTCGGCTGACAGGACGCCGGCGTCGAAGACGAATCCGAGGAGGTCGTCCCACGGGCCGTGGGGCCCGACCCAGTCGACGACCAGGAACCGAAGATCGGCAACCGCAAGATCGAGCTCCTCCCTGAGTTCGCGTCGAAGGGCGTCCTCGGGGGCCTCGTTGTCTTCGGCCATGCCGCCGGGCAGATCCCAGCCCGATTTGTAGGTCGGATTCACCAGAAGCAGCCTCCCGGCGTGATCCCGGATCAGCGCGTCCGCAGCGGCACGCTTCCGGGCCTGCTGGGCATTGCCCTCGGCCAGGTAGGCCTCACGGCCGGGATCGCCTGGCATGGGTGCATCTTTCACTGCGGACCTTCCGGGAGCGCGAGACTGCCGAGCAGCAATCTACGGTGCTGTGCTGTGGCGGTCATCCGAGAGAGGAGCTCGCGGACCTCACGGACCTGTCGGTAAGGGTCGAAATCAGCCTGCAGAGCGTCGAGTTGACGGCTGAGGCGCAGAGACGTCACCGACTGGCTGGAGTTCAGCAGCTCCATGCCGATCGAGCACGCGGCGTCGGGCTTCCCCTGCGCGAGGAGAACTTGCGCCAACGTGACCTGCCCGAACGCGCGGCTGCGGACCCGGCTCGCATCGCGCAGCGCCAAGGCGTGCTCCGCTTCCTTGGCTGCCGCTTTGAGCACGCCAAGATCCAGGAGAACAGAGGCTGCCTCGCTGGCGAGTGCTGCCTCGTCGAACGGAGCCACCCATCTGGACGGCGGCGCCGTCCGCGCGAGGGCCAGGGCCTCGCGTGCACAATCAAGCGCGCGCTGCGCCTCGGACTCGGCATTGAGCTGCGCCAGCGCCCGGGCCTCCATGGCGTGCAGGCGAGCCTTGAGGGTCGGCACCTGCGGGCCGGCCGCGAGGCGCGCGAGCCCGCTGCGGGCGAGATCTGCCGCGGCATCGACCTGACTGGTCTGCAGGGCCAGGTGGCTCATGCCGGCCATCACGTTCGCACCCGCCGTCACGTCGGTCAGACTCTGCGACAGCCGACGGGCACGATTGAAGTGGCCGGACGCCAGATCGTCTCGGCCCGCATCGTGGGCCATCCAGGCTGCCATCTCGGTGAGGACAACCGCCGCGCCGAAAGCGGTCTCGCTGTCTTCGTCCCTGTCCGCTGCACCGAAGAGGGCCGGGGCAACGACCGTGTTCAGGTAGTGCACCACAGACCGGTACACATGCCCCCCGCCGAGCTGGCGGTCAGCGAGGCGAAACGACTCCATGGCGGCCAGGTGAGGCGAGCTCGAGTCGTCCCCCGCCATGGGCGCCGTAGTCGTAACTTCGGGCTCCAGCGAACCGAAGAGCTGATCGGCCGGCTCGCCGAACAGATGCTCCAGAACACGGCACGTCGCCGGTCGCGGAAGGCCCTTGATGTCTCCGGCCATCCAGCGGTCCCAGGTGGACCGTGCGACGTACACGGAGGCAAGGGAGGCGTTGCCATCGAGCCGGGCAACCTCCTTGGCCGCCTGCTTGAAGTGGACCGCGAACGTTTCGAAGATGCGCATGCGGTGGGCCTCCACCACCTCCGGGAATCGGATTGCCCTGCGCATCGTCACTCCGCCTTCAGCTGCTCTTGCCGAAGCCGAGCAGGGGTACGTCGTACAGGTCCGCGCTGCGCCGGCGAGTCAGGGCCGGCCCGTCGTCGTCACCGACGACTTCGACGATGGGGATCTCGCAGATGAACTGCACCGTCGCGCCGAGCAGGTGCGACACCCGCCCTTCGGCGGACTTCGCCTTGAGGCCGGCCGCGACATGGATGTGTGGGGCCAGGCAGTCTTTCTCGGGGTCCCAGGCGAGCGTCCCACCGCCGAGCGCCTCAAGCGTCTCGACGTGTACCTCTTCCCACAAGGGGGCCTCGGGGTCGGCGAGCGGTTCACACGAGCCCACCAGCCGGGCCGCCCGGAGGCCGCCGACGAATGTCGGGATGTATCCGGCCCGGATGTCCTGGTCCGCGCAGAACTGCGTGAGGCCCTCCAAGAAGTCCTCCCCATGGTCGAGAGCGAGCACGAACTGCCTGCCGGTGCGGACCTGGGCGAAACGCATGGTGGGTGTCCTTTGTGCTGGTCGATGGTGGTCAGGAGCGGTCGAGGAACGCCTTCGCGATCTCCGTGCGAGGCGTGTCGGCTGCCAGCAGGGCGGCCAGGAGCAGCCGGGCCTTGTACGGGTCGAGGGTTCCTGCCCCGATCAGGCCACGGGCCAGCAGGTCGCGCTCGGAGCCGTCGAAGCCGTAAGTCGAGGTCAGGACGGGGCCGGCACCGATGCGAGTGGCGAGGACGACCGGCATGGCGGCCGCCAGCTCCTCCAGCGGGCCGCACCAGCTCTCGGGGACGTGACCGACGCCGAACGCGGCCACCACGAGGCCGGAGATCTCGTTCTCCAGGCCCTTCAGCAGCGTCCCGCTGCTACCCAGGGATGCGGTGACGATCTCCACCTGCGGCAGGGGAGCGATCGGCAGCGGCAGAGGAGCGATCGGCTTCGGCAGCCGGTGCAACCGCACCATCCCTTCCACCACGTGGCCCAGCGGCCCCGTGTTCGGCGATGCGAATGCTCCCGGGCTAGTCGTGTGCGTCTTCCGGACGTCGCGGGCGGCATGGATCTCGTCACCCAGGACCACGAGGATCCCGGCGCCCCGAACCTCTGAACTGCCTGCAGTCTGCACGGCGGCCAGGAGGTTCGCCGGACCGTCGGCTCCGGCCGACGCGGCATTGCGCATCGCGCCGGTGAAGACCACCGGCATCGCGCCCGGGTAGTAGAGGTCGGTGAGGTACGAGGTCTCCTCGAGGGTGTCGGTGCCCTGCGTCACCACCACCCCGTCGAAGCCCTCTCCTTCGGCTCTGCTGAGCCGTTCGGCGAGGCCGACGATGTCGCCAGTCGCCAGGGAGGCCCCGGGCAACTGCCGGAAGTCCTCCACCGTGACCTCAGCGGTGTCCTGGAGGCCGGGAACGGCGCCCACCAGGTCGGAGCCGGTCAGCGTCGGTGTGACGCCGGGGGCCGCTGCGGTGCGCGTCATGGCGATGGTGCCGCCGAGGGTGAGCACCAGGACGGTGCGGTTCGGGGCAGAATCTGCGGAGAACACGGAGGGCCTTTCGGACAGGGTGGCTGCGCGGACGGCAGTCATCGCGGGACTAGCCGACCTTGCCGAGGAAGAGCAGGGTCTCATCCAGCGCTTCCACGGTGAGCAGACGACTGCGGGGCCGAACGAGGCCGGCCACGCCGTACTCGCCCAGAGCGTGACAGCGGGCGGTCAACCAGCGCCAGTCCAGGCCCAGGTAGTCCGCGAGAGACCGTAGGCGGCTCGCCGGATCCTCGCCCACGAGCACGTCGGCTCCCTGCGCGTCGGCGAACACAGTGGCGTAGGAACGCAGGTCCCCGCGGGATGACGTACTGCGGGCCGCCCACAGCGCACCACCCGGGGCCCGGACCCAGTTGGCCACGACGGCCCGTTGACCGGGCACCAGGGCTACCCCGTCCATCTCCGAGTACTCCGTCTTCGGCACCACCCTCACGCGGATCCCGCAGCGCTCCATCAGAGCGATCGCCAGCAGCAGCAAGATCCGCTCGTACTTCTCCGAGCGCGCCACCACGGCCTCGGGCAGACAGAACACCCGGACGGTCTGTGCTGTCGCGCTGTGGAATCGCTCAAGTGCTCGCAGGTACTCCAGCTTATGTCGGAAGAACAGCCAGCAGGCCGCCTCTTCGCCGGTCTGCTCACGAGTCCAGAAGATCGGCACTTCGCTCGCGTCCGTCAGTTCCTGCTGGATGTGCCGGGCGCAGAACGCCGATCCCATCCAACTACTGCCGACGGTCGACAGGTCAACGAGCAGCTGGCTGGGCGCCGAGCGGGGCATGGACAGGTAGGTGTCGAGAAGGTTCTGTTCCGCGTGGAGCGCCTGATCATCGGACAAAAGGCCGTCATCGAGCTGAGTGAGCGCCCAGACAATGCCGTAGGAGAGGTCGTCCAAGAGGTACGCCGAGGGGATCGACATCGGCCCGGTGTCCGGCGATCCGGGAAGAGTGGGCCTCCGAGCACCCGCAGCGTCGCGGACGTACACGTTGACATCGTCCCGACTGTCCTCGACGCCGACAAGGAAACCACGGCGCGCCGGCCGTAAGAACCGCTCCAGGTCGCGTAGTCCGTCAGGGTCCAGCCCATGCACGCTGGCTTCCCCGTCTCGTCTGATGACGGGAAGAAGATGGATGGCGGCGCTGGTTCCGTCCAGGCGCTGCTGTCCGGAGATCTCCCAGAGCCCAGCAGGCCCGCCGGCAGGGAGCAGCACCGTGGATGTGGGCCAGCGCGCGCCGATCCGCGCAGCCACCGATTCCAACGGTGCCGTTGGCTCGCTTGCTTCGGGCGCCAGGTTGAACAGCTCCTCGACAGAGTGCCCGAGCATGCGCTCCAGAATCTGAGCAGCCTCGCCGCGAGGACGACCGGACCATGTGCCCGACGACCACCTGTCGAACGTGGTGCGCCCAACGCTGGCTGTGGCCAGCCGACGGTTGCCGGTTTCCCGCGCGAGATCACGGCCAGTGGCCGCGAAGTGGACGCAGAACGCCTCCCACCCAAGAAGGTCCCGGTCCTTCAGAAGGAGGCTGAACAGCGTCCGGCGCATCGCGGAAGCTCCTCCCTGGGCGTATACGGGCAGCGGAGCGCCTCCACGCGTGGCGACGGGCGCTGCACACTTCGTGACCATGGCTAGGATGCTCCCTGGGGTGAGTCCTTAGCAATATGGTCGAGCAAATTGCTTAGCCATATTGCTTGTAGGTGCCGTGGAGAGCCGTCAGACTGGCCACCATGCCAGAAGCGAAGACGCCGTGGTCGTTGACCCTCAGCGAAGTCGGCCTGCGCCTTGAGGAGTTGCGCGAGCGGCGCGGCCTCACCCAAGGCGACGTCGCCGGCCATGAAGTGCTGGTCCGTCGCGGTATCAGGATCGACAAGAGCGGGCTCAGCAGGCTGGAGGGCGGACAGCGCCGCCGTGTCGCCCGCGACCTCGTCGAGGCGCTGCTCGAGGTCTACCAGGCCAGCGCCACGGAACAGTCAGAGATCCTGGCCCTTCTGAGTGCGGACACCACCCCCGCGGGCCGCCCGCGCCCCGCCCTCTGGCGGCGTAACGCTCACCTCCTGGGCCCCATGCAATTTGAGGGCTTCTTGAAGATGGAGCGCCGGGCCACTGCCCTGTCGAACTTCGAGCGCGACATCTGGCCGGGCCTCTTCCAGATCGAGGACTACGCCTACAGTGTCATCGCTCAAATGAGACCCGATCTGCGCCCTTCCGAGGTCAAGGCGCTCGTCGACGTCCGTATGGACCGTCAACAGCAGGTACGAGAAGGCGCACTCTCGGAGTTTCGCGCCCTGGTAGACGAGCGAGTCCTGAGCTCGTCCGTCGACGACCGAGCCGTGGCACGTCGACAACTGGAGCGCAGCCTGGAGGAGTCCGAGGACTCCCGCAACACCATCCGCATCCTGCCGGAGGCAGTCGGACTACACCCGGGGGCAGCAGGTCCGTTCGTCATCATGGCCTTCCCCGAGGCCGCCCGACAGGTCGTGTGGGTGGAGACAATGGTCAGTTCGCTGTACTTCGACGGAGAAGAAGATGTGCAGCGCTACACAGCAGCTTTCACCAACCTGTGGGAGCGGGCGCTGGACCCCGACGAGACGCGCACGCGCCTCAAGAAAGAGATCAAGGAGCTAGAACAGTGACAGAAAAGCCGGACCCGTCCTCATTCGACCTCGCATCGGTCGACTGGACGGTGTCCAAGTACAGCGGCGGCGGCGGAAACTGCGTGCGGGTCGCCGTCGTGGACGGGTACGTCCTGATCGGTGACTCGCAGAACCCCGATCGACTGCCCCACGTCTACACCCCGGCCGAGGCCAAGGCGTGGCTGCTCGGCGCGAAAGACACGGACTTCGACTTCATCCTCGGTCTGTGACTCCGGCCTGAACCACCGCACGACATGGGCCGGCCCCATGGCACATGGGGCCGGCCCGAACTGGTCAGCCAGCTTGCGGCCTGAACCGGCAGACCTGCTGGGCACAGCATCAGTCGTCGAACTCAAAGCCTGCCGTCTCCGCACGGGCAATAAGCTTGCGAACCGCGCCGGGGTTCGAGATCACGGGCTCAAGGGCAGTCTTGAGCTGCGTGAGGTCACTCAAGCTCCCGAGCGCACAGAACATGCCGCCCTCGCTGTCGAAGTCGAGGCGCTCAGCAAGATCCGGCCAGGCGAACTGCACAAGACCTTCCCAGAAGTACCCGTTCGGCTCGTGCCCGGCGGCAACCACCGCCGCATCAGAGGCCAGGTCGCCAGCATCCAGCGTCAGCGAGTGCTCACCATCAAAGTCATGCAGGGTCATAGTCACGCCGCGATCTTCCCACCCCCGGCACAGAGGCTGCCCAGCCCATTCAAACTGCTCGTCCATGCCTGATCCGGCGAACCTTTCCGGCTACAGCACTAGCCATTCGGCGGCATGGGACTGGACACTCTCGGCCGGTAGTCCACCGACCGGTCGTGTGCGCGGGCGCGACGCGCCGGGGCCCGGCAGCCGCCCGCGCCGCTCGATGACGACGGTCGACGGCGCGGTGCACGCGGTGATCTGGCGAGGACCGGTACAGCCGTACCCCCTCCTCGGTTGCCTTGCTCCGCTCGCAGCCGCATCTTCCCTCAAAGAAGCCAGCGGACGGTCACGAAAGATCGAAGCTTGGGGAGTGGCGCTCCCGGTTCGCCCCCTACTGCTCAGGAATGCGAGAGGCATTGCGCTGTTCCCACTGTTCGTTTTGCGGGCGGGAGCAGAAGCGTCCTCGGCTTCTCAGATTTTTCGGGAGTAGAAATTTCTGAGACAACCCAGCTGGCAAGCTCGGGAATCCGTGTTGCCTTGCGTTCCAAGGCGTACGAAGTGTGTCCTTCGCGAGCCGACACCTGGCGGATGAGTTGGAAGTTCTGCTGCTGGTAGTACTCGGCGAGAGCGGGGGAACTGCAGTCTCGACGTACGCGGCTGATGCCTTCGCGCGCAGCGCGGTCGACGACCCAGTGGGCGATGACTGCGCCGAGCTTGCGGTGGCGTTCGGCAGGGTCTGTGACGGTGCCGTTGAGGTAGTAAGCGCTGTCGGCGGCCTCGGTCGTGGTCCAGGTCCAGGGCGCGGCGGTGCGAAGGATCGTTGTGCAGCCCAGGATCCGGTCGTCGTGTCCGGTGAGGACCCACATTGCACTCGGGTGCCGTGTGCAGTTGCTGGCCAGCTCGTGGACGTGCTTTCCCCAGCTGTGCCAGTTCGGGAGCTGCTTGTCCTTCATCCAGTCGGAGCGCGCCTGGATCATCGCGGTGAGGCCGGCCTGGTCAGCTGGCGTGGCTGGGCGCATTGAAAGCATGCGGTCCGCTCCTGTGTGCTCGTCCATGAGCGGTCGGCAGTCTGGTGGTCCGGTCCGCACCTTAGACCTCTACTGCCTGGTAGGCACACCGGTCCTCTGAGCTCTGGGCCAGATCGTCATGTGCGGTGTTCCCGTATGTGGCGGGATGCCCTGCAAGCGTTCTCTGGTAGTCCGTCACCTTGTCGATTTCAGGCTGCGGCAGGCCGTGAGCGCAGGGGCCCGTCGGTGAGACGTTGGGCGAGAAGAGCGGCCTGGAGGGCGCCGGCGGGGCCGGGTGCGGAGTCGAGCGCGCGGATGAAGGCGGAGCCGACGATGACGGCGTCGGCGTAGGTACCGACGAGTGCTGCTTGCTCCGGGGTGGAGACACCGATGCCGACGCCGACGGGGAGGTGCGTGAGGGTGCGCAGGCGGTCGATGAAGGCGGGCAGACCGGGGTGGAGAGGGCCTTGACTGCCGGTGACACCGGTGGTTGCGGGGGCATAGACCATGCCGCTGGCGGCAGCGCAGACGCGGGCCAGGCGTTGGTCGGTGGCGTTCGGCGCGACGACGAACACGGTGTCCAAGTGGTGTTCGCGGGCGGCGCTCAGCCAGTCGGAGGCCTCTTCGACGGGCAGGTCGGGAATGACGACGCCCGCCCCGCCGGCCGCAGCGAGGCGCTGGGCGAACCGGGCGGGGCCGTAGTGGTGGACGGGCTGCCAGTAGGTCATGACGGCGAGCGCGGCGTTGGAGGCCGCGGCGAGTTCCCGCACGGTGGTGAAGAGGTGCTCGGTGCGGAATCCGGCCCGGAGGGCTTGCTCGGCGGCTCGTTGGATGAGCGGACCGTCCATGAGGGGGTCGCTGTAGGGCAGGCCGATCTCGATCACGTCGGCGGTGGTCGCGAGCAGGTGCAGGGCGTCGAGGCTCTGGTCGAGCGTGGGGTAGCCGGCGGGGAGGTAGGCAGCGAGGGCGGCCCGCTCCTGCCCGCGGGCACGGGCCACTGCCCGCTCCAGGCGGGACGCCGGTGCGCGGAGTGGCGAGGAAGTGAGATTCAAGGTGCCCGTCCTGGGACTCGATCGCCCGGTCGGCGGCTCTCGGGCTCGGACCGGCGGAAGACCAGCTGCGGGATGGAAGCCGGGTTCCGTGCGCGGGGTACGCGGACGGCGGCCCGGGTTCACAGGGGGCCGGGCCGCCGTCGCGTCGTCCTGGGCCTGTTCGTAGTGACGGCTCAGGCGTTGGATGGGCCGGGAGAGCTCGGGTTGGGCGTCTCTGCCGGCAGGGTGGTGGTCAGTCCAGCTGCATCGGCACGTTGATGTACTGGGCGGCGACCCAGCCCTTCTTGCCCTTGTGGGCGCCGGACTTCACGGTGACGTAGCCCCAGGCGCCGGGCTTGCCGTTGTCGCCCTTGTTGCACTGCCAGTACACGTCGGTGCCCCTGGAGAGCTGCCCGGTGGCGGTGTAGCCGGTGCCAGGGCCCGTGCGGAACTTTACGGTCGTGTACACGTCGGTGTTGAGCCTGATCTGGTGGGTGCAGGCTCCGGCCCCGACCGTCGCGGCGCTGGCGGTGGAGGCGGTTGCGACGGCGCCGCCAAGGAGCAGCGCGCCGGTGGTTGCCACGGTCGCGACGCGGCGGGTGAGGGTGTTCATGTGCGGCTCTTCCTGGTGTCGTCGGCCTGAATACGCTCGCCGGCGGCCTGCGCGAGGCATCTCCATCGCGGTGCCGATGAGGCTGGCGAAGGCGGCGAAGAATCAATTCGTCTTGTTTCGGGATTCGATCTTCGTGTCGCGCAGAAGCTTTGGCCAGGCTTGGTTCATTCCGGGAAAACGCATTCCGGAACATCGGGGCCAGGCAGAAGCCGCTCAGGAAATTGATATACAGGAAGACTAATTACAGGAAGCGGTGTTTCCGGAAATTCCGGGTGAGGTCAGGACGTGACGGAGACCGCCAGGGCCCCGATGACCATGTAGGGGCCGAAGGAGACGTGCGAGCGGCGGGCGCGGCCGGCCGCCATCCGCGCCACCTCCGAGACGGCACCGACGATGAAGCCCGCAGCCGCTCCCCAAAACAGGACCGTCCAACTGCTCCAGCCCAGGAGCGCCCCGACGGCCGGTGCGAACTTGACGTCTCCGAGCCCCATGGCGCCGGCGAACGCCATGAGGAGGAAGACGGCGGTGAGCACGGCGGCGGCTGCCGCCGCGCGGCCCAGGCTCCCGGGCTCGCCCGCCATCGCGGCCGCCGTGAGCAGAAGGAGCGTTCCGCCACAGGCTGGAAGGGTGAGCACGTCGGGGAGTCGTTGTACGGCGATGTCGATCAGCGCCAGGGCGACCCCGCACGCGGCCACCCAGTACTGAGCGGCGGCGAACCAGCCGTTCGCTCCGCCCGACGCGATGGCGGCGAACGCGATGGCGGCCGCCGCCTCCGGCACGAGCGGGCGCGGACCGATCGCCTGTGCGCACGCCGGGCAGCGCCCGGAGGCGGGCAGGACCGGCAGCCGGCGGTCGAGAACGGTGCCGCCGCAGTGCGGACAGCTGTTGCGTGCGGCCGCAGGCGCCGGTACCGACCGGGCGAAGACGACGGGGCGCGCCGCAGCGCCGGCCATGGCTCCGATGGCAGCGGTCAGGGCAACACTGAGGGCGGGCAAGACAGACTCCTCGTTCACGGCCCGGCCTCCCCGTTACGGGCCGGTCGGCTTCGACCCTACGGCCCGCGCGACCGCTCCCTTTCGCCACGCCCCCGTGACAACGGACGGGCCGTGGCTGGCGTGCGGCAGCCGGTCAGGCCCCTCGTGCTCCGGCGTCGAGGGTCTCCGCCGCGCTGAGGGCCGCCAAGACCTGGGCCTGGCCCTCGACCAGGGGCAGGGTGCCGGCGGCGATCGCCTCGGTGATCCGCGCCGCGTGCTCCAGCGCTATCGCCACGCCGGTCGGTTCTCGGTGCGCGGTCAGAAACTCGAACCCCGCGCGCAGCGCGGCCGCGAGGTCGCCGTCGTGGTCCTCGGGGCCGTTGGCGGCCAACGGCCGCAGCCACAGGTCGGCGTGGGACTGCACGATCTGGGCGTAGGGGCGGTAGTCCATGACGGTGCCGCACCGTCCGCCCGATCCCTCGGCGCTGCGCCGACCGGTCCAGTTGCTCGCCAGCCACCTGTGACGCCGGCAGACCTCCAGCCGGTAGTCCACTGACCGGTCGCGTGTGCGGACGCGGCGTTCGATGACGACGGTCGACGGCTCGGTGCACGTGGTGATCTGGCGCAGGACCGGCACAGCGGCACCCCCTCCTGGTCGATGCTGAGGCTTCGATCATGACCGGCGAGGGGAAGAGCCGTCGTCCACGATTGGACGCTACTGCTGTGACCCAGCTCTCATCCTGGGGGCGGGGTGGGCGACGGCTTCCGCGCGGTGGCGCCCAAGGGGCCTCGCTAGTCCCTCGGTGTGGGTCCGAAGACGGGCGGCCGCTGGTCGTCTCCGGCAGGTCCGACATCGCCGTGCTTCCACTCCGGGTCGTAGGCGCAGGGCACGGAGGCGCCGCCGGTGAAGTACTCGCGGTCCGGGTACCAGGTGAAGGACATCCGCTCGTTGCCGTCGTCCCGCTGGACGAACAGGTCCCAGGACCCGCCACGCTCACCTTCGCGGTAGGAGGTGACCTTCCAGCCCTCGTCCTGGAGGAACCGGTGAAGGTGGCGGAGACCGGGGACCGCCTGGCCCGCCGGCACGTGGTCAAGCGCCCACCTGTGGCTCATCGAGTAGGCGCCGTCGATGGTCTCGTCCTTCAGCCCCAGCAAGCCGCCGTCGTAACAGAAGCTGGAGCCGAGCGTGTTCTCCGTGCTGACGCCGATCTTCTCGACTCCGGGTTCTATGGTGCGGGTGAAGCCCATGACGCTGTAGGCCTCCTGGGAACGCTGGAGGGCGCGGTTCGCCATCTCCTCGGGCGCAACGCGGGGGAAGTCCGTCGACGCCCACGAACCCCATGCGAGCAGGCCGATCAGAAGGAAGACGCCGACGAGCGCGGCGCCGCCGCATCCCAGAGCGCCCAGGGCGCGAGAGGAAGCCCTCGGCTCGGGCGCGTCGGGGCTGGTGGCGGGGCTGGGCATGGTCTGGTCGGGCATACGAGCACCCTATGTAGACGTGGCGGCACGGCGGATGGGTGCGGTGACCGGCTCGGCGTGAGTACGCGTACTCACCTCCGCCCACCGGTCCCGAAGGATCAGGGAGCCGCGGACGGGCCAGGTGTTGGGCGTGCGACCGGCCGCGCGGTGACGGATCAGGCCCGGACGTCGCCGGCGGTCATGTCGTCCCGGAGCCGCAGGTAGCGCACCGGGTGACGGTGCCGGCCCAGGTCGAGGGCGGTGTCGGCTTCGACCTCGGCGACAAGGTCGGGCACCACGGGCCGGAACACCAGCGGTTGCTTCGCTCCCCAACCAGCCGAGAAGGTCCGCCCCCACCAGGGATGCTCCGCTCCCGCCGGCCGCAGGACGGCACCGAGCTCGGCGGCCGCTCTCCTGGGCAGCGGTGTGGAGCGGCCGACCAGGCGCAGCCGGCCCGCCGCGTCGAGCCGGCCCAGCAGGAGGCTCCGGGGCGCGGTCACGGCGCCGGTGACCGCGCCGATGATCCCTTCCACCGTGATGCGGGCCCGCAGCTTCAGCCACCCGCGCTCCCCGGGCCGGTACTTGGAGTCGGGATTCTTGATCATCACACCCTCGATCCCGGCCGCCCCCCAGACCGGGTCCAGCCAGCCGAGGGCGACCTCCCGGTCAGAGGTCTGCGGGCACAGTGCCCACGGTGCCGTCAGCCGGCGTTCTGCGAACAACTCCTCCAAGGCAGCCCTGCGCCGCCGCAACGGCTCATCCAGGAGAGTCGCGCCGGACATCTCGAGCACGTCGAAGACGATCAGGTGGGCCGGTCGCTCCAGCGCCGCCTGCCTGGCCGTGGCACCCCGGCGCCGGGCCCGTTCCTGCAGCACGGCGAAGTCGAGCCCATCCGCTCCCCACACGACCAGCTCGGCATCAAGGACCGCCTCAACGCCGAGCGCGGCCGCGGCTGAGACGACCTCCGGGAACGCGGGGCCCAGATCCGCGCCCCGCCTGGACTGGAGGAACGGCTCCCGAGCGGCGAACAGCAGCACGCGGAACCCGTCGGCCTTCTGCTCGAACAGCGCGGGCGTCGCCCCCACGGACGGCAGCGCGGTGACGGGGCGGGCCAGCATCGGCTCGATGGGCGGAGACAGGTGCACCCTTCCACTCCTACGCCCGGCGCGCCGCGCGCGCCCGTCGGGCTTGGACCGCTCGGTCCGTAACGGTGCCGGAGAGGGGGACCGGCGGTCTCGGCCTCGGGCGGCGGCACGGGTGCGCGGGGCTCCCCCGCGTGCGCGTCCGAGTGGAGGGCGGAGCTGGCGCGGCCAGGTCAGTCGTCGGGCGTGGGCCGGAGCTGCTCGAAGAGATCCGCGGGGTACAGCGGAAGGTCCAGCGCGAGCTCGAGCAGAAGGACCGTGTGGGAGGCGGGAAGCCGGGTCCCGTCCAGGACGGCCTTGACCGTGGGGTGGCTTGCCTGGGCCAGCCGGGCGAGTTCGCGCACGCCGAGGTGCCGCTGGCTCATGGCTGCTTTGAGGTTCTTCGCGAGCGCCTGGCCGAGGTGGGCACCAGGTGGCGCGTCGTCCTCCGAGCAGCCTTCTCCCGCTCATCCCCATCGCCCTGCAGCGCTCGTGTACCGAACCCTGGGCTGGGCGCCTGCGTCCATACCGCCCGCACGCGCCTGGTCACCGGCTTCTAGGCCCGTGGCCCGTGGGTCGCTTGGTCCGGCTACAAGCGGCGTCCGGACGCGGTGCATGCCCGAGTGGGTGAGAGAAGGCGGATCGGACTCGCGTGTTCGATTTTAGTTCGAGTAGCGTGTAGTTTCAGCCAGGGTCGTTGATCCGATTTTGGGGGTATTAGACCGGAGTTCGTGATGCGTGACAGCGTTCCCCACCTCCATGTCGCGAGCGGGTTCTCCGCCCGCTACGGCGCCTCCCACCCGCACGTTCTCGTCGCGAGAGCTGCTGAGCGCGGCATCGGGACCCTGGCTCTGACCGATCGCGACATGGTGAGCGGAACCGTCCGGTTCGCGAAAGCCGCGATGGAGAACGGGATCCGTCCGGTGTTCGGCGTCGACCTGGGTATCGCCTCCTCCACCGTGCCGGCCGAGATGCCGCGCCGGACCCCGGTGCGCGGCGGCGCGCACGTGGCGGAGGCGCCGTACCGCGCCACGTTCCTGGCCCGAGACGCACGCGGCTGGGCGAACCTGTGCCGCCTGGTGTCCGCCGCCCACCGCGACGCCTTCCCCACCAGGGCACCCGTGGCCGCGGTGTGGCCCCGGCTTCATGAGCGCGCCGGCGATCATCTGGTGGTGCTGCTCGGTCCGGCATCCGAGCCGCTTCGGGCCCTGTCCGCCGGCCGCCCCGACATCGCCGAGCAGCTCCTGACTCCCTGGCGGGAGGTGGTCGGCGAAGGCCTCCGACTCGAGGTGGTGTGCTGGGGGCTGTCCGGCACCGGCCCGGGATCGGTCCGCCTGGCTGCCCACACCCTCTCGCTCGCTGACCGTCTCGGCATCCCGGCCGTACTGACCAACGCGGTCCGCTACGCCGACCTCGGCCAGCACCGGCTCGCCGACGTGTTGGACGCGGCGCGGCTGCTGCGACCGATGGACCGGCGCCGGATGGATTGCGGCGAGCGCTGGCTCAAGGACGGGCCGGCGATGCTGCAGATCGCCGAGCGGGTCGCCGTGGCCGCCAGCACCGATGCGCGGCGGGCCGGGCGGCTGATCGCCGACACGATCGCCGTCGCCGAGGCCTGCGCCGTCGACCCCGTACGCGATCTCGGGCTGGGCGTGCCGCACTTCCCCGAGCCCGAGGTGGTCGGCGCCGAGCCCGTGCCGGGTGGCGCGATGCGGCTGCTGCGGCAGCGGTGCGAGGCCGGGATGGTCGCCCGCGGTCTCGACCTCGACAAGCGGGCGATGGACCAGCTCGACTACGAGCTCGGCATCATCGGCCGCCTGAAGTACGAGCCGTACTTCCTCGCCGTCGCCCAGGTCGTTGCCGACGCCCGCGACATGGGGATCCGGGTCGCCGCCCGTGGCTCCGGCGCCGGCTCCATGGTGAACCACAGCCTTTTCGTGGCCACGGCGAACCCGCTCCAGCACAACTTGCTCTTCGAGCGGTTCCTGTCCGAGCGGCGGGCGTCGCTGCCGGACATCGACATCGACGTCGAGTCCGCCCGGCGCCTGGAGGTCTACGACCGGATCATCGAACGCTTCGGGAAGGAGCGGGTCGCGGTCACCGGCATGCCCGAGACCTACCGCGCCCGCCACGCCCTGCGTGACACCGGGCTCGCGCTCGGCCTGCCGCCGGCGACCGTCGACCGGATCGCGAAGTCGTTCCCGCACTTCCGCGCCAGCGAGATCCGCGCCGCGCTCGTCGAGCTGCCCGAACTGCGCTCGCTGGCGGCGGAGGCCGGGTCGTACGGACCGCTGTGGGAGCTCGCGGAGGGCCTGGACAAGTTGCCGCGCGGGATCGCGATGCACCCCTGCGGCGTCATCCTCTGCAACATCAGCCTGCTGGACCGGCTGCCGGTGCAGCCCACCCCGGGCGGCGAGTACCCGATGGTGCAGGCCGACAAGGACGACGTCGAAGACCTCGGCCTGCTCAAGCTCGATGTCCTGGGTGTGCGGATGCAGTCCGCGATGGCGCACGCGGTGAAGGAGATCCGCCGGACCACGGGCCGCGTGATCGACCTGGACAATCCCGACCACGTTCCGCTGGACGATCGGTTCGCCTTCGCGCTCATCCAGAACTCCGACACGGTCGGCATGTTCCAGCTAGAGTCCCCCGGGCAGCAGGACCTCGTCGGACGGCTCCAGCCCCGCGACCCACAAGACGTCATCGCCGATATCAGCCTGTTCCGGCCGGGCCCGGTCGCCGGCGGCATGCCCGCCCTCTACATCGCCGCCCGCCACGGAGCCGCCCCCACCTACCCCCACCCCGACCTCGAACCCGTCCTCGCCGACACCTACGGCGTGACGATCTGGCACGAGCAGATCATCGACATCCTCGCCGTCATGACCGGCTGCGACCGCGCGCTCGCCGAGGTCGCCCGCCGCGCCCTCGGCGACGCCGCCCGCCTTCCGAAGGTCGAGGCCTGGTTCCGGCAGCTGGCCGGTGCCCGCGGCTACACCACCCAGGTCCTCGACGAGGTCTGGGACATCGTCTCCTCGTTCGGGGCGTACGGCTTCTGCCGCGCGCACGCCGTCGCCTTCGCCGTCCCGGCCCTGCAGTCCGCCTGGCTCAAGGCCCACCACCCCGCCGCCCTGTACGCCGGCCTGTTGGAGCACGACCCCGGCATGTGGCCGCTGCGCGTCATCGTCGCCGACGCCCGCCGCCACAACGTGCCCGTCCTGCCCGTCGACATCAACGCCTCGAAGCCCACGTACACGGTGGAGGAGAGGCCGGACGGCTGGGGCGTGCGGATCTCCCTGTCCACGGTGCACGGCATCAGCGAGGACGAGGTGGCCAGGATCGCGGCCGCGCAGCCCTACACCTCGCTCCAGGACTTCTGGGCCCGGGCCCGCCCGAGATTGCCGACCGCCGAGCGGCTGATCCGGATCGGCGCACTCAACCAGCTCAAGGGCGAGGCGTCACGGCGGGACCTACTGCTGCAGGCGACCGAGCTGCACCGCCACGCCCGCACCCGTCCCGGCACCGGCCAACTCCCCCTCGACACCACGCTGGTGAGCGCCGGCCCGGCCGGGCTGAAGGAGATGACCTCCCGCGAGCAACTGGACGCCGAGCTCGGCGTCCTCAAGATCGACGTCTCTCGGCACCTGATGGAGGACCACCACCGGCTCCTGCGCGAGATCGGCGCCACCGACGCCGCCCACCTCAAGGCCATGTATCCCGGGCAGAAGGTCCTCGTCGCCGGCGTCCGGGCATCTACCCAGACCCCGCCCATCCCGTCCGGGAAGCGGGTCATCTTCGTCACCCTCGAAGACGGCTCCGGCCTGGTCGACCTCGCCTTCTTCGAGGACACCCACGAGCAGTGCGCGCACACCATCTTCCACAACGGACTGCTCCTCGTCCGGGGCACCGTCGAAGCCCGCGGCCCACGCCGCACCGTCGTCGGCGAGATGGTCTGGGACCTCGACTCCCTCGCTACCACCCGCGCCACCCACGGCCCCCAGGCCGTCCTTGACCTCCTCGGCCAGAAGCCCGTGCACACCCCCGCCCAGCCCACGCCGTCGCGGACGATCCCGGACGGCACCGCCGGCGCCCGACTCCACCCCTACGCCGACCTCCAGCCCGCCGGCAGCCGATCCGCCGACCTGACCCGCCTCGGCCACCGCAGTCAAGGGAGCGCAGGTTGAGCACCCCGCCGCCAGCCCGCCGCCCGCGCGCCATCGTCCGGATCCACTTCCACGTGGAGCAGCGCAGCGAGGAGCTGTTCGCGCAGCTGATGGACGTGCTGAGCAACATCAGCCCCACCACCGAACCGCTGCCCGCTGACTGGTCCGCCTACATGGACGTCACCGGCTCGCTGAGATTCTGGGATCGCGACGTCGAGGGCCTCGTCGCAGTGGTCCGCCTGCGCCTCCTTGCCCTCCACGGCGTGCAGAGCTCGGCGGGTGCGGGGCCCATGCGGTCGATCGCCGCCATGGCCGCTGCCGTCACGCCGCCCGGGGCCGCGACCATCGTCGGCGGCACCCCTTACGAGATCGCCGCCTTCCTCCGCCCCCGGCCGGCCGCCGCCCTCCCGGGGATCGGGCCGAAGACGGCCCGGATGCTCGCCCGCTACGGCATCTCCACCGTCGGCGATCTTGCCGACACCCAGCCCGCGACCCTGCAGAGGATCCTCGGCGCCGCCGCCCGCCAGATCCAGAGCCTCGCCCGCGGCATAGACGAACGCCCGATCGTCCCGGCCGCCGCTCCTCGCTCCATGAGCGCAACCCATCACTTCAACCGGGACGAGCTCGACACCGACCAGCACCAGCGCATCACTCTGGCTCTCGCCGAGGACCTCGGCGCACGCCTGCGCGCAGCCTCCGAGATCGCACAGGCCCTCACGCTCACCGTGACGTACGCCGATCGCACCCACACCACGCGCACACGCATCCTTGCCGAGGCCACCGCCCACACCCCCGTTCTGGCAGGAACCGCCCGCCAGCTCCTGGCCGACCTCGGTCTCCAGCGCGCCCGCGTCCGGGGGATCGGCCTGCGAGCCGAACGACTGCGCCCCGCCGAACACGCGACCCACCAGCTCACCCTCGACGACCGCGACGACAAGCTCCACCGTCTGGAGGCCGCCCTCGACCAGGCACGCGCCCGCTACGGGCCCGGCATCGCCGGCGCGGCCTCCGCCTTCAGAAGCGTTCCGACAGCCTGACGTCTGGCTTATGCGGGCCGGGTCAGCACCCGTACTCGTCGAGCACCGCCCGGGTCGCCCGGTCGAGCGGGCGCAGCGGGTGCGCACTGCCGTCCTCGGCCGGCCCCAGGCGCAGCGTCGTACCCCCCTCAACGGGGGTGACGGTCAGTACGCCGTCGTCGACCATGGCCTGGACGGCGTCGTGCCGGTAGGGGCTGGCGGCGAGGCATCCATCCGCGTACTGGCGGTCGTAGCGGTCGTACGGGCCAGCGAAGTAGTAATCGGCGACGGGCCCTTGGCCCTGCCACACCATGAAGGCGATCACAGCCGCGGCGATCCCGGGCAACGCGGCCCGGGGCCCGGGCGCGGTGATCAGCTTTGGTCCGTGCCGGTAGACCAGAGCTGTCCCGGTGGAGGCGACGAGACCGGCCGCCAGGAACACCAGCGTGTAGTGGGACAGCAGGTCGGCCCGCTGCCCGAAGGTGAGCGGGAGCCCGGTGCACGCGAGCACCAGCCAGCCGAACCCGGCCAGCGTCGCGGCCTGGTAACCATTGAGCTTCGCCGGCCACTTCGCCCGATCCGGCACCAGCTGCCGCTCGCGTCCCACCCAGCGCCCAGCCCCGCGCAGCCGCCCGGGCTCCGGAGCGACGCCGCCAGCCCGGCGATCGATAAGAAGGGCGAGGACCGCATCACCGAACGCGATGGCCCTGGTGTGCACCGCGAACCGGTCGCGCGAGAGCTGCTTGAACTCGTCCTGACGGCCAGGCTGGATCCGCATGCCCCTGCCCCGGGGGAAGGCGCGGTTGAGCGGGTGACCGGGGTCAGGAAACCCGGGCAGCGTGGGCGCCGACCTGCCACCGCCGACCAGGTCGGCGACCGGGTCGCCAGTCCGCTCGGGGATGAACGACTCATACAGCCGATCAACGTTCCGGTCGCCGTAGAGGCTGGCCTGCAACGCCTCGGCCTGTTCGACGACAGCGGCAAGGAGAGCGTCGGAAGGGGCGCTGCGCAGCTGCCGCAGCGCGGCGTTCCCGGGGATGGCCCGCCACACCCCGCCAAGCCGGTCCAGGGCCCGCGCCTTCCACACATCGCGCAAGCACGGCCAGACGCGGGCGACCGGCAGTCGCCGGGGCGGACGCCGGTCGGTGAGGTGCCCACGCAGCAGCGTGCTCGCGCTGCGCAGATAGTCGGTCTCGGCCGTGTAGGAGATCGCTACAGCGGTCGTGCGCTCCTCGCTCGGAACGTCGTCCACGCGCTGGGCGGCGGCCCGGGCGGCATGGCCCTGGGCGCTCAGCTCGGCGATCGCTCGATGCCAGCGGCTGCTCACCGGCCGCCCCCTTCTGTACCCGGTGTGGTGTCGCCCAGTGAGGCTACCCGCATGGTCCGACACGCCAAGCTCCCCGGCTCGGCCCTACCGGCCGGGGAGGTGCGAGTCAGACCAGTTCAGGCCGCCACCGGTTCGAGGGACCAGTTCAGGTCGACGTGGGTGGCACCCTCGCGGACCACGATGGGGCCGTACTCCCTCTCCAGGCGGCGGTACTCGTTGCCGCCGGAGTTCGGGTTCTTGTACCCGGCCCACTTGCCGAGGTCGGCCTGCGACAGGGCGACGCCGGCGGCCTGGTGGGCGATGTAGATCCGCTCGGCGCGCTGCCGATGGGTGAGGTTCTTCGGCAACACCGAGAGGTCGATGTCGATTCTCAGCTCCTGAGTCTCTTCGTCTTCCTCGTCCTTCGGCGGGGTGTGCTGCTCGGCGACGGGCTTCTCGCGCTCGCGCTTCTCTTCCTGCTCCTTGTCTTCGTGCGCGTCCTCGCCACCACCTGGCCGCGACTTCTCATCCGGCTCGCTGGCGGGCGCGCCCTTGGCGGCAGACTCGACAGGCTCTCGCTCAGTTCCCGGCTCCGGCTCCGGCTCTGCCTTCGGCTCCGGAATGGCCGCCGGGCGGGGCTCCGCCGTGGGAGCTTCAGGAGTCTCCTCCGCAGCCGACACCTGTTCGCCCTGCGAGCTGATGACCGGCGCCGACGCAGCAGTGGCCGGTGGCGTCACCGCGCTCACCAGGGGCTCCTCGATCTCCTCGACGGTGGCGGCACGCGGGGCACCGGCCGCCAGCGCGTTCACCGACGCCATCTCGGCCGGGGCGACGCGTTCCACGGTCACCTCCGCCGGGCCGGACGGTCGGGGGCGCTGGGAGCCGATCACGCGGACGTTGTCGACGGTCGCCAGAAGCTCGGACCGCCACGCCTTCCACATCCTGACCGGTGCGCCGATCGGCCAGGGCAGCCACAGCAGCAGGCTGTAGCCGCGGTCCTGGTCGGCCTTGCGGCGCTTCTGCCGGCCCATGATGACCTGCTCGATCTTGTAGAGCAGCATCTCGAGCAGGATCGCGTACACCAGCGGCGGCACCACGGCGAGGAACGCGCTGCCGGCTCCCGTTCCGGGGGCGTGGAGAAGGTTCATCGCCGCCGAGGCGGACACGAACGCGAGCAGCAGGATCCGCGTGATCGCGCTGGACCGCAGCGTCAGGGCCTCGAAGAAGCGAATGAGGGAGAGGCTGAGGGCGCCGGCGTCCAGGAGCAAGGCGAAGCCGGTCGCAGCGTCCCAGTCGCCGCCGTTGTGCGCGTGGGCATATTCGCGCTGCGCCCCGAAGGAGAGCCAGGCGGCGATGCCGGCGAGGACGAACATCATCAGGCAGCCGATGCCGAGCGCGATCACGGCGAGGCGCCGCTGCCAGGCGTGGCGGCGCTGGAGGGCGAGTTCGGCGCGCTCCTCGGCGGTGGCGTTCTGCTCGGCGGCCCTGCGGCGACTGCCCAGCAACAGGGCAGCGGTCGTCGCGGTCCCGATCCCTGCCACCGCGAGGCCGGCGGACAGCGACCACTGGAAGGTGGTCATCGGCAGCTCCCTTCCCTGGAGCGGGCCGCCGGGGTGGCGGGCTCGGCGGGCGGGACGGCGGCGTGCTGCCGGCGGCGGCTCATGTGCGCGGTCTCCTTCGTCGGATGGTCGGCCGAAGAGGCCCCTCGCTCTCTACAGGTGTGATCGAGCGGTGCGGTGTGACACCGGAGGTCGGTGAATCTCGGACGGATCGTGGTCATGAGGCGGCGGACCCCAAAGTGGGCTGGATCCTCTCCCCTTTGAGGAGCGTGCGAAGCAGCCCGACGGTCTCGGGCGAGGAGTCGACGCCCTCCTCGGCGTTGATCCGGGCTAGCTGCGCGGCGGCGCGCTCCAGGCCCTCGCGGTCGCCCATCTCGTGGCAGATCGTGAAGAGGTCCCGGTAGAGCAGCTCCGACTGCGCGTCGACGAGCATGCCCTTGGTGACGGCCTGGGCCGCGGCCCGGTAGTCGCGGACGTGACGGCGGCGTTCGGCGAGCTCGTGGGCGACGTCGACGATCGCGCTGATCATCTCCTGGATGTCGGCCTCCGCCCAGGTGTACTTGGACGGGTCGACGTCCGCGAAGGGGCGGCCGCGTACGAGGGCCAGGGCATGGGCGAGGGCGATGTCGGCGTCCTGCCCGTCGTGGTGCATGCCCTGCTGGTACAGCTCCTTGAACCGGTCCCAGTCCGAGGTGACGGCGGGACCGAGCTGGTAGACACCGTCCGTGACGTCCGGAAGGTAGGCGCCGCAGGGGTCCTCGGCGGGCAGGTTGGGGTCCCGGCCCAGCCAGGAACGCAAGCGCGAGATCGCGGTGTTGCGGGTGCTGGCGGTCCTGCGCAGCCCAGGCCAGATCGCGTTGTCCAACTCCTGGCGGCCCAGGCCCGGGTGGAGCACGAGCCAGGCGGCGATCTCCATGAGGTGGTTGCGCCGACCGCTGCTCACGCGGCCCTGCGTACCCGTCAGCGCCACCGGGCCGAGAACTTGGACCTGAGGGCCTTCGGGCTCGGCAGGCGGAGTGGCCAGCGCGGCCAGGATGGTGGACGTCGCGGCGCTCGGCCGGGGGATGATCCGCGCGGGCGGTGCCGCCGCGGTCGCCGTGGCATCGGCGAGGGTGGCTGGGGACAGCGCGGACTCCGCGTCGTCGTCTTCCCCAGGCAGCGCCGGGCCTGCCTCTGCTGCTTCCTCGGCGGCCAGGTCCTCGCCGAGCGCGGCCGCGGACAGGCCAGATCCCGCCTCGTCGTCGTCCTCCGGCTGGAGGGGCGAGTCGTCTTCCTGTTCCGCCAGCACCTCTTCGAGGACCGTGTCGAAGTCCTCGTCCGGCTCGGGCTCGCCCCAGACGTCCGCACCGAGCGCGGAAGCAGCCTCGGAGTCCTCCTCCGGCTCAGGTTCGTCGTCCCAGCCGGAGGGCTCGGCCGGCGCGTTGCCGTCGCTCTCCTTGTCGCTCTCCTCGTCGTGCGCCTCGTCGGCGGCAGGCCCGGCGACCGCGGGGGACAGAGCGCTGCCCTCGTCCTCGTCGCCCGGGCGGTCACCGTCGACCGGTCCCTCGTCGGACGAGAGGTGGGAGGAGGCCGTGAAGCTCGGCAGGGCGGTCGCCAGGTTGCTGCCCTGGACGGCGACTGTGGTGCTCACCCGGGGGGCTGCAGTGGCTTCCGGCGCGAGCGCGGAGGCCTCGGCGACCGGCGCCGCGGGGCGGGGGCCGTTGGTGTCAGCCGGGCCGGTGTGCCCGGTCCACGCCGGCGGGGCGACGTCATCGGTGCGGCTGGAGGTAGCGATCAGCTGGACGAGCCGGTCGTAGGAGTCGGCGTCCAGGTGCTGGAGCTTGACCGCGAGGCCCAGGTCGGGCAGTTCGACGATGCTGCCGGGCTGGGCGGGCAGGGTCCAGGCGCCCGGCAGGTCGAGTTCGCCGCCAGCGGCGGTGACGACCGCGACCGAGGTGCGGGGCCGGGAGGTGAGGAGGTCCTCGAGTTCGGTGGCCGCCGTGCCGGTGGGCGGCGCGGTGGCGATGAGGATGCGGGGGATCCAGGTGTCGCCGCCGTCCTCGCTGAGCCGGGCGGCCCGCAGGTGGTCGTGCCCGCCGTCGGCGAGGGCCTGGCGCTGGAAGGCGTCATGCGCCTGGAGGTCGGTGGTGGCGGTGCCGAGGTCTGCGTGGTGCTCGATCTGGTCGGGGTAGAGGTGGTGCAGGTCGCTGCCGGCGCCGGCGAGGACGATCTGCGTGTCGGGCGCCAGCCGGGAGGAGGCGAGTTCGACGGCGAGGGCGAGCATGACCGCACGCACGTCGGCCGGGCTGCCGGCCAGGCGCAGCAGGCCAATGGCCTCCAGGTTGACCAGGACCGCGTCGCCGTCCTCGGTCTCGCCCAGGCTCACCAGGGCCGGATAGGGCACCGTGACGTCGGCGGCCTCGTCCTCGTCGAGGAGAGCCGCACCGCGGGCGGGGCAAGTCCACACCGTCGGGTTGCCCTCGTTCTCAGTGAACGGCGCAACGGGCGGGGTGACGGCGGCCAGGTGGAGCTCGATGCCGCGTGCGGTGATGCGCATCGCCTCGACCTCGGGCAGAGGCCGGCCGGCCTGGAGGCAGTTGGCGGCCAGGGTGCGCAGGGCGCGGTCGGCGAGCGCGATGCCGGTGATGTCGGACGCCACACGCAGCTGCTTCTCGAAGTCGGCGGTCGCACCGGAGGGCATCGGGATACGCCGCTTGGGGCGCCGACGGCGCTGCTGGCGGGCGCGACGGGTCGCGACGACCGCGAGGACGGCCGCGGCCAGGATGCTCCCCGTCGCGGCGATGGTCCGCACGCTCTGGTCACCGCTGTCGGCGGTCTCCGCGGTCTCGTCCGTCTCGGGTGTCTGGGTGGGCGTGCCGTGCTGCTCCCGCTCACGGTCAGGTGCAGGGCTCTGCACGGCCGGCTGCTCCGTCGGGGTGTCCGGCCGGGCGGTCGGCTGCCCACCGCCCTGCCTGTCCTTGTCCGCGCCCTGACCGGGGGTCTGGGCAGTCTCGCCCTTGTCTCCCTTGTCGGCGCCCTGGCCGGGCGGCTGCGTCTGCTCTGCGCCGGGCCGCTCCTCGGCCTGGTCCGGGGCGGCGGGCTGCTCGTGCGGCGGCTGCGCCTTCTCCGGAGCTGAGTCGCTCTGGTCGCTGTCGTCGGTGCTGGCCGCGGCGGGAATCTGCAGCTTCCAGCCGGGGTAGATCTCGTCGGGGTCGGCGAGGACGCGCCCGTCGTCCTGCTTCACGCCCTTGTTCGCTTCGACAATCCTCGGGTAGGCGTCGGCGTCACCGAGCTCGTCCTCGGCGATGCCGGTGAGAGTCTCGCCCGCGCGGACAGTGTGGGTCTGGTCGGTGGCGGCCGTGGAGCCGGAGGTCTGCGGACGGGCTCCGTCCTGATCGGTGGAAGGCGCGGGCGAGGCGTCGGCCGGCAGGCGCAGAATCCAGCCGGGCTGCAGGACGGTGGTGTCGGGGGTGACGAGGGAGCCGTCCGCCTGGCGTACGCCTTCGTTGGCGTCGACGATCCGGTGCCACTCGATTCCGGCGCCCAGACGCTTCTCTGCGATGTCCCAGAGGGTGTCGCCGTCCTGAACGTGGTGGACGGGGCCGTCCCAGGCGGCGGAAGAAGAAGCCGCGGCCTTGGTGGCGGTGGCCGCCGCAGAGTGGGCGTCGGCGGTAACGGTGGCCGTGGCCACGGTGGCGGGGGCGGCGCTGGCAGGTGATGCCATCGCCGTGCCGGTCGGCAGCAGGACGAGGATGCCGCCGACGAGGGCGCCGGCGAGCTGCTGGGATCCGCCGAGCATGCGGATCCGGGGCGCGCGGACGTTCCGCAGCGCGGCGCCCGTTTCCAAGACGACCGAGACCACGAAGCTCAGCCAGCCGTACCAGCCGATGAGGGTGACGGCGCCCAGGAACAGCTGGCCGGAGTCGGGGCTGGTGAGCGCGGCGGTGATCTCGTCGAAGCCGGGGACGTGGTCGGGCAGGACCCCGATGCCGAGCAGAACAGCGGGCACGCCCGCCAGGAGGGCGACCAGGGCCACCAGGGCGAAGAGGGCACGTATGAGTCGGGCTGCGGTACTGCGGTTTCTCATGATCGTCACCCTCGGTAGACCAGGTTGGCGCTGCCGTGGCCGGTGACGGTGCCGCTGGCGCCGCCTAGGAAGAGGGCGCGGTACGACTCGGTCACGGTCACTTCCAGGGACCCGCCGTCCTCGCTCACGCTCACCGTGCCGCTGACACCTTCGCGGCTGAGGTAGTTCCGCGCGGCGGCGACCGCGGCGTTGCGGTCGACGGTGATGCCTCCGCCGGAGATGGCCTTGCCCGCATCGACGGCCTGGCCGCCGGCCCGCGCGGCCTCGTGCGCGACGCCCTCGGCGTGGGTGAGGGCCCGCAGTTTGCCGGCGCCGTCGTAGACGAGCGCTGCCACGAGGAACAGCGCCACGACGGTGACGAGAACGAACAGGCTCATCGACCCGCGGTCGTCGCGCAGGGCGCGACGGATCCGGCGGGTGAACGCGAAGCGGGCGGGTGTCATGCGGTGGTCCTGTCAGCCGCGCTGGCGGTAGGAGTCGATTGACGAGGTAAAGCTGCTGGTCAGAGTCTTGGAACCGGGCAGTCCAGGCAGTCCGATGTCGGAGAGGCGGACCGTGCACGTCACCGTGGCGGTGGTGGAGGCCGGCTCGCCAATCCGTGCGGAGAACCCGCCGGTGGAGATGGAGATGGACGTGGAGGTGCACTCCAGCCCTTGCTGGCTCAGGACGCTGCGCGCCATCTGTGAACCGGCGCTGCTGGCCGAGCCGCCGCTGCGTTCCAGCGAGGCGGCGCGGGCGGCGTTGCGGGCGGCGGTGTCGACGGCGTTGCTGGCGGATCCGATGCGGCCGAACGCGATGACCAGCAGGAGCACCATGATGAGGACGGGAAACAGGATGACGGCTTCCAGCGACAGCGCGCCGCGGTCGTCCCTGAGCCTTCGGGCGATGGTCACCGGGCCTCCGTGATGCGCTCGGTGGCCGCGTCCGCGTGCTGGTCGATCTTGAGCTTCAGGCCGGGGATCATCGTGTCGACGTAGCCGGTGACGCGGATCCGCACCGTCTCCCCCTTGCTGCCGCTGACGGACAGACCCGAGATGCTGCTGCCTGCCCGGGAGAGAAAGTCGCGGGCCTCGGCGGTGCCGGTGCCTGCGGACGCCCCCCGGACGCGGGCCGATTCCACTCCCAGCTGGGCGGCCGACATCGCCACATTGCGCGCGTGCCACCACAGCCCGACGTGCACGACCAGCAGGATGGCCAGGAGCACGACGGGAAAGACGATCAGCATCTCCAGGGACAAGGCTCCGCGGTCCCGCACGTCGCGTTCTGCGAGCGCGCGGGACCAGCGCCGTACGGCCCTGCGGAGGCGGGTCACTTGATCGTTGCCGCCTTCTCGCTGACCTTGGTGGCGATGATGGCGACGGCCACGCCGGCAGCGACGACGAGACCGGCGATGATCATTATGGTCTCGATCGATATGGCGCCGCGGTCGTCGCGGACGTTGCGCAGCCGGTCGATCCGGGCGCTGAAGAATGCCTTCAGGAAGGTGAAGTTCGGGTCGGTACCCATCGTGAATTTCCTTGTCTCTTAACGGAATTAGCTGGCCATGATCCGCGAGAGCGCGGGGTAGCCGATGTAGACAGTCATGATCAGGACCAGCATCGCGACGGGCATCACCATTTTTTCGGATGCCATGTTCGCCTGGGCCTTCGCGGCGGTGACCAGGGCGCCGGAGAGCGACTTGGCCTGCGCGCCGAGGGTGTCGCCGACGGCCGCGCCCTCCTCGCCGGCGATCGCGATGATGTCGGCCGGTGCTCCGAGTTCGGGGACATCGAGCTCGAGGGACAGACGCTTGAGGCCTTCCCACGGGCTGATGCCTTCGAGTTCGGCGCGCGTGATGGTGTCCCGGATCTTCGCGAAGACCCAGCCTTCCCCGACTTCGGCAGCCTTCTTCAGGGCCTGGGTCGGGGCCGCGTCCGCGGCACGTTCGAGCTGGACCAAGCGCAGGTAAGCCTTGACGGCATACCGGAAGTCCTCCTTCGCCTCCACCGCCTGCTGCTTGAGCTGGAGGTCGGGCAGGAGCCAGAAGACAACCGCGAGACCGAGACTGGCGATCGCCGGAATCGCGAATGGCAGTGGAAAGCCGGCCAAGTTCGCCAGGGTCACCACCAGGAGGGGCAGCAGCAGCCCGTAAAGGGCGAGTCCGAGCTTGCGGCCGAGGTGGGCGGCGGGGGACCGGCCCACGAGTTCCAGCTGCTGGCGGGGCAGGCGCAGGGTGCCTTCCCCGGCGGTGCGCAGCAGGAACGCGCCGGCCTTCTCCATCAGCGTGTTGGGCTGGCTGTCCCGGTTGCGGTCGAGGTTCTCGAGCCGGGTGGCGTCCATCCGGTTAAGGACGTCGCCGAGGTCGGGCCGTCCGGGAAGGATGCCGCGGGCGGCGATCACCAGGCCGAGGCCGGCGACGGCGCCGCCGATGACGGCATAAGGGGAGAAGATCACGGCGCCTCCTCGGCGATCGGGCCGCCGGAGCGGTCGGCAGGAGACAGGAACCGGGGCGCGGGCTCGATGATCGCCATGCGGCGCATCCAGATCTTGACCAGAACGAACGCGACGCCGACGAAGGCCAGGACGAGCTGCCCGGTGAGGGTGTTGTAGGGCTCGACATACGTCCCGGAGAACGCGGTGATGCCGAAGATCCCCAGGCAGAAGATGGTCACCCAGCGGTCGTTCGTCCGCGGTTTCTGCCTGTCGGCTTCGACTTCGCGGCGCGCGAGGACCTCGTGCTGGAGGGCATCGGCGAGCTCGCGCAGGGCCTTGCTCAGGCCGCTGCCGCGGTCCTCGACGTGCAGGATCAGCAGGGCGGCGACCTCGTCGACCATGGCGTCGTTGAGGTCGTCGGCGAAGGCCCGGTAGGCGTCCTGGGGCACCCAGCCGGACTGCTGGCGCGAGACGAGCAGCCGTACGTCCTCGCGGATCGCCTTGGGGACGGTTTCCAGACTGCGCTGGATGGTGGCCTCCAGGCTCACGCCGACGGTGTGGATGTCGGACATGCGCCGCACCCACTCCTCGATCGCTTCGAGCTTGTCGATCTGCGACTTGCCGCTGCCGGAGGTGTTCAGCAGCCAGGGCAGACCGAGCACGACGGCGAGGGTGACGAGCCCGCCGGTCAGCCAGCCGGTGAACAGCCACACTCCCAGGCCCGCCAGGACGGCGCCGGCCAACCGGGCCTGGCCGCGGGCCCACCAAGAGGTGGGCGTGCGGGCGTCCTTGACGAAGAAGGCACGGATCTTGCGCTCCAGGCGACTGCGGCGGCGCACGGTGGTCGAGGGTGCCCAGCCGACGCCACCGGCCACAGCCAGGACGAGGCCGCCGACGGCGGCCAGTCCGCCGAGCGCGGCGATCAGAGAGCTCAAGGTGAGCGTCACAGCGGCACCACCGTCTCCAACGGAGCACCCCAGCTTCCCCACGGCCGCTGCAGGACGCTGCGGTCCAGCCCGGCCCGCACCAGGTCCTCCAGGCAGGCCTGGGAGATGTTGCCGTGCGGCACGGCCCGAGGCTCACGGCGGCCGTCCTGCTCGCGCGGGGCGAAGACCATCTGGTACGAGGGGCGGCCGCCCTCACCGATGCCGGTGATCTCCATGACGTGCGACACGAAGCGATGCTTGCGTCCCGGCTTGCCGTTCGGGCCGACGAGTTCGGTCTCGTCGACCAGACGTACGTAGACGACGAAGTCAACGGCCTGCGCGATGAGCCGGTAGGCCAAGGCCTCGGTCATGCCGATGCCCGCCTCCAGACACAGGGTGGCCAGACGCTCGATCGACAGCTGGGGGCTGCGGGCATGGAGCGTGGCCATCGACCCGCCTTCGCCCTCGTTCATCGCGTGCAGCATCGGGACGACTTCCTTGGAGCGGACCTCGCCGACGATCACACGCCGCAGCGACATACGCAGCAGCTGCGGGAAGAGGTCGGACAGGGTCAGCTCACCCTGGAGCTTGCCGTCCGCCCCGCGTTCGCCGTTGGACTCGCGGCCCTCGTAGGCGACAACCTCCGGGCCCTCGGGGTCCTCGTGGAGGTGGAGCTCGTACTCCGACTCCAGCGTGCCCACCCGCTCGTTGCGCGGGATCTCCCGGGCCATGGCACGCAACAGGGACGTCTTTCCTACGCCCTGGGAGCCGACCACGATGATGTTCTTGCGGCCCTTGACCGCAGCCCGCAGGAAGTGGGCGAGCGAGGCGTCGATCGTGCCCCACCGCACCAGGTCGTCCAGGCCCTGGCCGCGGGTGCGGTGGCGGCGGATGACGATGCTCGGCCGCGGCGTGACATACGCCGAGGCCGCCAGGCGGGAGCCGTCGGCCAGCCGGAGGTTCAGGTTCGGCGTGGCGGGCGTCAGCGCACGCTCGCCCTGCCCCTGCATACGCGCGAGGTGGTTGATGAGGTTGATGAGGTCCCGGTCGGTCTTCGCGATCGGGTCCCAGGTGCGCGTTGGACGGTCCGCATAGTCGACCCGGACCTTGTCGCCGTAGATGATGATGTTCTCGACGTTCGGGTCGTCCAGGAGCGGCTGGAGACGGCCGGCGCGGAACAGCTCGTCGAACACGGCCTCACGAACGGCACGCTCCTGCTGGGGCGTCAGGTCCTGGCCGCTGGCGGCGTACTTCGTCGCCCATTCCGAGACGACCTGCCTGATGATCGACTGTCCGCGCTGCCGGCGGTCCTGCTCGGTCATGGACGCATCGGCGCCTGCGGCCTCGCCGATCTTCACGCTGGCGCGAGAGCGCAGCTCGGCCAGCACCTCGTGCCCGACCGGGAGCGTGGCCGGGGCAGAGGCGTCGGCGAGGGCAGCAACGCTCTGGGGCAGGCCAGCTGGGGACACCTGTGCGGGAACCGGCCGAAGGACCGGCGCGCCCTGCGCGGAGTGCTCGCTGAGGGCCTGGGTGAAGAGGGCGGTGTAGTCGGTGGCCGGGGATTCCGGCCGGGTGTCGGTCATGATGCCCTCCCGGCGAGCGTCGGCACTGCGGCCGGCTGCAGCTGAACGCGGCGCCTGGTCACCAGCTCATTGATCGTTTGGTGGGCCGTACGGGCTGAGCGCAGCAGCGTGCGCGGCAGCTTCTTGTAAGCCCCGTGGGTGAAGACGTCGGCGCTGTCGGGATCCCACGCGAGCATGCCGACCACGGGGGCCTGGAGGTACTGCTGGACTTGGCTGCTGTTGAAGGGCCCTTCCTCGATCAGCAGGAGGCCCAGTGCATCGGAGCCCGTTCCGTGGTGCGCCAGCTCTTCCCTGAGGACCCGCATGGCCGGCGCCGCCGCCGTGATGGAGGCCTGGGTGGTGCGCACCACCATGAGCACGGCGTCGGCACGGTGGAGCAGCGGTGTCGGGTAGCGGGTCGTGGACAGCCGGGTCTCCGACTCCGTCAGGATGCGTCCGGCGTCGATGATGACGTCGTGGCCGGTCTGGTCCATCACGCCGAGCAGCCGGGAGATCGGCTCCCAGGTGCGGCTGAGCGAGGCGGCCTGGGTGGGGTCGGTCAGGCCCGGCAGGAGCAGCCGCTGCCCGGTGTTATCTCGGTCCAGGCTCACGAAGTGCTGGCTGAACTCGCGGGCGAGCGTGCCCTGTCGGTCCGCGGCCGCCAAGCGGTGCAGGCCGGTGGACGCGTTGCCTTCGCCACCGAGGTAGCCGGCCCGGATCGTGCCGCCCGCCGGGTCGGCCTCCACCAGCAGGGAGGGCTTCGGCGAGGAGAGCGCGAGGGCGAGTGCGGAGCAGGTGACGCCGGCGGACTTGCCGGAGACCAGCGCGATGACCGACATCAGCCGGCCGCCTTCAGCACGACGGTGACCGCGCCTCTGGCCGCCCAGGTGGCCAGGGACGGGCTGTCCGTTCCCGCAACGGCGACGTCCACGACGACGGCCCCGTTCGCGTCGGGGGACGAAAGGCCGACGACCACCGCGTTGATGCTGTCCGGAGCCTTCTGTGTGCCCGACTTCGCCGCCTCGGCGTCGTCCTGCGGGGTGTGGACGAGCGCGACCGCGTCGCCGGTGCGCAGCCGCTGCGCAGGGAGCTGTCCGGGCTTGGCCAGGATGCCCACGGTGTCACGGCCCTTGGCGACAGGGGTGCCCTCGTGGACCGAGGCGTCGGTGACGAGGCTTCCCTTGGGCAGGTCGGCGGCCGCGGTCTTGCCGACGATGTCGCCGCTGCGGCTGACCGGCACCGGTGCGAGCGCGGCGTCGGGAGCGATCTGCGCCACGACCAGGTCACTCTTCTTGACGGTCTGGCCCGCCTTGACGTCGTGGGCCAACGCGATCACGGGAACCCGGTTCCCGGCCTCGTCGACCTGCCACACGGCGAGGAGCGCGCCGACCGCGGCCAGCGCCAGGCCGGCGCCGACGACGACCGGCCGTCGCCGGCGGCGGGGGGCGTCCTGGGATATCGGGAGCGGCCCGGGGGCTGCTGCGGGCGCCTTCTCGGCTGGCTTCTTGTTCGCGAACGTCGTCGCCATGGTTGCTGTTTTCCTCGTTAGTTGACGACCTGGAGCTCGCCGATGTTGATCGCGGTTCCGGCGGTGCGTGTCTCGTTCGGCAGCGTGCCCGTCTCACCGTTGGTGGCGGTCCAGTCGATCACCCACGTGCTCGTCGCGGTGATCTTGTAGGAGCCGCCGTCGGGCACCTTGGTGTAGGTGTGGCCGCAGTCCGGGGACTCCTGCTTCCCGTAGGACTTCTCGTACGGCGTTCCGGGCTTCGTGCAGGTCACGGACGTGCCGTCACCCATGGCCCAGGTGATGGACTTGACGCGTGCGGTCGCCGTCACCGACAGGCCGCCGGCCGACGCGGTGGTCGAGAGCGGTCCCCACGTGTTGGGCGTCTGCTCGGTCCACAGCCACACAGGCATGCCGATAAGACCCTTGGAGCCGGCCGGGGGAGCGCTGCCGATCTTGGCGCCGTCCAGGCGCATCATGCTCAGCGCGCGCTGGGCCAGCTCGGCTGCCGACGGACCGGTCTGCCCGAGCGGGTCCGTCTCGGACCAGCGGGCGAATCCGTCGGTGGGAGTGGGGCGGGCGTGGATCTGAGACATGCATGCGAAGGCGTAGATCGCGCCGGTTGTGTGGCCTTCCCAGATGGGGTCGGACTTTGGCGGCTGCGGGTCGAGCTTGCGGATGTAGCAACCGTAGGATTCGCTCCAGGTGCCGACGCCAGGGATGTAGCACTCCCAGCCCGGGCTTCCCGGGCGCTCCTTCGCGCCGGTCTCGCAGGTCTTGCCGTCGCCCTTGCCGCCGCCGCCACCTCCGCCGCCGTTGTGGCCGCCACCGCCACCGCCACCGTTGCCTCCGCCGTTTCCACCGGGGACTTCCACACCGGCGCAGATCCAGGCGCTGTTGCAGGAGCCGACGTCCGTGTCACCTCCATCTGCCCAGGCCTGGGAGGGGAGGAGCAGGTAGATGATGCCGGCGAGCGCGGATATGACGGCTGCGGTCTTGCGGGTCAGCATGTGCGGTCCTGCTGCTGCGTCTCGGTGATCATCCACTTGTCGCCGACAGTCCGGGCGTTGATGGTGGTGACGAACCGGGTGAGCCGCTCCTTGGGCAGCTTCACCTCTTCGCCGGTCTTCTCCTTGACCAGCTTCCAGTTGCTCACGTCGACGCAGTCGGTGATGGTGGCCTTCTTCGGCGTCTCGTCAAGGCTGACCGCGGTGACCTCCGGGGAGAGCTTCGGTTCACCCTTGATGACGTTGCCGTTCAACTTGAGCGCGACGAGTTCGGACTCGGCCTTGCCGAGGGCCTTGTCGAAGGCGTACTTGTCCAGGCCCGTGTCGACGGGGCTGGCTTTCGCGTATGCCTTGACCTGCGCCTCCCAGTAGTTGCGGTAGACCGCCAACACCTCGGCCTTGGCCGTGGCCTGTGGGTCGGAGCTCTTGGTGGCGCTGGGGCTGGCGGAGGCCTTCGGCTTCTTCTCCTCGCCGCCGCCTCCGCAGCCAGTAGCCGTGACCGCGACGCTGAGAGCCGTGGCAGCAACCACCGCTCGGCGCAGCCAGCGAGTCGTGTCGTGAGCGGTTGAGATCGACACTGGCGTATCCCCCTTGTGAGTAGTGGTGACGGCTTGGATCGTAGGAAACGGAGGAGCTGCCTCAGGCCAGGGCGCGGCCGGAGCCGGTCGCGGCACCTGCAGCGCGTACGGCGAGGCTGGACTTCGCCGGCCACTGGGCGCCGGTCGGCAGGCCGGCGAGGTGCCGCGGCGCTGCGGGCGGGGGGCCGTTTTCGGGCACGCCGAAGGGCACGACAGGAATGGCGCCAGCCGTCTCTGCGAAGCTGACGTTCCAGGTCGTGAAGCCGACGGTGGTCTGGTTCAACGCGAAATCCCCCTCGCGGTCTGGGACTGGGCGTCTCCCACAACGCGATCAGTCCGAGCCTGATTCTGGCCAGAAAGATCAGATGCAGCCAGGTCCCGTTTTTTCCTGTAGCCGCACTTCCGGTATATGCCTCCGGCGTAGGTGGTTTGGGAACGCCTTGATCAGGGCCTCAGGGTTTGATCATGAGGGCCGGACCGGAAGCCCTAAGGGCCCTTTCGGCGGCCTCGCGGTCTGAGCCGGTGATGGCGTTAAGTCGACGTTCGACGAAGGGGGTGGAGGGGTGGTCCTTGCCGTAAACCGACTGCAGCAGCGCCAGAAGAGCCGCGCCGGTCCTGACGGCGTCGGGCGCGTGGGTGATGGTGAGCCAGGAGGCGGCGCCGTTGCGGGCCTGCCGGCGGATCTGGCGGTGCTTGGGTTCCAGGACCCGCTGCCAGGCTGCGGCGGTGTAGACCGACACCTCGGTAGCCATGGTGGGGTGCCCGGCGAGCTGGGCGCAGAAGGCGACGAGCTCGAGGGCGTGGAGCGTGTAGTTGTGCAGGGGGCCATGGCTCTCGGCGAGTTCCTCGCTGAGGATCCGCGCGAGAGTGAGGGCTTCCTCGCGCCCACCGGCGAGGAGGGTGTGGCGGAGGTTCTGGATGCGGGGCGCGAGGAACTCGGGGACGGCGGCGGGGACCGGCAAGGTGCTGGCGGCGGGCGTCATAACTCTCCCTGGTCGAGGCGGCTGCGAGCGGATGCCGCCGCCGGGGGGCCAGCGGCGGCATCCGGAATCGAGTCCAGCAACGCGTGCTGCTCGACCGCGCACGTCAACGGGCGTGGGAGTGCCCTCGGTGCCTGGGCGGCGCTCCCCCGTGCGTGCACGGCGCGCCGACGTCGGTAGTTGACCGGCCCCGGGGAGCGCAGTGCAAGCCCGCACGCCGCGCAAGCGGTTCATATTTCAATGACCGGAACGCTGGGGCCGCGCTGTTTCACCTGCCGGAATAGGCGAGGTGCGGCTGCCGGGCAGGGCTCAGAGCGTGGTCGGGCCGGTGGAGGAGCGGTCCCAGGCGATGTGTGCCGCGTGATTCATCAGCTCTAGCAGGTCCGGGGCGGTGGAGTCCTGGTCGAGGTGGCGGTACTCGGTGCTGAGGGTGATGGCGAGCCGCTCGGGGAGACCGAGGCCAGGGTAGCGGTCCTCCTTGATCAGGATGCGTGCCGCCTCGACGGCGGTCCGGCCCTGGCCGTGCATCACGTAGGCCTGGTCCGCGAGGTCGTCGAGGTAGGCCACGTAGTCCTGGAGGTCGGCCGGGGTCATGAGCGGGCCGTGGCCGGGGACGATCCACTCGGGGTCGAGGTCCAGGATCCGGGCGCAGGCGGCGGAGACGTGTTCCAGCGGACCGGCCCAGTGCGAGGGGTGGTCTCCGGCGAAGACGATGTCGCCGGCGAAGACCACGCGCTGCTGGGGCAGATGGACGATGAGGTCGCCGACCGTATGGGCGGGGCCGACCTCGTGGAGCTCGACGGGCATCTGGCCGACCGTGAGGTCGTGGCGTCCGGTGAACGTCGTGGTCGGCGGCAGTACCTGTATGCCGGTGAAGTCGAAGTTGCCGAAGTGCTCCCGGAAGTACCAGCCGAGCGGTTGGCCGGGGTCGGTGTCGTGGATGAGTGCCTGAAGCTGCTGAGGCTTCGGCTCGAGGCACTGGTGCTCAAGAGCGGCGCGAGTGGCGAAGATGTCGGCGCCGGGCAGCTGCTGGAGGCCCCAGGTGTGGTCGCCATTGGCGTGGGTGACGGCGACCCGGTCCAGTAGGGCATCCGGCCCTGCGGCCGTGCGGGCTGCAGTGAGGAAGGCGTCGGTCAGGGCGGGGGTGTAGGGCGTGTCGATGACGAGGGCCTGGCCCTCGGAGACGACGAGACCGCAGTTGGCCATGCCCCAGGTCGCCTTGTTTCCCGGCTGCCAGGCGAAGATGCCGGGGGCGATCTGCTTCAGGTCAGTGGTTGCCATGGGCATGCATTGTGCGTGCCGCGGCCGCCCCAAGGAAATCCCTCCGCCAGGGCAGCCGCGGGCGCGACCTCAGTGGTGGGGTGCGAACGGCAGGAGGAAGAACCGGGCGCCCGGGCTGCCGAACGGCTGGGCGGCGCACATGGTGACCGTGCCCAGCTGAGACGGTGCGTGGCGCTCGCAGCAGCGGCTGCGGTGGTCCTCGCCGTTGCGCGGCGGCGTGTAGCCGGCGTGCCGCATCGGCCGGGCGTCGCCGTCGGGGTGGATGTACGCGAGGCTGTGGTCACGGTAGATGGGCCCCGCCACCGGGTCGTCGTTGACCTCTTTGTCGAGCAGCTGGAGATCTTCGTTCTCTGGGTGCGCGGCGACCGCCGTGCGCAGCTGGGCCGCGACCTGTGGGGCCCATCGCGTGTCCCAGTCGACCAGGTGGTGCTCGCGCGCGTCCTCCCGTAGGAGCATCCACCGGATCAGGTTGCGCTCGGGCAGTTCCGGGGCCTTGCCCTCGACCTGCGGGAACATCCGCTTGAAGTCGTCGTTTGCCGCCAGCACGTTCCAGGCGACGTCGTTGATGTAGCAGGGCTGCCCGGAGACGCCGTTCACGGCCAGCTGCCATGCCGGGTCGACGTTCGTCCCCGCGCACGGATCCATGGGGAACGGGGGCTCGTAGCCGAGCGCGTAGACGTAGAGCACGTTCCTCTCGCGCTCATTCATCTTGAGTACCGTGGCCACGTTGTCGAGGAACTCGCTGCTCGGCTGGGGTGTGTTCCCGCGCTCGAACTCGGCGTAGGTCCTCTCCGTCACGAACAGCGCCTGCGCCACCTGCGCCTGCGACAGTCCGCGCGAGCGCCGACCCCGGCCGACGCGCTTGGGCCAGCCGAGCTCGACCGGGTCTATCTGTCCCCGCTTCCATTGCAGCAGCTGCTGCAAGGCCTCCTTCTGATTCAACTTTCAACCCTTCCCCGTGGTGCCATCCCCGTACCAGCCACGCGATATACCGGAAGTGCGCGCTCCTGAAATTCAGGGACCGGAAAATTCAGAGCCTGGTGGGCGAGATCTTGGCCGGGAAGAATCGGCCATTGGATCGCATCCGCGTTGTGGGAGACGCGAGGGTCCTCCACAACCGCGAGGGGGAGTTCGCGTTGCTGCAGCCTGTTGCCACCCCGCCCGACCGCGCCGGCGGCGTCGGTGGAGCCGTGGGACGCACCATGGCGGTGCTCAGAGCACTGATCAGCCTTGGGCCGGGTGAACATCCCCTGGCCGCAGTCGCCGAGTCCGCGGACCTTCCCGCGGCGACTGCCCACCGGTATCTGCAGGCCTTGATGCGGGAGGGCGCCGTGGAGCAGCTTGGGCCGCGCGCTGGCTACGCGCTGACTGACGCGCTGCACGGTCCCCCCTCGTCGACACCCGCCCAGCCCCTCCAGGCTGGCCCGCCCTCTCCTGCTGTGAGGGCCGAGATCGTCACACTACAGTCGCGAACCGGCCAGCTCGCATTTGTTTACCGACCCCACCTGATCGGCACTCCGATGAGGATCTGCGCGGAACGGGCATACGGGCCACACGCTGACGAGGTCCTTACTTCGCCTCAGACCGCCTTGCGCTCTCTTGAATCTGCGCCCCTGGAGGATGACGCCGCCGGCCTGGCGATCTTCGCCTGTCTCGGCTCCGTCGGCGGTAACAAGATCGACGTCGCACAGATCCGTGAGGAAGGTCACGCCATCGGTCCGTCCCCGCTGGCGGGTCGCACCATGATCGCGGCGCCCATTTGGTACGGCTCGGCCGTCGCCGGATCCGTGGCGCTACTGGCCAAGGAGGTGCCCATGCGCCGGGCCGCCACCCGAGCCCGCTACGTGACCGCCGTCATGGACACCGCCGCGGCGATGAGTGGACACCTCACCCGTTCCGGCACTCGCCGGGCCAGTTAATTCACGACAAATACCTGCAAAGCACTACAGAAAGGCGCCATCCCGTGTCCCGTTCAGTCCTGGTCACCGGCGGCAACCGCGGCATAGGCCTCGCCATCGCCCGTCACCTCGCCGAGTCCGGCGACCGCGTCGCCGTCACCTACCGTTCGGGCGAGCCCCCCGAGGGTCTGCTCGCCGTCCGCTGCGACATCACCGACACCGACCAGGTCGACGCCGCCTTCAAGGAAGTCGAGGCGCAGCACGGCCCCGTCGAGGTCCTCATCGCGAACGCCGGCATCACCAGGGACCAGCTCCTGATGCGCATGAGTGAGGACGACTTCACCTCCGTCCTCGACACCAACCTCACCGGCGCCTTCCGCGTCACCAAGCGCGCCTCCCGCGGCATGCTCCGCGCGAAGAAGGGCCGCGTCGTCTTCATCTCCTCCGCCGTCGCCCTGCGCGGCGAGAGCGGCCAGGCCAACTACGCCGCCTCCAAGGCCGGCCTCGTCGGCTTCGCCCGCTCCATGGCCCGCGAACTCGGCTCCCGCGGCATCACCTTCAACGTCGTCGCCCCCGGCCTCACCGAGACGTCCATGAGCGAGCAGTTGACCGCGGAGCAGCTCGAGAACCTCAAGACCCAGATCCCCCTCGGCCGCCTCGCCCGCCCCGAGGAGATCGCCGCGACCGTCGCCTTCCTCGCCTCCGAGCAAGCCGCCTACATCACCGGCGCCGTGGTGCCCGTCGACGGCGGCGCCGGCATGGGCCACTGACCACCGCGACCGCCCGCCACCTTGGAGCCCCATGAGCGCATGACCTGACAGCAGGCAGTCCCCCGTGGGCTGCCCCGCGGCAGCAAACCCTGGTGTGTCCAGCACCTCGGCCTGCGCGCCGCATCTCTGCCACCACCCGGCGAGTGTCCAGCCCGCCCGGTGAAGAACCCGGTCCGAAGACCGGGCAACACCGCCCCTGCCAGGGCGGATCACCTTGGTTCCCGAAGAACCCAGCCCCACCGAAGAGGGGCTCGCGCATGCCCGAAAGGAGGGCGTGCCCTGCCCATGATGCAGCATGCCCACGCGCCGGTCCACGCAGCCGCCGCTCCGCCGTGCCCTACGCGCGGAGAAAACCGAATATCCCTGAACAACCGATTCGACCTCGTCTATGAGCATGCAGACCAGGAGGTCGACACAACCGCGTCCCGACGTACCCGGCGCGGGGACTTCCTGCGCGCGGCCACCTGGGCCATTACCCATCGCCTGCACCCCAAGGCCGGCGACACCACGCTGCGCGTCGCCCGCGATCTCGCCGCCCGCCTGAACGCGGACGGGCACGTCGCCTACTGCCGCGACGCGATGTGGCGTCGCCTGGGTATCAGCCGACGCACCTTGGAGCGGCACATCGCCGTCCTGCGCGAGCTCGGCCTGCTCGTCTGGGCTGTCCACGGAACCCGGACCAACACCCGGCCTGCCGGAAGCGGCGAGTGGGCAGGCACCGCCACCATCTACGCCGCCGTCGTCCCCCGTGCCTGGGACGACGCCCTCGGCCACCGTGTCAGCGGCCACGGCTACCACGCCCGGCACATCGGGTTCACCGAACACGGACGGCAGCTGGCCATCGCCGACGCCCGTCGCCGCGCCCGCCCGACGCGATGCCGTGACACCCCTTCCTGTAAGACCAACCACCCACGTCCTACAGCTGAGATGAGAGGGAAGAAGAACAACACCAACGCGCCCCGCGGAGCGCGGCCGCGCCCCCGCCGCCGGCACGAGATCCCGGAGCCCTACCGGGCCAGCCCAGACCAGGCCGCCCACGCCGTCTCGGTCGCCGCCTGGGTACGCCCCCGGGTGCCCTGGACCCAGGGCGAGGGCCTGCGCCGCCTCGCCTTCGCCCTGCGCCCCTGGATCGCCACCGGCCTTTCCGCAGCTGACATCGCCGCCGACCTGTCGGTCTGGCGCGTGCCCCGACGGCCGGCCTCCCCAGCCAGCTTGATCATGGCCCGCTGGAGCGAGACCGAGGGCCAGAACAAGCGCGCTGCCGACCCCGACAGCCGCGAGGACACGGCTTCCGCAGTCCCGCCCAACGCGGCCTTCCTGGCGGCCATGGCCGCGGTCCGTGCCCGCCTCACCAGGGTGTCGCCGCCCGTCGAGCCGGAACCCGATCCGCCCGGCTTCGTCATCCGCGACAGGATCCTTGCCTCCCTCGCACAGGCAGACCGGGCCCGCCGCGCACGCACCGCCGAGCAGTGCCTCACCTTCGCCGAGTGGGAAGCCGTCTGCGACGCCAGAGAACGAGCCCCCTGGTGACCCCGCGCCGACCCAGGCCACGCACGTACGGCACGCACCAAGCCACGGCACCGATGACGAACCCGACCGCGAAGCTCTCGAACCGGAACACGACATCCTCTTCCCGTTCAGGGCGACCCCGCCGCTGTGGCGGCGGACTCAACGGACTCCTCGACGGTCTCCCCCTGCGCCTTGCCCTCAGCGCCCCGCCGGCGCGTGCGGACGAACGCCCTCACCGACCGGAACAGGGCACGCACCAGCCGCCACAGACCGACAGCTGCGCAGCCGACCGCCGCCGTGCTGGCGCCCAGGCGCGCGGACGTCTCCAGCCACCCCGGCCAGTGCAGGTAGCCCAACGTCAGCGACGTACCGATCAGGCTCAGGCTGAGCACCATCAGGACACTGCTGTGCCCGATCACCCCCCAGGTGCGCTTCAGCTCGGCGTAGGCCTCCGGATTCGCCTTCCGCCAGGAAACACGTCGACCAGTCCGCTCGTGCTCACGCATTGCTCTCTCCGCTCGTCGCATGCCGAGTTCCGTCGTCGTGAGCCCCACCCAAAACTTCCCGGGCATGGCGCAGCCCCTCTCCCAGCTCCTCCAGCTCCAGCCGCACTTCATCCAGCAGATGTTGGGGCAGCAGCCCTTCGGGCAGCGCGGGCCTGACCGGCGCGGCGGCCGCGCCGTCTTCGCGGATCGCCGACTCCACCGCTTCCTCCTGCCGCTCGACTTCGACGGCCTGGTCGACCAGGAGCGCGAGCGACTGGGCGTATCCGAGAAGAAGTTCACGGGCTTCCACGTCGTTCGCCGCCAGCGGCACCAGCCCGGCCGTGTCCCACACCAGCCGCGGCAACGCCGCCGCCGCGCGCGTCAGCTCGTAGCGCCCGCTGCGCTCGGCAAGCATGCGCAAGCGCTGCTCGTCGGCCAGCAGCCGGAAGAAGACCGCCGCGTACGCCTCCTCCGACTCGACCACGCGCACGCGATGCCGGGTGAGGCGCCGGACGGCCGCCGGCAGTCCGACGGCCGCGGCCAAACCGACCGCGCCGGCCGCGAGGAGACCGATTGTCGCCGGCAGCAGGGAGGCCGCCGGGCCCAGAGCGGCGAAGGCGACCACGGTGAACAGCGCGGTCCGACCGACCGGGAGGGGGCGGGGAAGCTCGAGGCCTCCCAGCGTCCAGATGTGCAGGGGAGCACGGCGCCCCCACACGGTCCGACACGCCCAGCGCCCCAGCCGGTGCTGCCCCGGGTCGAAGACGCCCGCCTCGCGCAGCACACCCCCCGGGTGCGGTCCGAAGACGTCCCAGCGCAGCCACCCACCCCGGGTCCGCTCCCGTATCAGCAGCAGCGCCTCCATGGCGGCCCGAACGGCGGCCGGGGCCGAGAGCCTGCCAGCCAGCTCGGCGCGCACGGCGTGGTGGAGCCGGGCGGCTTCCCGGACGGCGTGGGTCCACCGGTCTCGGTCCGCATCGAAGGGCAGCGGCTGTGCGGACGGCCTCATCGCGGGCCCGCCTCGGCCGGGCAGGATTCCAGCGCGGCGCGCAGGGCCGTCTTCTCCGCCGGCGTGACCGACAGGCGGTACTTGGTCTTCACGCGGACCTGCGCGGTCGCGTACCAGCAGTGGGCCTCGGCCTGCGGGGGCATCCACGCGGCGGCGTCCTTGGCCCCCTTGCCCGCGTTCGTCGGACCATCGGTCGCAATCAAATTATCCGGGTCGTTCGCATAATTCAGCCTTTGCTCGGCAGTCAGCTCCCGGGCCCCCGATCGCCATCCGAGCGCCAGGGGCACGATGTGGTCGATCTGCACGGCCATGGATGTGCGGGGGCCGCGCTTGAAGTTGATCGTCCGGCCCGTGTACCGGTCGTGGAGAACGCCGGAAAGCACGGTGCAGCCGTCCTCGGCCCTTGCGACGTCGTCCAGGTCGCGGGCCAGGACGTCCTGACGCGTGGGGCACGAGTTTCCCGACATCTCGACGGTGCCCTCATCGCTCCATGCCGGTCCGAAGGCGTCGCGGCTGTAGCCGGCGAGGGGGACGCGCTTTCGGACCGTCAGGTTGTTCAGCTGGGTCAGCGCCGTTCCGTCTCCAGCCGCGACTGGTCCGTGAGCGGGTGCGGCTTCAGCCGCAGAGCCAGGAGCGGGCAGTGGGCCGCAGGCGGAGGCAGCGAGCGCGCCGGCGAGCACGAGGGCGGCGGCCGAGATGCGAGGGGCCATGGGCAGAGAGTCCTGTTCGTGTCGGAGGAAACACCGTTCACCTGCTACAGGTGCGGCGCTGGCTGACGGTGTGACACTCGGTCCGAAATTTCTGCCCGTGTGCAGCCTGGCCTCGCCGCTTCAGGGTCTGCTGACCGCTTCCAGCAGTGCCGCGGCGGCTCTGTCCTTGGCTGACTACTTGGTGGACGCGGTGAAGACGCTGGTGAGTATCTGGCCGTCGTAATCGGCTTCCGCCTTGCAGTTCACGGCTGGCTGCGGAACCAGGTGAGGAAGTCCTCGGCGTGTGCCTGGTCGAGCCGCATGCTCAGGTCACCACCGTCCAAGTCCTGGGTGATGCCGTCGGCCTGTCCGTCCGCGGTGATGGAGCCGGGCCAGCGGGCTACCAAGGAGAGCAGAGCCCCTGCCGCCGAGCCTGTGGCGGTCATCTTGAGGATGACCGCCAGCGTCTCGTCGTCTACGTCGAGTTCGATCAGACAGCCGGGGACGACGGAGCGCAGCCGGTCGAAGAGGTGCCGCTGGTCGGGAACGGCCGCGCCGAAGGCGTCGGCGTTCGCCTGGGCACGCGCAGTGCGCTCGTAGAAGGTGCTGATCAACTTCTGTGCGCTGGCGCGCAGTCCGGGATCGGCAATCTCCGACAGCGCGCCCACGGTGCGGTCGGTCGTGCCCGGCGGGGTAAGGGGAGAGAAGCCGATCTCGCGCTGGACTCCGGCATCGTCGAGGAGGGTGAGGATGGTCAGGTTGGCGACGGGGTGGAGATTGATCGTCCACTGATCCGGCAGCGGCTTGGGCGAAGAGGTCACCAAGGTCTCCAGGTAATGGTGTACGGACGGGGTCAGGACGTTGTCGGAAGTACGGCGGGCTGGGACGGCGTAAGCGGAGCGGCATTGAGGTCCGAGTCCTCCTCCCCTGCGCACTCGACGGCGTACGCGCGGTCGGCACAGTTGCCGCACAGGCCTTCCCAGCCTTCGCCGTCGGCGCTGTAGTCGTCGCAGTCCTCCCCCGAGCAGAAGTACTCCTCGTAGGTGCCGGCCGGGATGAACCGCAGCGCCGCGGTGGAGCTGGCGAGGATGAGGACGCCGGATTCGAAGACGTGGACGTTGGCCCCGTAGTGGGGGGAGCGTCGGATGGCGTGCCAGACGTCGATGCCGTGCAGTGTGCGGTGCTCGGCGTTCTTGGGGCGTGTCCAGACGCCGTCCTCGCGGACGTGGAGGACGTATTCGGACTCGAAGTCGATCTCGGCGCGGAGGCCGGCGGCGGTAGCGATGGTGCTTCGGAACATGGTGAGTCGGTTCTCGCAGTGTTGGAGGCGGGGCTGAGGCGCTGCCGGGCGGCCGGGGCCGCCCGGCAGCCGGTCAGAGGCGGGCGACGCGGTCGCCGTCGCCGACGAGGGTGAGCATCAGCCGACGGTGGGCGTGCGGGGCGTCCCATGCGATGCCGAGCTGACGGACCAGCGGGTGGGGGTTCCAGTGGGTGACGGTGCCGGTCGCTCCGGCGGGAATGGGGTCGTGCTCGTCGGTGCACAGGACGACCTTGATGCGGTCTCCGACACTGAACTCGGGTTCCACGGATTCTTCTCCTTGTGGCTGAGGGACGGCTCGACAGACATGGGGCCCAGCGACGGATCGCGGACGAATGCATGGCGAGCGAAGGCAGGGGAGTTGGCGATGTCCGGTCCCGCCGCGGGTGCCGGTCTCGACGGGCGGGAGCCGGTGAGTGTGGTGCTCGACGTGCGCGTTCGGGACCGGGTGGTAGACGCTTCGGTGCCCGCGCGGTCCGGGCCCGCCTGGGCTCTGGGGCCCCGGCGGGGCTCAAAGACTACCGAGACTCATAGAATTAAGCAATCTCTTGCAGGATGCACCCCCGCGGCTGGATCGGCTGCGCCGCCGGGAGTTGCTTAACTCTATGAGTGTGCGTATGTTTGCGGTACGCCCTACTGGGCCGCATCCCGCAACATCGCTGCAAGCCGCGCAAGTTGAGCCGCGCAGCGGCAATGGAAGGACAAGATGTCTCGCACACTCTCCGTCGCGGAATACCGGACGCTGTTGCACGACGCACTGTCCGCAGCCCATGCCACGGACGCCCTCACGCTCCCCATCCCGATGATGTACACCCCGGACGCCCACCGGGCCGCCCTGTACGCGGACAGCACCGTGGTCCGCGGAGCGGTGGGGGAGGGCAAGACCTTCTGGGCCCGGGCCCTGACCGACCCCAAGCTGCGCGCGGTTGCCGCCCGGGAGTACCGCCTGCCCCGTCTGGAACGGACCGAAGCGGCCACCGGATTCGGTGCCCGGCCGGATACCTTCCAGCCGTCATCCGGGGAACTGCGGGCTCTGACCGCGTGGGGCGTCCAGCCGACCACCCTGTGGACCACGGTCGCCCTGACGGCCCTCGGCGTGCCTGACCTTGCCACCCTGGCCACGTGGACCGAACGCGTCGACTGGCTGGTTCGCAACCCCGGGGCCACCGACCGCTCTCTGGCCGAGATCGAGGCGTCCGCGCGCACCGCCGACACCGTCCGCATCGTCCTGTTCGATTCTCTCGACCAGTTCCACCCCGACCGCACCGTAGCCGAACACCTCGCCTCCGGTGTGCTCAACCTCGCCGCCACCCTGTCCCGGCGCACCACCCGGCTGCGGGCGAAGGTCTTCATCCGCCCGGACATGCTGGACGGCGCTTTGAATGGTGTCCCGCGCGCCGACCGCGCATTTCTCACCGCGCGGGCCGCTGACCTCTCCTGGAGCAGGACTCATTACCTCCACCGATTCGACAGGGCCGACCTGTTCGGACTGCTCTTCCACGTTCTGGGCAACCACCCCAGTGCCGAGGCGGCCGCCTTCCGGGCGGCCTGGCCCACCTGGCAGCAGGACGCCGACGGCCGGTTCCTCGCTCCCGACGAACTCAGCCGGGACCGAAAGGCGCAGGAAGAGGTCTTCACCACCCTCGTCGGCAGATACATGGGCGTGAACGCCCGCAACGGCTTCACCTACAACTACCTGTCCTGCTACCTCCAGGACGCCCTGGGCACCATCACCCCGCGCCCCTTCCTCGCCGCCCTGGCTGCCGCGCTGGAGAACACCAACCGCAGCCACTCCGGGCACGACCGTCCGCTGCACTACGACGATCTCCGTCACGGCGTGAGCTGTGGTGCGCGGGCCGAGGAACTCCACCAGGCGCTGCCGTGGGCCCGGCTGGCCCTGGAACCGCTGGCCGGGCAGCAGCTCCCGATGCGGGAGGAGGACGTCTTCGAGCTGTGGGCGAACATCGGTCTGGCTGACCGGCTCCAGGAGATGACACGACGGGCCGTGGCGGATGCCAGCCGCTCCCGGACCGGACCGCGTCACCCGACCAGCTACCCGTTTCTGCTGGAGGAACTGGTCGACGCAGGCGTGCTGGACCGCCGTACCACTGGGGAACTCGACATGCCCGACGTCTACCGGACCGCACTCGGACTGGGCCGCCGTGGCGGCGTCCGGCGCGCCCCGACAGCGGCGTAACCCGCCCGGACAAACGCTTTCGCGCCCCGGCGTGACCGGCTCCCCGGCCGTGTCGCGCCGGGGCTTTGCGCAATCCGCTTCCCGGGCTGGCTACGCAGCGAGACGCCAGGCACATTCAGGTATGCGACGGAGAGCGCGGCGAGCCGATTCCACGCTGGTGCGTGGCCAGCTGGCGAGTACGGGGCGCAGGTGCCGCAGTCCAGCGTCACCCAGGCGGGGCGGCCGTCGCGAGCGGCCCGGTGAGGTCCGGCTTCATGCCGGTGTGGCCACCGCGGCCGTGGGGCCGGTGCTTGCCTCGTCGGCAACCACCGGGTCGGGCCCGATGAGAACCTCCTCGACCCCCAGCGCCGCGGAAAGGCGAGGACGTACTGCCGTCGTTCCTGCGACCCCACCGTGGAGGACAAGTCCGTCAAGGCGTGCCGAAGCTCGTAGCTCCACTTCCTGACGCATCCGCCCACGGTCGGCGGTGGCCGGGCATCGAAGTGCGGGTCATCTGCGGGATCCTCCGAGTTGTCCCGGCCGGCGGATGAAGCGGTAGGCGGTGGACCGGAACCACATGGGCTCGTCAACGGCCGGCTCCTGGCCGTCGCCAGGCGTCCGGTCCGCCTCCGCCAGCAGTCCGTTGTACAGGTACGTCCGCATCGACGAAACGGTGGTGGCTTTGCCGCGCCCGCGCGCCTTCCCGTCGAGCTCGCCGATCTGCTGCAAGGTCAGCAGGTCGTTGTCCGCCCCTTTCGGGAGCTTCAAGTCCTCGCGCAGCGGCTCGGAGGCGTCGACGATCTCGCGTGAAGCACGTGCCGCTGCTCCCAGGCGTCCCGGCCGGCGGATGAAGCGGTAGGCGGTGGATCGGAACCACATGGGCTCATCGACGGCTGGCTCCTGGCCGTCGCCAGGCGTCCGGTCCGCTTTCGCCAGCAGCTCCTGCGACTGGTAGTTCTTCAACGTACCGACGGTGGTGGCCTTGCCGCGCCCACGCGCCTTCCCGTCGAGCTCGCCGATCTCCTGCAGGGTCAGCAGGTCGGTGTCCGCGCCGTCCGGCAGGTCCAGGTCGAGCAAGGCGCCGGCCGCCCGCTGCTTCGGCGCCGACTTCCTCCCGCTCGGCTGCTTCGCCTCAACAGGCGTCGGACGGCGCGTGCGGCGAGGTCGGCAGATGTAGGTGTAGGCGGTCTCGCGGAACCACATCGGCTCCGAGACCGTCGGCTGCAGGCCGTCGCCCGGCGTTCTGTCGGCCGGCGGGAGGACTCTCTTGGACGGGGACAGGTAGGTACGCAGGGTGGTGATCGACGTGGGAGGCCGGTTCAGGGCCTGTCCCTCAAGCTCGCCGATCTGGCGCAGAGAGAGGAGGTCACGGGGCCCGCCCTTGGGCAGATCCAGCGGGTTGTCCTTGCCTTGCCGAGACCGGAACCACGAGCCGAAGTGGTGATCGCGGACCCAGGCGTCGACATCTTCCGCGTCGTAGACATGGAGGCCGCCCTGGCCCTCGGTGAAGAGAAGGTCGGGAAACCCCTCCTCGTGGGACCACTTGGCGGACGTTGTACGGTCCACGCCGTACCGCTCCGCCATCTTGTCGAAGTTCGTATACGTGCGATCGGTGCCTGCGGGCATCATGTCGCTCCGTCCGTGGCCAGCCGGGCCGGCGAGTCATGCCGGTCCGCCCATGTGAGGCGCCGGGTTCTGCAGTGGTCGCGCGTCGCGGCTCCGTAAGCCGGATCCAGAGGCGCTGGCCGGCAAGTGCAGGGGGCGGCCTCGCAAGCGAGATTAGCCAAACTCATAGAATTCCGCAATGTGATCGGGGTTGTCCTCATCGCTACCGGGCCAGCACTTGAATCGCGGGCTCGGGTGTAGCACGACGGTCCTGCTCGCGCCGGCACCATCCAGCCCCTTCTCATCACTGTCCGAGGACGCCTTCGAAGGTGACCCGGGAGCCGGCCGCGTCGATGGCCTCCACCGTCACCGGGCCGCCGACGGCCGCGTCGGGGACGGTGAAGGAGACGGTCTGCGTGGCGGTGCGGTACGGCGCGATCGCCGCGTCACGGTACCCGTACACAGGACGGACGGTGGCGGCCAGGCGCAGGTCGTCGCCGGTCAGGATGCGCAGCGTGGTGCCCAGGCCGGGCATCGGGTCGCCGGAGCGGTTGACCACGCTGAGCTCCAGGCTCGCAGCGCTCGAGGACCCTTCGCCGCTCACCGTCACCTTGCCCACGCGCACGTTGCCGTTCCACTGCCCAACCGGCGTAACCGACTGCCTGGCCGGCGCACCCTGCTGCGGCGCCTGCGGGGCCGGGGAGGTGGCGGCCCTGCCCGGCAGGGCGCCCTCGAAGAACAGCAGCTCCGGCTCGGCCAGCCCCTCCTCGGTCGCTTCCACGGTCACCGTGACCGGCAGGCCCTGGGCCTGATCGGGAAGCACGAGCTTCAGATCCCTGTCGACGGACCCGTTGGGGCGCACCTGCTGCGGCTCGTCCGTGGAAGAGGAAGCGCCGCTGTCGGTGGCCTCCACAGCCGTGCGCCCGAGAGCTCCGTAGCGGGCGGTGACCGCAGTCCGGGGCGCGGTAGCGACCTGCGCCCGCTGGTTGGCCACGGTCACCCGCGCCCTGTACGCGCTCGAGCCGGCCGGCACGCCGAGCTCGGTGTCGGCGGGCAGGCGCTCGAAGCCCCGCAGTGTCACCGTCCATGCCCCATCGCCGACCGGAAGGGCGGTCCCCGGCTTGGCGATGCCGTCCGGCAGCACCGTGGAAGGCGACGGCCTGGGCCCCGGGGCGCTGTTCGTCGGCTTGCCGTCGGCCTTGGGCCCGCTGTCGGAGCCGGCGCAGCCGGAGATCACGACCGTGCCGGCAAGGAGCACGGCCGGAAGGGCGTGGCGCAGGCGCACAGACATGGTTCCCCCTCGTCAGGTACCGGATCTCGGTTGAGAGGGATCATGCCAAAACGCGCCCGGCCGGGGCCGGGCGCGTTTGTGGGGGGTGTCCGATTCAGCCAGTCACGTGCCTGCGAGCCCCGACGAACTTCCTGACCCGGGTCGCTGTCATCGGACGGCAGGGGTGTTCCTGGGTGTTCCCATGCTGAGCGGGTCGCCTCCCGGCGGCCGCGATGGCTAGCGGGTGCAGATGATGGCGACGGCATCTCCTGAAGCCAGGACAGCGGCTGGTGAGCGGCTGTCCGAAGTGTCATCGCAGCGGGTCGTCATGCTGAGGCCGAAACCGCATGCCAGGAGGGCATCGTGAACGCGCGCCGGGATGGCATCGGCACCCAGGCGCTCATGGGGCGCCACGCCGATCTTGATGATCTCTCCGTTGGAGGCCCACGTCTCAACCTCCGGCACCACGGGCAGCCCCGGGTGGTCCTCAGCCTGGCGCAGGCCTGCGTTCCGCAGAGCGTTTCGTACGTCGAGGAGCGACGGGGCGGCGCTGGTGGCGATCATCGGCAACTCCAATCCTGAATGCCGACCGTATCGGCTTTCGGCGGTGTTCGGAGTCGTTCCCTCGGCGCCGGCGGGGCTGGGCGGCGACTCACAGCGTGATGGGGATGGGGACGAGGAAGTACTCGGTGTCGCCGACGCGGACCCGCCGAGGGTGTCCGGGCGGGAGGTTGAACAGCTGATGGTGCACGGTCGCCGGGGAGTTGCGCACGGACAGCGCGGGCTCCAGCGCGGTACGGACGGCGGCGCGGGAGGTGTCGGACAGGGGGTTGCGCTCGGCGATCACCGCGCACTGGTCGAGCTGGGCGTCGGTCAGGTCGGGCCCAAGGCCCTGGCGGAGGGCCTCAACGGCGACAGCCGGGGCCAGGACTGCCCGGTTGTGGTCGCGGCACACGTGGCCAGGCGTGCCGTGGGGCTGGAAGTGACGGGCGGTGCCGATGGAGGTCATGCGGGACTCCTAGGGGTGGAGGGCGGCGTCAGTCGAGGCGGATCTTGGCGGTCTCGGTGATGGTCAGGACGTGCGCGGGCAGCGTCGGGTGTCCTTCGGTCATCGCTCGGTACATGCGGTGCACTCCGTCGATCAGCAGGCGAGCCGGGCCGCTGTCGAACTCCAGGGTGGCGATGATCACCGGCTGGTCGAGGTCGGTGCCCATGGCGTGTTCGACGTCGAAGTGAGACTGGTCCGGGCCGAAGATCGGGCACCAGGACGGGCCGTTGTAGTCCGGCCTGAGCAGGCTCAAGTGGTAGGCCGCCGACCAGTCGGCCACGGAGGTCTGCTCGACGGCGCGGGGGTGCTCCTCCAGGAGGCGCATGGCCCGGTCGATGTCGAACACCCAGCCTCCGTACTTGAACATCTGGCGGGAAGGGGTGGTCACGGTTCCTCGCTGTCGGGTCGGGGATCGGGGATGGGAGAGGGCGGCTGGCGTCCACGGCAGGCCGGTCGGACGCCGCCCCGGAGTCGAGCGGGGGCGGCGAGATCCGGGTCAGCGCGAGCTGAGGGGGATGACCAGGACGCCGACCTGGGGCAGGTTCATCTCGGCCAGCAGTCGGGCGGCCTTGCCGCTGGGGCTGCTCGGGTCGCTCCGGTCCAGGCGTATGGCGCCCCTGTGGGGCCCGCGTGCGGGGTAGAGGTGCACCGTGTTCTCCGGTGAGTTGTGCTCGAAGACGCTGACGGTGGCGTAGTCGAACCCTCCGAGGTTCGGGTACCGCTCGGCGACGGCCAGAGACAGTGCGGTGACGAGTTCGGGGCTCGGCGAGGCGACCGAGAGGGGGACCTGCGGGCGGCGCGGCCGGATGCGCAGTGCAAGGGCGCGGAGCAGGACGCTGAGGACGCCGAGCGCGAAGCCGATAGCGAGAGAGGCTGGCTGGATCAAGGTGTTCCCCCCTGGGGTTGCGGCCGGGCTGGTGGTGAAGCGGGAGGCCTAGGCGTCGGCCGTGGTCACGGCGGCGTGGACGAGGCGGGCGAGGCCCCGGCGACGCTGGCGCTTGGACAGCCCCTGGAGGCTTCCGGCGTTCTCGTGTCCGGCGGCGCCGGTCAGGCTGGACACGAGGGCGTGGACCAGTTCCTTGCCCTCGGCGTTGGGCGTGGCCGCCGTCAGGGCCCGGACAATGGGCCTGGTGGCCGCGAAGTACGCCTTGACGAAGCGGGGGTCCCGCTCGGCCGCGACGGCGGTCAGTACACGCATGAGGGGGAGGTAATCGCTCCAGCCGTCGAGTACGGCGTCGACGAGCCGGGTGGCGCCGGACAGCCCGTCCGAGGACCAGGAGCCGTCCTCGAAGCTGTTCAGTGCCGCGTTCGTCTCCTTGACCAGGAGCCGGGACGCTTCGAGGACGACGCCCTCAATGTCGGGGAAGTACTGGTAGAACGTCGCGGGCGACGTGCCTACCGCCTGGGCGATGTCCAGCACCTTGATGTCGCGGTAGGACTTCGTGGCAAGAAGTTCGATCGTCGCGTCCATCAGCTTCTGGCGGGTCTGGAGGCCGCGCTGGCTGGGCACGCGGCGGTCGGGGGTGCGGGTCACGACACGGGTGGGCACAGTCGTCTCCTGGGCTGGAGGAGGGGAAGGGACGTGGTCCGGGTCTGGGGCTTGCCTCCGGACCCGACGTTCAATCACATTACACATTGAAACGTGAATAGGCAACAAGCGGCGTGGGGCATCTCAGCAGTCACCGCCTTCGACTTGCGCTCGCGCGGCCCTGCCGCGTCCCTCCGACTGAGCGTGGAAGGTGTCGATCCGCCGGCCCACCCGAGTGGCGACGGCGTCCGCCAGCGCGCCGGCGTGGTCGTCTCTCAGCCCGAGGACCATGAAGATCTCTTACGCGCCGGGCGGCTCGACCTTCGCAGGGGGCGGGCCGGCTCCGCGGCCTCCGGCGGCGCCCGGGACCGGCATCGCGCAGGGAGCACCATACGCGGAACAGGGGTGCCGCGGCCGAGCCGTTCGGGGTGAAGCAACACCGCGGTCACTCCGCGGGCTTGAGGGAAGGGGCGTGCCGGGCGATCGGACGGCACAGTGCGACAGAAGGGACTTGTCACGCCCCGGACTCCTCTGTCTCCCGGGCGTGGGCGGACATGCAGTGAGCGAGCGCGTGGGCGCCGGCGAACACCGCCCCTGCGCCGAGGACCAGATAGTCCGCTGCCCGTCCGCGCAGGACGAGAGCGTCACCGTGGCCGAGCAGCAGCACGGCGCAGAGGGCGAAGGCGCCTACCACGAGAGCGGCGTCCAGACCGGCCGCAGCAGCGCCCCACACCCAGCGGGGTGCTGGTGCGGTCTTGCGTTCCTCCCGCCTGCGGAGGGCGGTACAGGCCCGGTTCCAGGCGAGCCGGCGGGTTCCGACGACAAGGACAGCGAGCGGGACGACGAACAGCCACATGACGGGCTGCTCCAGCAGGACGCCGCAGCCGGCCAGCAGTGCCACCAACCCGTAGACGGTGTGCAGCGGCTGGCAGCGGCGGTGCTGGACGGTGCGGGGACGCAGTTCTTCGGACATGGCTCTCCTCGGCTGAGGGCGATGGGGATGTCGGCCTGATGCAGCAGACCGCGTGGCCTGTGGCCGGGCGGGACGGGGCCGCCCGGCCACAGGGGCTGTCAGGTGTCTGAGGTGCGCCGGGGCGCCGAGGGGCGATGCCGGGCGTGGCGCAGCCGGTCGGACCACGGAGCGTCGGCGGGTCCGACGGGGTGCTCGGGGATGGTGATCTCGTAGTGCGGGCAGCTGCCGGGCTTCACCGCCTCAAGGGCGGCGTGCTGGTGGGAGTTCGGGCACTGCTGGCGCTCATGCTCATCCCGCCAGTAGCGGACGGCCAGCGTGCGGCCGGTTCCGCCCTCGCGCGGCTGGCGCGGCTGCTGCTCCTGGTAGCGCTCGCCCGCGTCCGGGTCCACCCACCAGTTCTCGACCTGGCCGGAGTCGGAGATGCCCCGTCGCCGTTCGGCATCGCGCTTGCTGGGCTTGAGCTGGTGGACCTGGTGGGCGAGAACCCGCACTGTGGACCGCTTGTGCTGGGTCAGCAGCTCCCACAGGGCCCGCACGTGGCGGAGCATCAGTTCCTGGCAGCCCTGGCGGCCCGAGCCGCTCAGGTAGCGCTCAGGGTTGGCCGGGTCGCGATGCCGGGTCTCGGGGTCCAGAACGTCGCCGGGGCGCGCGAGAAGGGTCTCGTACGGCGAGAACGGCAGCTTCAGCAGCGACTGGTCGCACGTCAGCGCAGTGACCCATGTCCAGGGGGCGTCGTCGTGCGGAGGGTCCACCGGCTCCAGGAACTGGTCCGGCCGCACGATGCACCAGCCTTCTTCGGCCCTGGGCGACCACGGGCCCCACACATAGCCGACGATGCGGCGGCCGGTGGGCAGTGCGAGGGGAGTGTCGAGGAACAGCATGCCGCGCGAGGTCGGAAGGTGGGCGGGATCGAACGGGGTCGTCGTCTTCTCCGCCCGCCGCATCACGCGGCGCAAGGCCATCCGGCCGAGGGAATCGTCGATCTGGAAGAGACGGGCGGAGGCGGCCCGGTCGGCTTCCTGTCGGAGCTGCAACACGACGGCCGCCTCCAGGCCGTCCGGGTGCCCGTAGGGAGCAAGCCGCTCGCGCTCCCAGCGGTACTCCTCCGCCTTCGCCCGGGCCCAGTCGAGACTCTGCCTGTGGGCCTCCACGTACCGGCGCCGCCAGGTTCGGATGCGGTGCTGGTCGGGGACCTCCCAGGTCGCTTCGTCCGAGCGTGCCAGACTCCGGCCCGGGTGGGCGTCACCGGGAATCAGGCCGAGTTCGCGAAAACGGCGGATCTCGGCGTCGGCGTCGTTCACGACGAAGTCCGGCGGGGTCATTCGCTGGTGCCTGTCGTCCGGATCAAGCGTCCACTCCATGCCCGCGAGCTGGGCCAGCACCGCGCGGATCGTCTGCTTGTCCGCAGTTCTCAGGAAGTCGACGACGAGCATCTGGACCGTGTTCGCGTACGCGTCGGCCACCGCGAACCGCAGCATGCGCTTGAGGAACGAGCCGCCCGGACCGTGCTGGCCGCTGGACAGCGCAAGCATCCGGTCGGCCACCTGGCGGTCTCCTGCCGCGAGGGCCAGGTGGTCGTACATCTGCCGGAAGACGGCCATCTCCTCTTCCTCGGCGAGGATGGCGTCGATGGCGCTCCGCACCCGCGCCGAGGATGACGGTGAGATCTCGGCCGGGACGGGCGGCCGTACCAACTGACCTACTGATGCGTGCAGTTCTCGGTAGAGCTCCAACTGGAGCTGGGTGAGGATCAGGAGATCGTTGGGCTTCTTCGGGGCCCGCTTGGCGGCCCGGGCCGCGATCGCCAGAAGTTCGGAGTCCGACAGCTCGGGCGTGTTCGAGTGCATGCCATCCCTACCTGGACGCGGGGGAGTTGGGGAGAAGGTCGCGGGTGCCGAGCACCAGGCGATGAAATGACAGTACACATTGAATCTGAAATAGGCAACATCGCACGGAGTGGGAGCCTCGCCCGGCCGGTACCCGGTCAGCGGGCACGTGTCCTGGCTCGGCCGTTCGGTGCGCTGGGCCGCGCAGGCGGCGAGGCGGGGCCGCCCTTACTATGCGACGCCCGCCCCGGTCCCTTGCGTCAGGCCAGGAAGTCGGCAACCAGCTCGGCGAAGGCCTCGGGGGTGAGGACCGTGACGCCGAGTTCGGCCGCCTTGACTGCCTTCGAACTCGGCTTGCCTCCAGTTGACGGGGCAGCGACGAGGATGGATGTCTTCGTGCTTACGCTGCTGCCCGGACGGCCGCCGGCCTTCTCGATCAGGGTGTTCATCTCGGACCGTCCGAAAGCCTCCAGCGGTCCGCTCATCTTGCCGGTGACCACCACGACCTTGCCCGCCAGCGGACCTGCACCCTCCGCCGCCGACGCCTCCTGGGGCTCGGTCATGTTGACGCCCGCGGCGATCAGCTTGTCGATGACGGGTGCCAGGGCGGCGACCTGCTCGACGATGACCGGGGCCTTCTCAGGGCCGATGCCCTCGACGCCCTGCAGAGCGGTCGCGTCGGCCTGCCGGATGGCCTCCATGGTTCCGAAGTGCCGGGCGATGCGGCGGGACATGCTGCGCCCGGTGCCGAGCACGCCCAGTGCGCAGAAGACCCGGCTGAGCGGAAGGGCCTTGGCGGCCTCGATCTGCTCGGCGAGTTTGGCGGCCCGCTTGGCGCTCTTGGCCGCCTTGGTGAGCTGCTCGACGGTCAGGGTGAACAGATCGGCGACGTCGCTGACGTCGCCGGACGCGACCAGGGCCGCCACGTAGGTCTTCCCGAGGCCGTCGATGTCGAGCATCTCGCGCTGCGCGGCGTACTCGATGAGTGCCGGGAGCGCGCACGCGGTGCCCTTCGCGCACCGCCACCGCTCCTGCGCTTTGTTGATCTCACCGCCACAGTTCGGGCAAACCTCCGGCAGCGGCACCTCCAAGGCCCCCTCCGGACGCAGCTGGACCACGGCCCCCTGCACCCGCGGGATGATGTCGCCGGCCTTGTAGACCGTCACGGTGTCACCGATGTGGAGGTCGCGCCGGCGAATGTCGGCGGGGTTGTGCAGCGTGGCCCGGGTGACGGTGGAGCCGTCGATCTCCACCGGAGCGAGAATCGCGGTCGGCGCGAGGGTCCCGGTGCGCCCGGTCTCCCACACGACGTCCTCCAGCACGGTGTGCCGTTCGACCGCCGGAAGCTTGAACGCGATGGCCCAGTGAGGAAAACGGGTGCCGACCCCGACCACGGCCTGCTCCGCCGTATCGTTCATCTTGATCACCACACCGTCGATCCCGACGGGCAGGCCCGCACGCATGGCGGCGATCGCGTCAACCCGCTCCTGGGCGGCGGCCAGGTCGGCGACGACGTGGAGTCCGGCCGGGGAGTCCGCGGTCGTCTGGATACCGGCTGCGGCCACAGCGGCCAGCGTCTCGGCGTGCGTGGCTCCGGCGGGCAGGAACGATACGCCGTCCAGTTCGACTGCGCCGTAGGCCCAGAACGTCATCTGAAGCCGGTACGGACGGTCCTTAGCCCGCAGCGTCCCCGACGTGCCGTTGCGGGGGTTGGCGAAGACCTGCGCGTTGTGAGCGGCACGGACCTCGTTCGCCTTCTCGAACTGCTCCTGCGTGAAGGCGACCTCACCGCGGACCTCGACGGTGGCAGGCACGGCCAGCTGCTCGGGAAGACCGTCGATCTGGCCGATGACGTGGCTGACGTCCTCGCCGTGGCTGCCGTTCCCGCGAGTGATGAGCTGTACCAGACGGCCGTCACGATACCGAGCGGCCACGGCGGCGCCGTCGATCTTCGGCTCCACGGCGTACCCGCCCTGCGGCGCGCGCCCCAGACGGCTCTGGAGCGACGCCCCCCACTTCATCAGGTCGTCGGCGTCGAAGGCGTTGTTCAGGCTCAGGAGAGGCGTGGTGTGTGCGACGTCGCCGCCCGGTACCGCGCCGTCGGCGACCAGCTCGATAGGGGAGTCGGGGGACACTTCACCGGGATTCGCCTGCTCCCAGGCCTGCACGGAGCGCCGGAGCTGGTCGTACGAGGCGTCGTCCAGGACGCTGACGCCCTTTTCATACGCCTGAGAGGCTTCACGCAGACGCTCGATCGCAGCCTCGTACTGGGTGCGGCTGGACACGGCAAACTGCGCCTGAACGGCGGGAAGAGTCGTCATGAGGGTGATCCTCTCTTAGGGGTCTGACAATGGCCGCCGGCCCGGATGCGACGGCGGGCAGGGCAACACGGGCCACCGGAGATGGGCGGCTGACTTCGCTCCGGGGCGGCCGTTTACGCGGGACGCCCCAAGCGCGTTGAAGAGGGAAGGGAGGCAGCAGCGGAAGATAGTGGGGGATCGGGAGACCGCACGCCTAGCCGGTAGGTCGCGAAGCCTCCTCGCTCACCAGAGCGCGCCGCGTTGACGACTCAGCTTCCCTGAGCCGAGCCACCGTGCGGGCGAGCGAGGAACGCGGCACCGTGCGCAGCAGCACGGAGGCAACGCCCTTTCGGAAGGCGTAGCTGCCGGGGGAACCGGGGACTGCGCGGAGCATGCCGCTCAGAATCACCTCGGCCAGGTGGCTCGGGCACGGAGTCGTCTCGACAGAGCTGTGCACGATGTGCATCGCGGGCAACTGGGGGACGCCTGCCGCCAAGTGCCCCGCGAGACGGAATGCCTCGGGGGAAGCAGTGGCGCGGAAGCGGAGGACCAGTTCCTCGGCGGTGAGTGTCGTCGGGGAGGTGGCCCCTTCGGCCGGGAGTGCGGGCGGAACGAACGCGACTGCCGCCGGGACCTCGGCACGGCCATCGATCAGCGCGAGCCAGTTGTCCAGCCAGGGAGAAGCGGGCTCCAGGACAGGAACAGGAATGCTGTCCGCTCCCATGTCCGGCGCGTTGTCGTACGCCGTGAAGCTCAGTTCGGAGTTGGCTGCTGTGGCGGCCGGGGCATGGATGAGACCGGGCATCACGGGCAGTGCAGTGCGCTGCCACATGCGCTCCGGCAGCGGCTGTACCACCGCCACCGGCCGCACACGCGCCCAGGCGCGCAAAGTCCCGTACCAGCGTTCACCAGCCGGGCCGGGGTACCACTGCGGACCGGAGCAGTCGCTGAGCACGAGGGTAACCAGTCGGTCGCCGGCACCCTCTCGCCCGCGCACTGTGCCGTCGGCCATGAGGACGGACACCGTCACGTTCTGAAAGTGGCCGCTCTGCGCCAGGGACTGGCGCAGTTTGCGCAGCAGCGGCCGCCACATCGGCATCGTGGGACCGGCATCGAAGACAAGCCGCAGTCGGTACCCCGAAGCGCTGTTCAGGGCTGCGTCTGTGTCCGTCCCTATGGTCACGTCGTCTCCTTGGGGCCTGTGGAGGGGGCGAGGCCCGGACCACGGAGGGAAGTCGGTCCGGGCCTCGCGGCCCCGGCCGCCGAGGGGAGTGCCACGGCCAGGGCGAGCCGCGTGAGCGGCTCCTTCGGATTGGCTTGAACGAGGGCGCTTCCCGCCCTCACGACAACTACTATACATATTGAATCAGTAATAAGCAACAGGCTGTGCGTCGCTCCCCTGACCTGAGTCCGTCACGAGCGCCTGATCGCCGGGGTGGACCGTGGCTCCTGCGCTCTCCCGGACTCGGCCGTCGGAGAATCCCAGAAGCCACGGACGCCGCCTTCCGAACGCCGGCCCCTGCGTCCGCTTACGCCACGCCGTCCTGGGGCGTGCTCTCGGCGCGACGCAGCACGTGGGGGGCGACCAAGTCGGCTCCCACGTCGTCCCAGCGCACGGCCTGGTAGGCGTACGGGGCGGCACCTTCCGCCACACCGAAGGTGCGCCCAGAGCGCTCCGTCCCCCGTGCCCGCATCACCACGTGCGTTCCGTCCGCGTAGTACGTGAGCGCGGGATCGAACATGGTCGCGGGGCGGGTCACGTCCGATGACAGGGGGCGGGCACGGATCACGATGTCGGCGACCTTGTCGTCGTCTACCCCGGGGATGTTCATGCGCCGGTCGGGCTCGACCTTCCAGGACAGGCCGGGGAACAGGCGGTTCACCTGCGCGCAGACCCACTGCCACGCCTCGGCCGAGGCCTCCTCGGTGGGCTCGTTCGCAGAGGAGTGCCAGCCCTCGGCGCAGTCCGCGCCCTGTTCGCCGAGGAGGGTCATCACCTCGGAGCGGGTGATCTCGTCCGGGAGCGGGGAGCCTGCCTGCAGGCGGTGGACGTACCGGTGGAAGAGCTGGAAGGCCAGGGACTCGCCGTCCAGGTGATGGGCGTAGACGATCCTCAGAACCGTGCCGTGCCCCTCGGAGTCGGGAACCAAGGTGGCGATGGCGGGCGAGGGTGTGGTGTTGATGACCATGAGGAGGCTCCGTATCGAGCAGGGGTGAGGGTGAGCGGTGGCCGGCGGCGGGATGCGGCACGGCCGCCGGGTCGGATCAGGAGGGCGGAACGAAGTTCCACGGCCAGAACGGCGGGCGAGTCGTGGTGGGGTACAGCACCGGCCGGGCCTTCTGCTTGGACGTCGCCCGCTCGGCGCGCTCTCGTACGGCCTGCTCCAGGAGCCGAGGATGGTTCAGGGCGTCGCCGCAGGAGACGGTCACCTGCCTGCCGAGTCTCCACAGCTGGGCGTTCACGGCGCAGCAGGCGGCGTTGAGCGGGTCGAGGTCGTTGAGCCACCAGTGGTAGAGGGCGGGGTCGGTGCCGAAGAACCGCATCGTGGCGGCAGCTGACCGGGCCATCGCCCCTGTGCCCGCGGCGGGTTCGAGGAGCAGGTCACCGGGCTTGCGGTCGGCGGAGAACAGCGTGTCGCCCATGAAGTTGGTGACGACGGCCGGGGTGAAGAACTCACCGGTGCTCTGCCGTTCGCTGTAGCTGCGCATGCGGGTGATGAGCAGGCCGAGGACATCGTCGGCCTCGGCGCGGGCGGTGTCGGAGCAGTACTCCAGCAGTCCTGCGCGCAGGAGGATCCGGGCGTATTCGGCCAGGCCGCGGATGGCGTTGTCGGTGGGGTGGGAGAGCCAGTCGTGGAGCGGGCGGGCGGCCTCGGTCAGGTCCGGGTCGTAGGTCCAGAACGAGTTCCAGCCGGCTCGCAACGTGTCGACGAGCTGTTCGTCGTCGAGGGGGAGCAGGAGCGGGCCGTAGTCGGGTCCGTCCGGTCGTGAGGGCGCGCAGAGGGCGAGGGCGGCCAGGGTGCCGACCGCGATGGCGCGGTCGCTGGAGCCTCCGCGGTTGGAGGTCCACCAGGCGTGCGCGGCCTCGGCGATGGCGTGGGCGTGGTCCCGCCCGCTTTCGGGCGCCATGGCGCGGCGCATACCGGCGGGCGGGATGCCGTATAGGGTCACGCCGCGCTCCCAGGCCCCTGCGCGATGAGACGGTCGAGCTCGGTGACGAACGGCGGCAGGAGGGTCCGCTTGCCGCTTCCCGGGCGCCGCGAGCCGAAGGGCCGCAACATCCCGGGATGGCCGCTGGGCAGGAAGTCGCTGTCGATGATCCAGGTCGGGTCTCCGGGCATCCGGGACAGGCGGTAAGCGGCCTTGTTGAGCCGCGTGCTGTGCTCGAAGAGGAGAAGCTCGGCGTACCAGCCGGTGACGGCTCCGGCCTGGCGCTCTTCAAGGACCGGCACGACGCCGGTGTGTTCTAGGGCGTTGTCCTCGTCGGTGACGGTGGCGGTGAACGTCTGGGCGGTGTGCAGCGGGGCCAGGACCAGTTCTGCGGCCCGGTGAGCTTCGGGGTAGCCGATCGGGTCGGCGATCAGGCACCGTCCGGCGAGGGAGAGCGGATCGTGAGTAGCGGCGGAGGCGGGGAGCCCCAGCGAGGCGAGCTCCCGCACCAGCGCCCTGTGACCGAGGGTGGCGAGGTACCAGTGCTGCTGAGCATGGGTGTCCGGGTGCATGGTGTCCATGGGGCCCTTCCTGGGGGCGGCGGGATGCTGGCGAATGGTCCGTGCCGAGCGCGTCAGTTCGTGGGTGCGGCGTGGCAGCGAGGCCGGGCGCGGTGAAGGCCGGTGCCGGTGCCGTAGGTGAGGCCCAAGACTTCGGCCATGCACCTGCGAGTTTCGGCGCCCTGCCAATCACGTCCGGGCACGTAGAAGGCGTCCCGGGTGAGGCGGCTGGTGATCTCGGTAGTGGCCTCGTCGCGGTGACTCGAGTGCGGAGACGCGTCAGTGCTGCTCGAAGGTAGGGATGACCAGCTTCATCAGGTGTGTCCTGTGGGCGGCCAAACCGGGGAGCGAACGCAGCAGCCGGGGCCCGCCCTCGCTCCCCGGCGGGACTCAGGCGCGCGCCGCCTCGGTCTCCACTTCTCCCTCCTCCTCGGCCTTGAGGGTTTCGAAGTAGGCGCGGGCGCTGTCGACCAACCCGGGAACGTCACACCCGAAGGACTGGGCCGCGTCCAGGAGCGCCGCGAGCATGGCAGCTTCCCGTTCAGCCCCCGCGGCAGCGACGGCGCACAGGACGTCGAGCTTCACGGGATATGCCTCGCTGCGCAGTCCCTCAGCAGCCTGGTGGAGCTCATGGGCAGTGACCCGCCCGTCCGTCAGGCAGAAGACCTGAGCGACCAGATTTCCGATCACGCGATCGGCGCTTTCCTGGTCGTTCACGACCCGCTCGTCGGGGCGGTGGAAGGCGATCTGGGCCATCGTCTCGGCCGCGAGGACGCCGAGCCGTACCCGCTCGGCGAGCTTGGGGACGGGCAACAGAGCATTGGGGGCCTGCCTGTTGTAGGCCTCCAGCGCCGCACTGGCCCATGCGGCACGGTCCGCGAGGGTGCACTCCCGCGCGGAATCCATGTTGACGCCGGCCTCCAGCGCCGCGGCGTAGCGAGCAGCCTTGCGTTCGGGGATGGAAGTGTCCACGGTTGTTCCTCGGGGTGACGGTCAGAGATGACGGTGAGAGCAGCGCGGGCGCCGCTCGATCACAACCATCACATTGCACATTGGAACACAAATAAGCAACAAGCTAGGCAGGGAGACGGGCGTCTGCCCACTTCGGGTACGGGAGTGCGGGCATGCCGAAGACTGCTCTCGACCGTTCTGCCCGATTACGCCCCACAGGCAGGGCGTAGCGGTGAGTCCCAGGGTGCCGCGAGCGCCGTGCTCCGATCTGCTCCAGCGCGTTGTGCAGCCAGGCCCGTCGGCCAGCACCCGCAGGTCGCTCCGAGGCGCCCAGGGCCACGATGCGCCGCTCGAACCCGTCGGCACCGCGGTCACCGGCGACAAACTTCGCGATCGACCGCGCTGAAGCGCGCGGGTTCGCGGATTCTTGGATGGGGTAACCGCTGAACCCGCGCGTCGTTGCCCGCTTGGAGGCGGGAACGAGGGCGGGTTCGTCTGTGCCTGCAGGGGATTTGGCGGTTGTCAGAGCCCTGGGGATCGACGGCGTACGGCCTTGGTGGCTGTCCACGGCGCGACGAGCGCGGCGGCCACGGAGACGGCGACCAAGAGGAAGAACAGCGGTCCGTAGCCGCCGAGGGGCACGGCGAGGGCGGCGCCAGCGAACGGTGCGAGTGCTGCTGCTGTATGGGCGGGTGCGGCTAGGAGTCCGGAAAGTCTGCCGTAGTGGGTGGTGCCCCAGCGGTCAGTGATGGCGGTGGCCTGGAGCAGGGTGAGGTTGCCGCGGACCATGCCGGCTATGACTGCAACGGCGATGAGAAGGCCGTACGGGCCAGGGGCGGCGGCGAACGCGGCGGTGGTCAGTCCGCCGAGTGCGATGAGGATCGTGGTGCGGGTCGTGGCGGTGGTGCGGCGGGCGAGGGTGGCGTACAGGGTGCGGCCGAGGGTCTGTCCGGCGCCGCCGATGCCGAGGGCCCACGCGGCCTGAGTGGTGGTGTACCCGCGTTCCAGGAGGAGCGGGACGAGGGCCACGACGACGGCATACATCGCGAACGCCGACAGGGTGAAGGCGGCGGCGAGCAGCACGAACGTCCGGCTGCGCCCTACATCGGCGGCGTCGGCGGCCTTGTGGGCAGGGCTTGTTAGGGCGTCGGGCCAGGGTGCGCGCAGGGCCAGGGCGTGGGCTGGGATGGTGACGGCGGCGAGAATCGCGGCCAGGACGAGGTAGGTGTGGCGCCAGGACAGATGGTCGGCGAGGGTCGCGGTCAGGGGTGCGAAGACGGTGGAGGCGAGCCCGCCAGCGAGGGTGACGATGGTCAGGGGGCGTACGTGGTCGGGGGCCCACCACCGGGTGAGGGCAGCGAACGCGGGCTGATAGAAGGTGGCCGCCATCGCGAGTCCGGCGAGCGCCCAACCGGCGAAGAAGACCGGCAGGTTGGGGGCCGCGGCCACGATCAGCAGGCTGATGACGCCGAGCGCAGAGCCTGTGGTCATGACGGCGCGGGGGCCACGCAGGTCGAGCGTGCGCCCGATGCGGATCCCGGCGAGGGCGGAGACGACGAGGCCGAGGGAGAACGCCGCGGTGGTCGCCCCGGCGGGCCAGCCGGTCGCGGCGGTGATCTGTGGGTTGAGGACGGGGAAGGCGTAGTAGACGATGCCCCAACTGGTGATCTGCGTGGCGCACAAGGCGGGAAGAGCGGCGCGGGGCCGCGACCGGTCCCCTGTTCCGGTCGCGATGCCGCCGCCTCGGGCACTGAGGTCAGTCACGAGCCGCAGCAGCCGCCCGCCGGACCTTCCTCGGCAGCCGTCCCGACCGCGGCGGGGGCGCCGAGTTGGACGAGCTGCGGGGTGGGTGCGCAGCAGCCGCCGCTGTCGGCTTCCTGGGCGTCGGGGGCGTCGAAGAGGCCGGCGCCGCCGCAGACTCCGGTCTCGGGCAGGGTGAGTTCCACGCGGTCGGCGGACTCGAGGTCACCGGCGATCGCGGCGGCCACGGAGCGGACCTGCTCGTAGCCGGTCATCGCCAGGAACGTCGGGGCGCGGCCGTAGGACTTCATGCCGACCAGGTACACCCCGAGTTCGGGGTGGGAGAGCTCGCGGTGACCGTGCGGGTAGACGGTGCCGCAGGAGTGCTGGTTGGGGTCGATCAGCGGAGCCAGCTCGACCGGCGCCTGGAGGCGCTCGTCGAGCCCGAGGCGCAGCTCGTCGAGGAAGGACAGGTCGGGGCGGAAGCCGGTCAGCACGATCACCTCGTCGACCGGGTCCAGGCGGCGCCCGTCCTCGCCGACCAGGACCAGGCGCCCGTCGCTGTCGCGCTCGATCGCCTCGGTGCGAAAACCGGTGACCGCGTCCGCGTGGCCCTCGTCGACGGCGGCCTTCGCCGCCAGGCCCAGGGCGCCGCGCGCCGGGAGCTGGTCGGCCTCGCCGCCGCCGAAGGTGGAGCCCGAGATGCCCCGGCGCAGGATCCACACGCCCTTCGTCCCCGCGCCGTCGTCGGACTTGGCGAGGTCGGCAAGGTAGGCGAGGGCGGTGAACGCGGAGGCGCCGGAGCCGATGACGGCGGTGCGCTTTCCCGCGTACCGGGCGCGCACGGCGGGGTCCTTCAGGTCGGGGACGCGGTAGGTGATCCGGTCCGCGGCGGCCTTTTCACCGAGCGCGGGCAGTCCGCTGCCGCCGGCCGGGGACGGCGTGGTCCAGGTGCCGGAGGCGTCGATCACGGTGCGGGCGAAGAGGCGCTCCTCACGGCCGTCGGCGTAAGCGACGTGCACGACGAACGGCTGGGCCTCGCGGTCGGCGTCCACAATCCGGTCCCGGCCTGCCCGGGAGACGCCGGTGACGGTGGCGCCGGTGCGGACCCGCTCACCGAGGACGTCGGCGAGCGGCTGGAGGTAGAGGTCGGCCCAGTCGCCGCCGGAGGGGTAGGTGGCCGGGTCGGGCCGCGTCCAGCCGGTGGGGGCCAGGAGCTTTTCGGCGGCCGGGTCGACGACCTCGCCCCAGGTGGAGAACAGGCGCACGTGCGACCACTCGCGCACCGCGGCGCCGGCGGTGGGCCCGGCTTCCAGGACCAGGGGCTCGATGCCCTGGTCGAGAAGGTGGACGGCGGCGGCCAGGCCGGCGGGTCCGGCCCCGATCACGACGACGGGCAGCTCGGTGGTGGCGGGCGCGTTCACGGCGACTCCTTGCGTGTTTCGACATCTGTCGATGGCTTGCGCGGCCCAGCATGGCACCTGTATTGATGAGCGTCAACATAGACACTCGTCGAAGCCAAGGGGGTTTGCTCATGGAGCGCGTCGACGTCGCCGTCATCGGGGGCGGCCAGTCCGGACTCGCCACCGCCCACGCGCTGCTGCGGTGCGGGCTGCGGCCAGTGGTGCTGGAGGCGTCCGGCGCCGCGGCCGGGTCGTGGCCGCGCTACTACGACAGCCTCACGCTGTTCTCGCCCGCCCGGTACAGCTCCCTGCCGGGGATGCCGTTTCCTGGCGCCGACCGTGACCGCTATCCGCACCGCGACGAAGTCGTCGCTTACCTCGCCGCCTACGCCGGCCGACTGGACGCTGAGATCCGCACGTTCTGCCGCGTCAGCGCGGTCCGTCGCACCGGCGACGGCTTCGCCGTGGAGCTGGAGGGCGGCGGCCTGGTGTCCGCGCGGGCCGTCGTGGCGGCCTCCGGGACGTTCGGGCGCCCGCACCAGCCGGCGCTGCCAGGTCTGGAGGGGTTCACCGGGCAGGTGTTGCACGCCGCCGACTACCGCAGTCCGGCCCCGTTCACCGGCCGCCGGGTGGTCGTGGTCGGGGCCGGGAACTCCGCCGTGCAGATCGCCGCCGAGCTCGCCGAGACCGCCCGCGTCACGCTCGCCACCCGCGCCCCGGTGAAGTTCGCGGCCCAGCGCATCCTGGGCCGCGACCTGCACTTCTGGACGGCCCGCACCGGCCTGGACGCCGCGCCCCTCGGCCGGCTCCTTTCGCGCCCGCCGGCGCAGCCGGTCCTCGACGACGGCCGCTACCGGGCCGCCCTGGCCGCCGGACGGCCCGACCGGCGGCCGATGTTCACCGGCACTGACGGAGCCAAGCTCCTCTGGCCGGACGGACAGCGGGAGGAGGTCGACGCGATCGTACTTGCCACCGGCTACCGCCCCGACCTGCCCTACCTCACCCGCCTGGACGGTGCCCTGGACACCGACGGGAACCCACGGCACCGCGAGGGCCTAGCCACAAGCATGCCGGGGCTGGCGTTCGTCGGGCTGGAGTGGCAGCGCAGCCTGTCGTCGAACTCGCTGCGCGGGGTGGGCCGGGACGGGGAGCGCATCGCCCGGTGCCTGGCCGCCCTTCTCGCGCGCCGGTGACGGACCTCCCCGCACTGGTTCGACGTGTGTCAACATAGACGCATGCCGAATGCGAAGGTGCTGCCGCTGCTCGAGCCCGCCGATGGCCAGGGTGTGGAGCCGTGCTGCCCGCCGCTGACCGAGCGCCCGATGACCGCCCAGGAGGCCGAGACGGCCGCGCGGATGTTCAAGGCGCTCGGGGACCCGGTCCGGCTGCGACTGTTCTCCGCCGTGGCCTCGCACGAAGGCGGGGAGGCATGCGTCTGCGACATCTCCGACGTCGGCGTCTCCCAGCCCACGGTGTCCCACCACCTGAAGAAGCTGAAGGAGGCCGGGCTGCTCACCTCCGAGCGGCGCGGCACCTGGGTGTACTACCGGGTCGAGCCGTCCGTGCTCGCGGCGATGGGCAAGCTGCTCGCGCTGCCGGCCGTCGCCTAACGCACAGCGGGAAAGGGACCGGGGGACCGTCTCGGCGCTTGCCACGGCGCCTCTGGGGTCAACCGATCCCCGCGCTGGCCGGCGACCCGGTGTCCTCGGGTGCGCGGCGGCGGCCGGGACGCGACGCCGGCTGCCGGTCAGCCCCGGTCCAGGAGCGGGCCGAAGGTCTGCTCAGCGATGCGCAGCGCTTCAGCCTGGCTGGTGATCCGGCCGTGAACTTCGGGATGCTGCCGAACCCATGCTTCGGCCGTGGTGGAGTCGGCGAAGAAGTTCAGCGCGTCGCAGCACACGGTGGCCGCTGGGCCCGCCTGGTCCCGCTGTCCGACGAAGACGATGGCTTCGGCGGGCTCCCAGCGTGCGAAACCGCCGTTGAAGGTGACCGTGATCGGACGGCCGTCGACCGGGTCACAGGAGGCGACCGCGATGTCCTGGTGCAGCATCGCGGCGACGCCGAGGGCGTCGATCGCGCACATCGCCCACGCCTCCACCCCGTCCGGCAGGCGCAGACGGTGAGGGGTCGGCACCGCGGAGAACGGATACGCCGCGCGGATTCGCCCGTCGGCGTCGAGGGTGAGGAAGTCTTCGCGGTCCAGCTCGGCCAGCACGTCCGCGGCTGTACGGCTTGCCTGTGCTGCTGCGGCGGCGAGGTCGGCCGGTTCGGGCGCGTGGCCGGTGGCGGCGAAGTGCCGCAGTACCGCCTGATGGACCGCGCGCAGACCGCGCTCGCCCGGGGCCCGTCGGCCACGGCCCGCGCGGCCGATCGGATCCAGCACCTCCCGGTCGTCTCCGCAGCACTCTTCGGCAGGCGCTGACGCGGACACCCCGGTGCCGGTGAACGCCTGCCGCAGGGCCTCGATGCTCGGCGCCCCGCCGGGCCGGCCTTCCTCGTCCCGGTACAGGCGGCAGGACACGCTCGCCGGAGCGCCGGCCATGGCGAAGGGGTTGACGCCGTCCACCAAGACGGTGGGCGAGCCGGTCATGCCCCACCGGGCGGCCTGCGCCTCCTCGCGCACCTCGATCAGCTCCACCTGGGCTTCCCGCCCGTCCAGTGCTGCGGTGATCCGTTCGCGAACCACGGGGGCGTTGGGGCAGTCGGGCACGGTCAGCACGGTGATCCTCATGAGGCCAACCCTGCACCTTCCAGTGCACTGGAAGGTCAAGTCCGTAGACTGAAGACATGCGCATCGGGGAGCTCGCCGCCGAGACGGGATTGACCACCAAGACGATCCGCTTCTACGAGCAGGCCGGCCTGCTGCCCGCGCCCCCGCGCACCTCCGGTGGCTACCGCGACTACCCGCATCACACCGTCGCCCGGCTCGCCTTCGTCCGCGACGCCCAGGCCGCCGGGCTCGCCCTCGCCGAGATCCGCTCCGTCCTCGCCCTGCGCGACAGCGGCCAGGCACCGTGCACCCAGGTCGGCACGCTCATCGAGGAGCACCTGGCGGAGATCGACCGGCGCATGGCCGAGCTCCGCCAGGCCCGCACCGTGTTGCGGGAGCTGGCCCGCCGGGCCGCCGTGACCGACCCGGACACCTGCGCGGCCGGCGACATCTGCACGATCCTCACCCAGGCCTGACGCCCGCGTGCGCCGGACAGCACGCCGAGCCCCGTGGATTGGGAGCACCGCGGGCTTTGGCCGCAGCGTGGCCGCCCGGAGCAGCGCGTAGGCGCACGCCAGGTCGAAGCGGGTGACCTCGCTCATGTCCACGAACCACTCGGTGGCCTCCCGCAGCGGCGGGGTAGCGAGGCGTTCCTCCAGCTCCCGTAGGGTTTCGGCCCCGATCTGTCCGGCCAGGACCAGCTCGGCCGGGCGGTAGTCGGAGAAGGAGACCGCCATGACCGGCCCGGTCGGCGGCGTGGACGGAGGGGCGGCTGCCACGGTGACCTCCTTCAGTGCCCGGATGTTCCCTTGTTCCTTCATGGTCGCCCCAGCCCTGTGCCGGGGACGGGGTCGTCGCGAGTCGCAGCCTCAGCACCTGATGTGCTGCCGGACCCAGGAGGGTCAGGGGCGGGCCGGCTCGTACTCGGGCAGCCGTGCCCGCAGTGTGGCGGCGAAGTCCTCGGCGCGGGCGAGCTGGACGCGCAGCTTCTCCACCTGCTCCGCCGCACTCTGCTCGTACTCGCGCACGCGCTGAAGGAGCGCCTCGCGCTCATCCGGACCAAGTTCGTCGTCGCCATCAAGGCGGTCGGTGGCGTCCAGCAGGTCGCGCATCTGATCCAGAGTGAAACCGAGCGGCTTCATCCGCCGGATGACCATGAGACGGGCGACGTCGTTGTCGGTGTAGAGCCGGAACCCGCCCTGGGAACGGGCGGAGGGGACGACGAGACCGGTCTCCTCGTAGTGCCGGATGGTGCGCAGGGACAGCTCGGTGCGCGCGGCGACCTCGCCGATCTGCATGTGCGTGCCGTCCATGTCCCTGCTCCTGGCCTTTCCCTCACGGCGGTGCCTCCTGAGCGGCCCGCCGATGTCTACTCTAACGTTAGGGTAGAGTCGATGAAGGTGAGGGCGGCGCGGCTGCCCCCGCTACTGCCGTTCCGGGGCCGATGCCGCCCCCGGCGAAGATCCGATTCTTGCAGGAGAGAAGCGTGCGCGAGCCCATGACGCCCGGCGCCGCCGCCTGCCCGCCGTGACGCTTCGCCCCTGGACGTGAGCCGGTGGCGCCCTCGCGCCCGCCCACTCCGTCCCTTCTGGTCCTCCGGCTCCGAGTACGACGGGGCCGTTCCGCGGGGTGCCGACCCGGCTTCTCCGCGTCCTCCCGCACACATCCCGGCCTGCCATGGGGGTGTGCCCGAGCACGACAGGTTCCTGAACTCTTGTCTTCCGCTACCGCTGTGTCCCCGGCCGCGCGCCTGCGCGGCCTGAAGCCCGACTGGCTGAACAACCCGAAGGTCTGGCGCACCGAGGTCCTCGCGGGCCTGGTCGTCGCCCTGGCGCTGATCCCCGAGGCGATCTCCTTCTCGATCATCGCCGGGGTCGACCCCGCAGTCGGTCTGTTCGCCTCCTTCACCATGGCCGTGGTCATCTCCATCGTCGGCGGCCGCCGCGCGATGATCTCCGCGGCGACCGGTGCCATCGCTCTGGTCATCGCCCCGCTCAACCGTGAGCACGGCCTGGGCTACCTGATCGCCGCCGTCATCCTCGCCGGCGTCTTCCAGGTCGTCCTGGGCACGCTCGGGGTGGCGAAGCTGATGCGGTTCATCCCCCGCTCGGTGATGGTCGGCTTCGTCAACGCGCTCGCCATCCTGATCTTCATGGCCCAGGTGCCGGAGATGCACAACGTGCCGTGGGCGGTGTATCCGCTGATCATCGGCGGGCTGGCGCTGATGGTGTTCTTCCCGAAGGTCACCACCGTGATCCCGGCACCACTGGTCTCCATCGTGATCCTCACCGTGATCACCGTCGGCGCGGCCATCGCGGTGCCGACCGTCGGGGACAAAGGCGCGCTGCCGTCCTCGCTGCCGGTGCCCGGCCTGCCCGACGTGCCATTCACGATGGACACGCTGACGACGATCGCCCCCTACGCGTTCGCCATGGCGCTCGTCGGACTCATGGAGTCGCTGATGACCGCGAAGCTGGTCGACGACATCACCGACAGCCACTCCAACAAGACCCGCGAGTCCATCGGGCAGGGCGTCGCCAACATCGTCACCGGCTTCTTCGGCGGCATGGGCGGCTGCGCCATGATCGGCCAGACCATGATCAACGTGAAGGTCTCCGGCGCCCGCACCCGCGTCTCGACCTTCCTCGCGGGCGCCTTCCTGATGGTGCTGTGCATCGCCTTCGGCCCCATCGTCTCCGACATCCCCATGGCCGCCCTCGTCGCGGTCATGATCATGGTGTCCTTCGCGACCTTCGACTGGCACTCCATCGCCCCCAAGACGCTTCGGCGGATGCCCGCAGGCGAGATTGCCGTCATGGTGATCACCATCGCCTGCGTCGTGGCCACCCACAACCTCGCCGTCGGCGTCGTCGTCGGCTCCATCACCGCGATGGTGATCTTCGCCAAGCGCGTCGCGCACCTCGCCGAGGTCACGGCCGTGGTCGACCCGGACGGCAGCACGGTGGTCTACCGGGTCACCGGCGAGCTGTTCTTCGCCTCCTCCAACGACCTCGTCGGCCAGTTCGACTACGCCGACGACCCGAAGAAGGTCGTGATCGACCTCTCCGCAGCGCACGTCTGGGACGCCTCCTCCGTCGCCGCTCTGGACGCGATCGAGACGAAGTACGCCCAGCGCGGCAAGAGCGTCGAGATCACCGGCCTGAACGACCCCAGCGCCCAGTTGCACGGCAAGCTCAGCGGCGAACTCGCGGCCAGCCACTGACGCAACCGAGAACCGTGTCGGGCCGGTGTCCCCCCTGGGGTGGACACCGACCCGACGGTCGCCTCGAGCAGCGGCTAGCTGCGCAGAAGGTGTGCGATCTCCCCGGCAGCGTCCCGGGCCGGGCGACCCACACCGATCAAGGTGGCCGACGCCGGGCCGGTCCAGTCGCCGTAGCCGAGCAGGTGAAGTCGCGGCTCGCCGAGGGCGCGGGTGCCGTCGGTGGGGATGTGGCCGCGCGGGCCGCGCAGGTTCAGCGGTGCCAGGTGGGACAGGGCCGGGCGGAAGCCGGTGCACCAGATGACCGCGTCCGCGCCGGCGTGGCTCTCGTCGGCCCACAAGGCGCCGTCGGCGGTGAGCCGGGCGAACATCGGCTTCGCGTGCAGGAGCCCGGCGTCACGGGCGGCACGGACGGGCGGCACGGCGACGATGTCGCCGAGCGAGGCCACCCCGCCGGTGTCGCTGCGGCCTGCGTCGAGGGCGCGGCGGCGGGCGGTGGCGACGTCGAACAGGGCGCGGCCGTCGATGTCGTCCGGCAGAAACCGCGGCGGGCGCTGCGTCACCCAGGTCACCTCGACGTTGCCGTCCAGGGCGAGGTCGGCGGCGATCTGGGCGCCGGAGTTGCCGCCGCCGACCACGAGGACGCGCTGTCCGGCGAAGTCGGGCGGGCAGCGGTAGTCCACGGTGTGCAGCTGGCGGCCGGTGAACACCTCGCGGCCGGGGACGGCGGGCAGGAAGGGCCGCGTCCAGGTGCCAGTCGCGCTGATGACCGCCTTCGACCACCAGGTGCCGGTGTCCGCTTCGACCAGGAGCCGGTCTGCGTGGCGGCGTACGGCGTCCACGCGGGTGCCGTGCTGGATGGGCAGGTCGTAGCGTTTTTCGTAGTCGGTGAGGTAGTCCACCACGTGCCGGGCGCCCGGGTACGTCTTACCGCGCTGGACGGGCATGAGGCGGCCGGGCAGCGAGGAGTGATCGGCCGGGGAGAACAGGTGCAGGGAGTCCCACATGTGCTGCCATGCCCCGCCCGGCGCCGGGTCGGTGTCCAGGATCACGAAGTCGAGGCCGCGCCGGCGCAGGTGGTAGCCGGCGGCGAGTCCTGCTTGGCCGCCGCCGACCACCACCACGTCCGTGTGCTGTGTCACGGGGCCGTCGTCACCGCGCCGGCGGCAAACTTCTTGCGCCAGGCGAGTGCGACGTAGACCAGGCCGATCAGGACCGGGACTTCGATGAGCGGTCCGACGACGCCGGACAGGGCCTGGCCGGAGGTGACGCCGAAGGTGGCGATGGCGACCGCGATGGCGAGTTCGAAGTTGTTGCCCGCCGCGGTGAAGGCGAGAGTCGTGGTGCGGTCGTAGGCCAGGCCGAGGCCCTTGCCGAGGAGGAAGGTGCCGAAGAACATGACCGCGAAGTAGACCAGCAGCGGCAGCGCGATCCGGGCAACGTCCAGCGGCTGCGAGGTGATCGTCTTCCCCTGGAGGGCGAAGAGGATGACGATCGTGAACAGCAGCCCGTACAGGGCCCACGGGCCGATCTTCGGCAGGAACTTCGCCTCGTAGTCGGTACGGCCCATCTTCTGCTCGCCGATGCGGCGGGTCAGGAAGCCGGCCAGAAGCGGGACGCCGAGGAAGATGACCACGTTCAGGGCGATCTCCCACATGGAGATGTCCAGGTGCTCGCCGTTACCGAGGCCCAGCCAGCCGGGCAGCAGGTCGAGGTAGAACCAGCCGAGCAGGCCGAACGCGATGACCTGGAAGACGGAGTTCAGTGCGACGAGGACGGCGGCGGCCTCGCGGTCGCCGCAGGCGAGGTCGTTCCAGATGATGACCATGGCGATGCATCGGGCCAGGCCGACGATGATCAGGCCGGTGCGGTACTCGGGCAGGTCGGGCAGGAAGATCCACGCCAGCGCGAACATCACCGCAGGGCCGACGATCCAGTTGATGACCAGTGAGGAGATCATCAGCTTGCGGTCGCCGGTGACGGCGTCGAGCTTGTCGTAGCGGACCTTGGCCAGGACCGGGTACATCATGATCAGCAGGCCGAGCGCGATCGGCAGGGAGATCCCGCCGATCTCCACCTTCGCCAGCGCGTCGTTCAGTCCGGGGATCACCCGGCCGAGGCCGAGGCCGACGGCCATGGCGATGAGGATCCACACGGCGAGGTAGCGGTCGAGCGTGGAGAGCTTGGCGACGACGGATGCTTCCTGGGTCGTCGCGGGCGCTTCGGTGCGGGTCACGGGCAGGCCCTCTTGTTGTCAGCGGCGGTACGGGCCTGTTCGGCCAGGTCGGCGAACTGCCCGGCGAGCGATGCGATGACGTCGGGGCGCACCTTGTAGTAGGTGAAGCGTCCGCACGGCTCGGTCTCGACGACCCCGGCCTCGCGCAGCACTCTCAGGTGGTTGGAGAGGTTGGTCTGCTTGGCACCGGTCTCCTCCACCAGGTGGGTGGTGCACAGCGTCTCGCGGGCGAGCAGGGTCACGATCTGGAGCCTGAGCGGGTCGGCCAGCACCCGAATCAGGTCAGTGTCGACTGACGTCATCATGGGCTGATACTGTCACATCACCCGGCACTGATACCAGCCGGGGCTGACCCGTAGGCCCGTCGAAGGGGTCTTTCCATGCCCGCCGCTCCCACCCCCGCCCTGCCCGACGAGCGCCTGGCCGCCGGCGCCGCACGGCTCGCCACCCGGCACGCCGGCCGCTTCTCGGCCGAGACCGTCACGGGCCTGCTCACCGACTCCTACCGGCGCCTGGCCGAGGCCGCCTCCATCACCACGCACCTGGTCGTGCTGGCCGAGCGCTTCACCGCCGAACGCCTCGACGCCCTCGCCCACGTCCAGGGCGCGCCGGGCTCGGGGTTGGCGCGGGTGCTGTTCGTGTGCAGCCACAACGCCGGCCGCTCCCAGCTCGCCGCCGCCCTCTTGCAGCACCGGGCGGGCGGCCGGGTGACTGTCTCCTCTGCGGGCACCCACCCCGGACCCGGGATCGAGCCGCACATCGCGCAGGTCCTCACCGAGGCCGGCGCCGATGCGGCCGACGCGTTCCCCAAGCCGCTGACCGACGAGGTCGTACAGGCGGCGGACATCGTCATCACCATGGGTTGCGGTGACGCCTGCCCTGTCGTGCCCGGCCGCCGCTACCTGGACTGGCCCGTAGCCGATCCTGACGGCGCCCCGATCGCAGTCGTCCGCGCCATCCGCGATGACATCGACACCCGTATCACCGACCTGCTCGCCAGCCTGCCGAGCATCTGAAACCCCTCGCACCACCTGCCACTCACCTTGTGAAGGAAGAACGCATGTCCTCCGCCCCGCTCGCCTCCGTGCTGTTCGTCTGCGTCCACAACGCCGGCCGATCGCAGATGGCCGCCGGATTCCTCCAGCACCTCGCGGGCGACCGCATCGAGGTCCGCTCCGCCGGCTCCATCCCCGGCGACCAGGTCAACCCCGCGGCCGTCGAGGCCATGGCCGAGGTCGGCATCGACATCTCCGCGGCCCAGCCGAAGATCCTCACCACCGAGGCCGTCCAGGCGTCCGACTACGTCATCACCATGGGCTGCGGCGACGCCTGCCCGATCTTCCCTGGCAAGAAGTACCTCGACTGGGCCCTGGAAGACCCGGCCGGCAAGGGTGTCGACGCCGTCCGCCCGATCCGCGACGAGATCAAGACCCGCATCGAGGCCCTCATCGCCGAGATCGACGCCAAGCAGGAGGCGTGAGCTCCGTGACGCACTCCGACGAGGTGCGCGAGGTCATCATCATCGGCTCCGGCCCCGCCGGATACACCGCCGCCCTCTACACCGCCCGCGCCCAGCTCAATCCCCTGCTCTTCGGCAGCTCCATCTTCGTCGGCGGCTCGCTGACCACCACGACCGAGGTCGAGAACTTCCCCGGCTTCCCCGACGGCGTCGACGGCCCGGCCCTGATGGAGAACATGCGGGCCCAGGCCGAGAAGTTCGGCGCCGAGATGATCGACGACGACATCACGGCAGTCGACCTCACCGGCGACATCAAGCTCCTCACCGACTCCTCTGGCACCGTGCACCGCGCGAAGACGGTGATCATCGCGACCGGCTCCGGCTACCGCAAGCTCGGCCTGCCGAACGAAGACGAGCTGTCCGGCCGCGGGGTGTCCTGGTGCGCGACCTGCGACGGGTTCTTCTTCCGTGAGCGCGACATCGTCGTGGTCGGCGGTGGTGACACCGCCATGGAGGAAGCCACCTTCCTCACCCGCTTCGCGAAGTCGGTCACCGTCGTCCACCGCCGCTCCACCCTGCGCGCATCGAAGGTGATGCAGGACCGGGCGTTCGCCGATGACAAGATCTCCTTCGCGTTCGACAGCGAGATCGCCGAGATCAAGGAGACGAACGGCATGCTCAGCGGTGTCGTCCTGCGCGACGTCTTCACCGGCGCCACCCGCGACCTCGACGTCACGGGCCTGTTCATCGCCATCGGCCACGACCCGCGCACCGAGCTCTTCGCCGGCCAGCTCGACCTCGACGGCGAGGGCTACATCACCGTCGCCGCTCCGTCGACGCGTACAAGCCTGTCAGGGGTGTTCGCCGCCGGCGACGTCGTCGACCACACCTACCGTCAGGCCATCACCGCCGCCGGCACCGGTGCGGCCGCGGCCCTGGACGCCGAGCGCTGCCTCGCCGCCCGCGGCGCGGCAGAGACCGTGTCGGAGGCCGCCGCGGTCCCTGCCTGAACGAACCGCGACGCGGGCCCGCCGGGAAACATCCTGGCGGGCCCGCGCCAGGGTGGGCATCGGCCCCGAAGGAGCGCTGCCGTCATCCTGACGCCATGCCCGGGACGCGATGGGGCGACACTTGACCTTCGAGTCGGGTTGAAGGTTTACCGTCGGTGGCGTGACGACCTACCGCATCTCGCAGCTGGCCGAACGCTCCGGCGTACCGGCCACGACGCTGCGCTTCTACGAGGACGCCGGTCTGCTGCCCGCTGACCGCACACCGTCCGGGTACCGGGTGTACGGCGAGGACGCGGTGGAGCGCCTGGCCTTCATCTCCTCCGCCAAGATGCTGGGCCTGGCCCTGGAGGAGATCCGCGAGCTGCTGGATGTCCGGGAGGAAGGGGTGTGCGCGTCCGTACGGGCGCGGATGCTGCCCCTGGTCGCGGACCGGATCACCCAGACCGACAGCCGCATGGCCGAGCTGCGTGCGTTCTCCGCGCACCTGGCCGGTGTCCACGCTGACCTGTCCGGTCCCGCGCCCGCTGGGGCGTGCGGTCCGGACTGCGGCTGCACCACGCCCAGCACCACGGCGGCCGGGCCCGTGCCGGTCGCCCTCTCGCTGACCCGCCCAGGCCAGGCCACGGAGTCGTGGCGGGAGGCACCGGTGGCCTGCACGCTGGGCGGCGCCGAGTTGGGCGAGCGCACCCAGCAGTGGCGTCGGCTGGTCGGTAAGGCCGAGCGACGCGAGGAGATCGACGACGGCGTACGCCTGTCCTTCCCCTCCGGCGCCGAGCTCGCTGGCGAGGTCGCGGCCCTGGCCGCGGCCGAGCAGGGCTGCTGCGCGTTCTTCGACTTCCGTCTGCACCTGACCCCGACCGCTCTCCAGCTGGAGGTGCGGGCGCCGGAGTCCGCCGCCGGGATGCTGGCCGACCTCTTCGGAGTACCCGCATGACCACCCCGCCCCCTGTTTCCCGACCGTCCCGGCCGTGGGGTGCCGTCGGCGCCAGCGCGGCCGCGATCGCCGCCTGCGCGGTGTGCTGCGCCGGCCCGCTCCTGGCCATCCTCGGCGGCATCGGCGTCACCTCCGCAATCGGAGCACTGTGGGTGCCCGCGCTCGCGGTGCTGGCCGTCGCCGCCGGAGTGGGTGTCTGGGGGGTGCGGCGGCGGCGCCGGACGACAGCCTGCCGTACTGCTCCGCCGCAGGCCGACCTAGGCATGCCGACCCTCGGCCCGCGCCCCGCCCTGGGCCCGGACCCGGACAGCAGCAAGACCCATCACTGACCAGGAACCGCAATCAGACCGCGCGCAGTGGCCTGTGAGGATAGAACGCACGACCGCCACGAGGCGGCCGGCACAGCACGAAGGAGCAGTTCGGGTGTCGCAGCAGGGACCGCAGGGCCTGGTCGAGCGGATGGAACACCACCAGGTCGCGATCTATCTTGTGGCACTCGCCGTCGGAGGGCTGCTCGGCTGGGCGGCCCCCGGCCTCGGGCCGGGGCTGGAGCACGCGATCAACCCGGTGCTCGGGGCGCTGCTGTTCGTCACCTTCCTCCAAGTCCCGGCTGCCGAACTGGTCCGCTCCCTGCGCGACGGACGGTTCCTGTCCGCCGCGGTCGTGGTGAACTTCGTGGTGGTGCCGCTGGTCGTCGCCGCGATGTTCGCGTTCCTGCCCGCGGACCAGGCGGTCCGGCTCGGTGTCCTGCTGGTGCTGCTGTGCCCGTGCGTGGACTACGTCATCGTCTTCTCTGGGCTCGCCGGCGGCTCCAGCCGGCGCCTGCTGGCCGCCACCCCGGTCCTCCTGGTCGCGCAGATGACGCTGCTGCCGGGATTCCTCTACCTGTTCATGGGCTCGGAGCTCGCCGACATCGTCGAGGTCGGCCCGTTCGTCGAGGCGTTCGTCGTCCTGATCGTCATCCCGCTCGCCCTCGCCTGGGCTCTGCAGGCGTGGGCCGCGCGACGGCTGGCCGGGCAGAAGGTCTCCGATGCGGCGACCACCACGATGGTGCCGCTGATGGCCGCCACGCTGCTGGTCGTGGTCGCCTCCCAGGTCCCCAAGCTCGGTGACAGTCTGACCGACGTCGCCGCCGTCGTCCCGTTCTACGCGGCGTTCCTCATCGTGATGGCGTTCGCAGGTAAGGCCGTGGCGCGCCTGTTCCGACTGGACGCCCCCGCAGGACGGGCGATCGTCTTTGCCGGGGCGACCCGCAACTCCCTCGTCGTCCTGCCCCTGGCCCTCGCGCTGCCCGACTCGCTGGCCGTCGCCGCGGTCGTCGTGGTCACCCAGACACTCGTCGAAGTCCTCGGCATGGTGGCCTACGTCCGCCTCGTCCCCCGTCTGATGCCCGGCCCGCAGCAGTCCGCAAATGAGCCGGTCGCGCCCTGAGTGTCATCTGGGCAGCTTCGCCGTGCGCTCGGGATGGGCGGTGGTGACGTAGTGCATGGCGGTCTTCTCCGTGATGCCGAACAGGCGCATCAGCTTCAGCGGATCACCGGTCTCGAGCGCCTCGTTCAGGATCCGGTCCTGTCTGAGGCCGTCCAGGGTGAATCCCTTGGGCAGGTGCCGGTGCAGCATGGTCATGCTGACCGGCGGGTGGTCGGGGTCGAGCGCGGTGCGCTGGCTGACGAGCAGGTGGGGGTTGGTCGAGGCGGGCCAGCGGCGGTGGCGGTAGGTGAGCCACTCGGCGGCGAGGCCGTGGGTGAACTCCTCGATGTAGGGGGTGTGGCGCAGCAGGCCGCGGCGTGCTTCGAGAGTGCCGTGGGCAAGGTCGAGGTCGCAGGTCAGCAGCGTAGGCATCTCGTGGCCGGGCAAGGCGTGGACGGCGGTCAGGGCGACGACGAGCCGACCGAGCGGGGTCGTGGCGCGGTCGAGAAGAGTGGCCAGGAGGTCCGAGGGCACGGACTTCGGGATGCCCTTGAGGTCGCCGACGGGCAGGTTGCGGGTGGGGTCGCGGAAGACGACGCGTTCTTGACGCAGGGCCCTGAACAGGCTGCGCAGGCTGATGGCGAGCTGGCGGCGGGCGCTCCCGGTGAGATCGTCGACGGCGGTGGTGGCGTGGTCGCTGGTGATCTGCCGAAGTGTCGTGATGCCGCTGCGCGTCCAGGCGGCCAGGACCGGCTGGAGAGAGGCGAGGTAGCGACGGATGCCGTCGTAGCTGCGGGCCTCGTGCTCGCGTCGGCCCTGACCGCGCAGGACCTTGACCCACAGACTCACCTCGTCGGCGACGGTCGGCGGCATCGTGGCGATGGTGGCCTCGACCCATACCTGGTCGGCGTCCCGGTGCAGTTCGCGATCCTCAGCCAGCAGGCCCCGGGCGGCAAGGAACTGGCAGACCCGCTTGGCCGCGAGGTTGGGGTCGAGCAGGGCGAGGTCGTGGACATCGCGCTCCCGGAAGGCGGTCTCGGCGCCGAGCCAGTACACCAGGATCGTCAGCGTGCGGATGTCCTTGCGGTACGCGGGGTCCTGCTGGCCGCGGCGCAGCCGGTCCAGTTCCTCAGTCAGCGCACGGGCCGCGCCGGTCAACGTCAGGTCCCTGTAGCTACGGCGGCGCAGACGGGCCATGACCGGCGACCAGTCGCGCCGCATCTCGAAGAGCGGCTCCTGCCCGCGGGCGGCATGGAGGGATAGCACCGCCTCGTCCTCGTCTTCGGACGACGCAGGTTCGGCGACCGGAACCAACTGGGCCTGGCCGGGAACCCCGTGCGGAAGGTCGATGACCAGCTGGGCGGCACCGGCCGCGGCCGGGCCTCCGTCGTCCAAGTGCCGGTAGAGGCGGCAGGTGCGGCACCGGCCGCCGCGCAGCGGCAGTTCCTCCCGTCGGCACCGGCCGCACCGGCCCACAGGGTGTAGCTCGCGCCAGTGGCGGCACGGAGTGCAGCGGAAGCCTCGTTTGTCGCCGGCCATCCAGGAGTGGCAGTCGCGACACGACCGCGGAGCGGGGGGCGGCAACGGCGCCGGGGCGGTGATGTAAGTGGTGGTGGGCTGGTTCGTGGTGGAGAACCGCATCGGCTGCGGCGCCGGGTCGAGCAGTCCAGCCCGCAGCAGGACCAGGCGTACCGCATCCCCGTTGGACGGCAGGTCCCGCAGCATCGACTCGGGCAGCCGTACGGCACCCTCGGCCTCCCGCACGGCCAGCGCGAGGCGGACCATCTCGGCGATTGCGCGCTGCCAGCCCACGGACATGCCGTGCTCGGCTGCCATCACCTCGATCACCAGGCGGCACTGCTCCCACCCGGCGACCGGCCGGCCGACGATCGCGCTGACCGTGGCGTCGGTCAGCACCCGGGGCACCGTGAACAGCGCAAGCTGGCCGCACACCTGCTGCTGAAGCACCGGTGGCCCGCCCGGGGCGGCGCGCTGCCTCCTGAACTTGATCCACCACCCCTGCCCCACCTTGAGCCCGGTCTTCGTGGGCCGGCGCAGCGGCCGGGCGTCCGCCGACCGGTCGCCGTACATTCCGCCGACGATCAACTGGACCGGCCGCGGTCGCGCCTCCTGTAGACCCAGGGCCCACTCGGCGTCGTCCTCGGCTCGAATCGCCATCAAACACGGCTTGCACAGCCCGTCTGTATTCAGATGTGCCTCGTGTCGGCACCGCGGGCACACCCCGACCTCGGGGTACTTCCTCGCCCAGGGCCGGCACCCGTCGCACACCCGGTACCAGTGCACCACCAGCCAACCCAGGCACACCGGACAGCTCCGCGCCAGTCCCTGACCACGATCCTTCGCCACCGCCGGGGCCCCCTCAGTTCGGCGGGAGCGAGCGCGGCCCGGTGCCACGGCGGCTGCGCGGCACCGGCCGGACCGGGCCCGTTGTCGGCCCTTCCTCGGCGCCTACCGCCCGTTGGCCGGACTCCGGCACCCCCTGGGCACCGGCGAGCGGCTCGGCCTGGAGCAGGTCGGCGACCGTGCAGTTCAGCGCGGCGCACATCTTGTCCAGGTCCTCCAGGCGTACGGTGACCGGCGTGCCGCCCCACAGGGCCGCGACCTTGCTCAGTGAGGGGTTGAACCCCACCTGCTGGAAGGCGGCCAGCACCTCGGTCGGCCGCCACAGGTCCCGTTGGGCGGCCACCATCCGAAGGTTCCACTTCACCGTAGGTTCCCCTTGTCCATCACCAGTCGTTGGGCCGCCTGGGAGCTCGCGGTCAGGTTCGCGTGCTCAGGGTCGGCGTGAGCGGTCGCCATGTACCGAAGTGTCGTGGTTGCCCAGTCGTGTCCGAGGACTTTCTGCACTTCCCACAACGTCATCCCGCGCTCGTAGTTGTGGGTCGCGCAGGCGTGCCGCAGCAGGTGCGGGAAGAGGTCGGTGACCGGTCCGGTCAGGTAGCTCGCGGCCGCCGTGTGCAGCGCCTTGCGGAACGTGGACGGCACGATCGCCGGCGCGATCGGCAGGTTCAGCGAGGCGACCGCGGTCGGCTTGCGCTCCGAGGGCCACAGCGGCGCCCGCGGGTGCTCGGTGTCGTCGCCGAACTCGCCGCGGATCTCCTCGATGTACCACCACAGGAGGGCCCGGCCCTCCTGGAACATGTACGCCTCGCGCGGCCGCGGCCCCGAGCCGTGCGCGCCCTTGCCCAGCACGACGAACCGGCCCCACTGGCCGTGCTCCCAGTGCAGGTCGCCCATGCACACGCCGCACAGCTCCGCGGCGCGGACACCGGAGAGGTAGGCGACCTTGGTCATCACGTAGTCGCGGCAGGCGACCAGGTACTTCCGGGCGTTGGGCAGGTCCTCGCGCCACCGGCCGAGGAAGTCGCGCATCGCGGGCTGCGACGGCGGGATCCGCAGGCCGAAGTCCCCGCGGTGTCGGGGCCGGTTGAACGGGTCGATCGGCGACTCGACGGCGGCGCCGAACCGCCGCATGATCTCGCCGGCGTACCGCTGCTCGAGGAACGCGAAGTACGCATCGATCTTGTTGATCTTCCCGCGCAACGTCGACGGCGCCCGCTTGCCCGGCCCGGCGAAGTAGCGGTCCACCTCGCGTGGGGTGAGCTGCCACGGCACGGTGCCGTAGTACTCGCAGACCTCCACCACCGGCTTGAGCAGGCCATCGAGCGTCGTTGGCGCCAGACCGGCCGCGTCCCGGGCCCACTGGTACTCCGAGAGCGTGTCGAGGAAGAAGCTCTCCTCGTCGACTGCGGACATACGGGCCTGCCGGCGCCGCTGCAGGGTGACGACGTCGGCCAACCCCGACTCCACGGACACCGCTGCCGGATCCACCGTCGCATCGGCGTCCGCTCCCGGGCGCACCAAGGTCAGTACGCGACTTTCGAAATCTGACACGAACCGGAAAATTACTGGGATCACTCGCAGAATCTGCGAGTTACTGCGGAGATCTCACACCAACGAGTGAACGCCATCAAAGGTGCGATCTGCCTGCTGAAATGCAGCTTCGCCAGGTCGGGCGGCAGTAGACGAACCCGCGCGTACTCCACTAGGGAGCACCTGGCCGTCCGGCAGCACGATGACCGTCCGCGCCGTGCTGCGGCCGGTGTAGGTAGCGGAGAGGGCCTGGTTATGGGGGTCGCTCGTTTCTGTCCGTTGTCCGTTTTCCGCAGTACCCCCACCCACCTGCAGTCCACACACAGCAGCCCGCGCCGACGGCCGTCGTGGGCTGCTTCCCTCTCAATCTGTCACTCGGTGCAACCAAGCCACAGTGAGCCCAGGTTTTGCGCCTCGCGCGCGGGCAGCCGCCCACCGGCGGCTCCCTCTGAGGCTGGCAGCGTGCATCGCCGGCATGGCAATCCTCCTCACAGCCAGGACATAGTCGCGGCAATCGAGCAGGTGCGTAGTCACGTTAGCGTTGAGCAGACGGATTACAGATCCTCCGCAGACACGGGCCGCTACAGCGGCTGCCCTGTGTCGAGCCGAACCTGCTTGAACGAAGGGCAAAAGCGGGCAACGGTCTCGTAATCCTTATCGACGTGAAGCACAGCCAGGTCTTCCACATGGGCCGTGGCCGCGAGTACGAGGTCAACGGGGCTACAGCAGCGGTGCGCTCCCTTGGCTGTCAGGGCCTCCTGCATGCTCCGAGCTGTGTCGTACACCTCCGGTCCAGGCGTAAGGTACTCAAACAGCTTGGCGAGCGAACCAATCAACTTGACGCGATCGCCGGCCTTCTGTGCGGAGTAGCAAATCTCAAACTCGATGAGCGGGATGATGCCGACCTCGCCACGAGCAATGACCGATCTCCACGTCGGGTAGAGACCTGGATCCTGAAAGAAGCGGTGCACGGCAGACGTGTCGATCACATACTTGATCACTCGGCGGCCTCATCACCAGCGTCAAGTGCACCAGCAAGCGCCTCCAGGTCTTGAAGCACGGTGTCGACTGTTTTAAGGGTGTCCTTGGCCTCATCATCCGGATGAGCGCCCAGAGGGGAGTAATGAATCTGTAGGCGCTGGATCGCCTCGCGCATCGCGTGAATATCCTTGTCAGTCACGCGATGCGCAGCCAGATCCATGGCAGCCCGCAGAAATGCCCCACTACCCATAGCCGGGTCGCTGATCTGTAGATTCTGGGCCGCAGAGAGAACTTCGGACGAGGGCAAGTTCTCCAGCGCCGCCCTGACAAACGCTAGATGCCTGTCAAAGCCAGTCGCCAATGAGGGCGGGGTGTGCCACCTCGATTTAGCCGGGCCGGGACCAGCCCTATTAGGGGCTGGGGAGCTGCTCTTAAACTCCACCAGACCGAAGTCACGCTTCCCGGATTCGCTCGCAATCTCATAAACAAGATCGACCGTGCCCTCCACCTGGGCACCCTCGACGGAATATGAAGCATCCTCTGATGCCGCACTGGGAGCAGTCGCCCTGTACTTCTGTTTTTCGTCGAGGACATTCCAATCAAGGTCGCCGCCCCTCACCATGGCAGCCACCTCATCGATGGCTTCCTCGCGCTCGCCTCGTTCTGCGACCTCCCGCAAGGCTGCGTTGATGGTGTCCTTGATCGTGGACGTACCAAGACGTGCTTTGGCAGCCGCCAGAAGCTGGGGATCGACGTCCACCGTCGTCTTCGGCATCCGTCTACCTCTCGCGCTGAACTCTGCAGTATGGATGCCCACGGTACCGGGAGTCATCTCTCACAGGTAGGTATGGCCAAGCGCCTCAGTAGTCGGCCTCAGCGCTCAAGAGGACTAGCAGCTCGCTGTCACATAGAGTCACCCTCGGCGGTGCGGCCTCCTTCGGCTCAACCAAACCTTCGCCCTTGCTCCACCGCAGTGGACGGCCGTCTCACCTTCAGCTGAACATGTCCGGACCCGCATAAGCTGCATAGATGATCCCGAGGTGCCCTCGGGGCGAGCCGGCCGTGCGTCCGTCCGACAGGGTCCGCAGCCGTGGGACGGGGTCCGCGTAGGTGACCACTCCCCGTACGCCGTGCCCCGCGGCCAGGCGCAATGCCGCCGCGACCGCGAAGCTCTCCCCGTTGCTCGCCACCGAGGGGGACAAGCACACCCGAGACATCTCAAGGGCCTCGGTATAGGGCTCCAGGGAAGGGAAAACCCTGGTCAGAGCCCGGCGGCTCATTGGGACGCCCAGGACGATAACACCAACCAGCAGACCGCCGTCGACCTCCTGGCCGTGGTCGTCCTCTGCAGGCTTGAGGTCCACCAGCCCGAATCGGTGGACCGCCGGCGGCCACCCCGACAGATAGTGGTTCGCCTGGATGTACTTCCGGGCGGGCGCCTCCGCCAGCTCGACGACCTCGTACCGGCGCCGGTCGAAGCCACCCTGCGACGTGTGCACCCACGTCGGCACACCGCCGCTCCAGCGCTGCGTCCAGCCCTCGGCGCGGCCGGCGGCCATGGTCTCCCACTGCGCCGAAGCGGGCCCGAGCGGCGCGCTCACCGCTGCTGCCCGGCTTCGGCTCGCGCGGCGAGGCGGATCTGGGAAAGGCGTTGCTTCATCTCCCCGATCCCGCTGGCACCGGCGAGGGGTGCCTTGAGGTCCGGCCAGGACTGCCTCGCGAGGGCGACGTACTTGCTGCCGGCCAGCACCGTCACCTCCGCCGACTCGATGCCGCGTTCCCGTACCTGCGCCTGCACAAAGTCCGCGTTGACGCTGCCGGGGTCGCCCACGGTGATGTCGTACGGGTCGATCTCCGTGGACAGGTCGAGGAGCCCGTGGGCAGCGGAGAGGATGTACTGGCGGCCGCCGTCCTGGAGCAGGGCTTTGGCCGTCTCCCGGCAGGAGCCGTGGAAGGTGCCGACGTACATCGCGCCAGCGGTCACGCGGCGGTCCTGCTTGGCCTTTCCGCAGCCGACGACGACGATCCGGAACCTGCCCGCGCCCTCGGCGCGGGCCCGCTGCCAGCCGTCCTCAGTCAGAGCACCGCCCCAGACGTCCAGCGCGTCCCGCGTTGCCTCCTGTCCACGAAGGACGTCGCGGCTCTGATCCAGGCCGACGTAGCCGATGTCGGCAAGGGACGCCAGGGTCCGCAGGTTGACGGACTTGGGCAGCAGCCCGATCGGGTCCCTGGCCCCGGCGAGGAGGGCGCGGCGCTGGGCGGGGGTGATGCGAGGAGTGAAGGCTCCGGCCGTACGCGGCCGGTCCGGGGCGCCGGGCGACGTGGCCGTGGCGCTGTTGCCGGGGTGGTCGGTGGTCATCGTGTTCCTCGTGATGGGGTCGGCGCCAGCTGGGGGTCGGACCAGCGGGCGGGCAGGGTGGTGTCGCCGTCTTCCTCGCGGCGCTGGTCTTCCAGGTCGGCGGCGCGGACGCGGCTGCGGTGCCACTGCTCGGCGGTGTGTCCGCTCGGCCGGCGGCACCTTTGTCGGGGCGTGGCTTTGCATGTGGGGCAGGTGAGGGATGCCGGGCAGGTGTCGCCGATGTCCTCGCCGTCGCAGAAGGCGCAGGGCGGGGCTGTGGCCGGCAGTACGCGCCCGGCGACGTCGACGAGGAGACCGGCCGCGCGCCAGGCGCGTTCCTCGGCTCTCGTCGACGGCGGCCCGAAGCTCTGGCGGTTCACGCTCCGCCTGTCTCGGCTGCCGGGTCCGCGCGGACGAAGGACTCGCCCTCGGGCCAGATCGCGATGATCTTGTGGTGGGACAGGAACTCCTTGGCGACCGGGCCCGGCTCGGCGGTGAACAGCAGTGCGCGGCGGGCCGGGGAGAAGAGCCGCGCGCAGTCGCTGATCACGCCGTACGCGGCGATGAGCGCGGGGTAGTGCGATCGGTGACAGGCCATCACCACCTCTCCGGCAGTCGCGTCGAAGAGGTCGGTGGACGCCAGGACGGGATCCGTGACGACGCGGTGCCGCAGGACACGGTGTCCCTTGGCCGTCAGGTGGAAGAGGTAGGCGGTCAGGACCGCGTTCTCGGAGCGGTCGGCCTCCTCGTCGTTGGCTCGGCCGGGCTGGGGGCGGGCCGGATCGGAAGGGGCCAGGTAGGCGACGTGCGGACTGTCGGTGGTCATGGTGTGGGCGCTTCCGGAGTCGGGTGATACGGCGGCGGGGCGACGGCGCGGCGCAGCATCTGAAAAGAGAGGGTCAGTTGGGCAGCAGGGCGGTGGTGGGGTGCATCCGTCGCGGTGCTGAGGCGAGGGCATCCCGGCGCGGGCTGCGGGTGAAACCTGAACTGGCTCAGGCCATCGCGGTGGGGACCTGGCTTTGAGGGACGAGCGCTAGCCCGGTGAATACCTGCGGGTGAGGGGCGGGGGCAGCCGCGACGGTGCGTGTCCGGCCTGCCTCAGGGCGGGTTGAGGGCAGGTCGCAGCCGTCAGCTTCGCTCACCCACCGCTCGGCGGCAGCGGCGCCGCCCGGTCGAGCTTCGAGTACCGCTGGCTGACCTCGCGCGCCGAGTACGTGACCGGACGCCGGTCCTTCTCGTGGACCGTGACGACGATTCCGTCCGGAGACTCATCGAGCCCATCGACCCAGACGTACTGAAAGTACCCGCCAGCGGCGCTGTAGTGCATGAGGCGGTCCCCAGGGCCGACGGGGGCCTGGACTGTGCCGCCGGTGTACCGCTTGTAGGGCACGAGGACCTGCGGGACCCCTTCCGGAACGGCCAGGGCGCGATCAGTCAGCATGTCGGTTACGTGCTCTCTGATCAGCGCGTACAGGGTCTGGGGCGGCGGATTCTCTGTCGCGAGTGCCACGAAGGCCACTCGGAGCCCTTCGTCGTCTTGGGCGGGCGGGCATCCGCGGGTGTCGGCGAGGGCGAGGACGTCTTCGGCGTACCGCTGGGCGACTCTTCCGCGGTGCAGCTGCGTGCTGGCGGGGGAGTTCGCGGCGACGCAAGCAGGACAGGACAGGGGAGCGTCGGTGACGCGCGCCGGGTCGAGCTTCTCGTAGGGGTGGACGACGGAGTACCGGCCCGCGTTGCAGGCCACGTCAATCATGAAGCCGGTGTGGCTGTTGAGCAGGCCCTCGTGGACGGCGCCGTCGTGGCCGATGAGGTTCTTGTGGTCCATCTTCTCGACCGCCCCAGGGGCGGTGTCCTCGCCTTCGGTCTGTACGTCGGTGGTTGGCTGGACGACTTGTGGTCCGCCGGCACGGGCACGGTTGGACCCCGCGCCCGTGCCGTCCGGCTCATTCGCTCAGGTAGAAGGTCACGCCGCGGCAGACGAAGCGGACCGGGCCCGTCGCGTTGATGGCCAGCTGGTACGCCTCCTTCTCGGAGACCGAGCCCGGCTCCGTCACGATCTCGTCGAACCGGGTCTGGCCCTGGAGGTAGCGGATCAGGTGGTACTTGGCCTCCGGCCCGTCGAGCGGGATCGTCAACCCGCGCGGGGGGTGGTAGTCGGTCAGGCCGCGCCCGATCCATCCGGCCGAGAGCCGGACCGGCGCGGGGAAGGGAACGCGGTGCGCGAGGTGCCGGGCGACGGCCTCGTGGGCGCGCTGGTCCCACATTCCGTTCCAGACGTCGCTCGCGTTCTGGGCCTCCTCGTCGTACGCGGCCAGAGCCCGGCGCATGTTGAGGTACTCGTTGCCCTCGCGGAAGTGCCGGGACGTGGCCCAGTTGCCGTCCGCGTCGAAGCCGTCGTCCATCGACTGCCCGTCGTGCTGGCGGCCGACCATCCAGTGACCGGCGGACTCCTCCACGCCGAGCCACACGCCCTCGAAGGAGCCGCGCCACGCGCGTCGCGCCTGGTGTACGACGGTCCATCCCTGGTGCTGTCCACCGGTCTTGATGCGCATGCGTGTCTCCTGGGCCTGTCTCGTCGGTAGGGGAAGACGCGGGGGTGCTCAAGCCCGGAGGCGAGCACCACCAACAAGGATCACAGTACACATGGAAAACCTAATAGGCAACATAAGTGCTGGGTTCGCCGAGCCCGGGATCCCGCCTCGGCGAGCGGAAGTCGGGAGTCAGTCCGTCAGGGCCTGGATGGGTAACTCCCCATCTCCCAGCACGGCATGTGGTCGGCCGTAGGGAGGGGTAGGCGTCGGCGAGGACGTCCTCGGCGAGCAGTGCGGGCGGGCATGAGTAGACGAGTGTCTCCTGGCCGTCGCCGGACTCCACGACGGCCAGACCCCCATGCTGGCCGGCGATCTGGTGCAGGGCGCGGCGGAGGTCGGCGGTGCTCGTGAGAAGGAGCCGGCCGGGCCCGAGGGGATCGGAGGCGAGCCGAGCCAGGGTGACGGAGCCGACCTCCGGGCCGGCGGTCCGGGCTGCGAAGTCCAGGCTCGCGTACACCTGAACGGGCGCGGGACAGTGTCGGCCGGCCGTTCGGCGGAGCACGACGAGGTGGCTGCGGTCGGCCATGCGGTCGGCGGGCGGTTCTGGGTCGAGCAGGTGGAGGGTGCGGAACGGGTTAGAGAGCTCGTCCTCGATGTTCGCGGCAGAGCGGTCGCCGGGCGCATACATGCTCACCAGGCAGGCGATGTCCGAGGCGAGCACCGACGAAGCCGGGCTCCTGAGGCCGGCCGCTTCAGCGGCGGCCGCCAGGCGCCCCTGCGTCTCTGCGCGGCTGGACCGGCTGAGCGGGGAGTACCCGAAGAGGTACCGCCAGGTGGGCACATGGCACGGCCGGGCGCTCACCAGCCACCAGTGCAGCAGCCACAGGCTGGCATCGAGCTCGAGGTAGGGGTCAGCGCCGGTCTCGTCGTGCAGGAGCCAGTGGGCGCGGTCCGTGGGCACCAGGCCCTGGCTGTTGCGGACGGCCATTCCGAAGGCCTGGGACCAGAAGGCCATGGACGGGACCATGCTCTTGCCGACGCCGAGCACGACGGTCGCGTCGGGGCGGCGCAGGGCGGTGGGGTCCTGGAGCAGGGCGTCGTAGACCTTGCAGAGCCACCCGTAGCGCGGTGGGTAGCCGCGGTGCCGGCCGAAGGCCGGCAGGCAGTCGGACAGGGGGGCGGGGCTCAACACGGGGGTCCTTTGCTCAGTCGAGGGGGAGAGGGCTCCGGTCGGAGAGGGTGAGCCGGGCGACCAGACGTGCGAGGGAGTGCGCCCAGCTGGCTGATGCGCCGCCGATGAGGAACTCCTCGCTCCAGGCGGGCTCGTCGCCGATGAGCGGCCGGCTCGTCAGCCGGACCTCCCTCGGGCCGACTGCGGCGGGGGAGAGCTCGAGCTCGTAGGACCGGGCCTCGGTGTCGATGTGCCAGGACAGCAGACCCTCGGCGTCGGTGCATCCGCAGGCGAGCACGTACACATAGGTACGGCTGGGCGCTGGCAGGACGGTGCGCAGCGCCTGGGCTACGGCCTGGCTCTCGCGGTGGTCGTGGGCTTGGCCCATGGTCTCTCCTTCGGGCTCGGCCCACGAGGTCGCGGGCCGGGTGGGGCGGCTAGTTGGTGGCCATGAGGGCGTCGAGCAGGCGGTCGGTCGTGCGTGTGGCGATCGCGAAGCGGATCAGATCCATGACGTCGTCGCGGTGGCGGGCCATGTCGCGCGCCCGGGCGAGGGTGTCCTCGGCGAGGTTGGGCTGTGCGAGGACATCTCCGCATCCGACGACCGCGCGGGGGCCCAGTTCCCAGACCAGGGCGTTGACGGCGGCTCCGGCGGCGGCCAGGGGATCGAGTTCGAGCATGACCCAGCCGCGCTCTGCCGGGTCCTCGCCGGCGCGGCGCAGGTCCTGCGCGGCGGAGCGGAAGAGCCCTCCTGTTCCGGCGGTCGGCTCGAGCGCCCATTCGCCGCGTCGGTGGGGTCGCCTTCCTGTGCTGCCCTCGTCGGCCAGCACGGTGGCGATCAGATTGCTGATGTCGGGCGGGGTGTGGTACTCGCCGAGGCTGCGCCGGGAGTGGTGGTGGCGCAGGCTCGTGATGACCCAGGACATGAGGTCGATCCGGGACCGCTCGGCGGGGTCGGTGTCTCCGGTGTGCTGGAGGACTCCGTGGCGCAGCGCGGCACGGGCCACGGCGCGTACGCCCGCGAGGTGGGTGTCGTGCAGGTCCTCCCTGGTCCAGTCGAACAGCGGGCGGGCGGTGGCCCACAGGTCGGGGCGAAGGCGGTAGTAGTAGTCGGCGCTGTCGGCCAGGCCGCGGACCAGGACGCGCGGGGGCTGTGCGGCGATGTACGCGGCGATTGTGTCGGCGGCCTCGGCGCCGGGGGACTTCTGGGGCCACAGAGCGAGGGCGGCGACGACCCCTGCGGGGATGTCGAGCCGGCTGCCGCCGGCGGCGTGCCAGGCCTCGGCGACCGCTTCGCCGAGGACGGAGCCGGGGCTACGGCTGACGGTGATCGGGGGGCAGTTGGTCGTACCGGCGTGCCGGGCGCAACTCGGATCGGTACAGTCCCCTTCCCTGTGGGTGATCACCTGATCGATGGCCTTGGTCACGATGGTGGCGGTGGAATCAGCGGGCATGAGGGTTCCAGGGCATGGGTGGGGTGTTGTGGTCGGGAACAGGGAGTCGGGACCGGTGCCGCGGGTGGGAAGGCGCCGTCTGCGGCACCGGGCCTGCACGTTGTGGTGATGAGTGCCGTACGAGCGGCGCAGCCGTCTCGCTCAGAGAATTCCGCGGCGGGCCAGGTCGGGTTCGCACAGGGAGCAGGTCCCGCACGGCGTGTGCTCGGTGCATCCCACCTGCGGGAGAGCGTCGGCCTTGGCGCCCTCGCGATGGACGAACTTGGGCCACTCGCGCTCGTACAGGAACTCGCCGCCCCACTCCCGGGACTGGAAGCCGGCGATACGCGAAGCGTGGTTGGTCGCGTCGGGCTGGGCGACCCACGTGGTGGTGCGGTCCGGGAGGGTGTGTTCCCACACGTACCCGTACACGGTGGTGCGGTCGGTCTTGCTCACCACGAGGAACCCGCGGGTGTAGTCGTTGTGGGCCGGCTGGAAGTCGATGTGCTGGGCGAGGCCGGGCAGCATGATCACATCTCCGGGTGAAGCGGGTTGGGGGTTGGGGCTACGGGGGACCTGCCTACGCCCGGGTTCTGCCGCCTGCGGCGTGCAGGACCGCGTAGGTCTGGGCGGAACGCACCCGGGCGCGGCGGTCAGGGAGATCAGGTGCTGTGCAGTGCGGCGGATGCGGCGGTGTACTCCGCGCACGCGGGCATGGAGTCGCGCAAATCGGGACCGCGCAGCCCGCGGCTCCCGCACGGCCGACGCCCGCACTTGAGCCGCTCGCGACCGTCAGCGAGCCGCTTCAGCACCGTGTGGGCGCAACTTCCGCAGACGGCGGGCGGGTTGTCGAGATCGGCGCCGAGGAGCGGCGCCCCGGTCGCCGGGTGCACACCGCGGTCGAGGTACATCCGTATGGAGCCGCGGGGAGGGTATTCGGCTTCCGGAGTGCGGATCACGGCCCTGGTCATGATGCTGGTCCCTTTCTGGCGGAATCGTTCGTAGGGCGGCGGCACCGTGGGTGACGGCGCCGGGCGGCGTCCGGCTACTTGGCCTTGCGCTGGTCGACCCGGTGGGCCTGCGCAGCCACGCGCATGACCTCGTCGAAGTCGAAGCCGAGGTTCTGGGCGTAGGCGCGCAGATCGTTGAGCAGGACGTGCAGCGCCTTCGAGAAGGTGGGGTAGGGGTCGTCTGCCATGTGCACTCGAAGGGCGGCAGCAGCGTCGCTGGCGTGCACGTATACGTCGAAGAGGTGGTCCTCGGCGGCCGAGTCATCCGTGTTGTGGATCGGCTCGACGGAGGGCGCGAGGTTCGGCATGGCGGCCAGGGGGCGTTCGTCTAGTCGCGCCTTCGCGTCGCCGTCGAGGCAGCGTTCGACGTCGGTGCGCATGTGACTGGCCAGGTGCATCAAGTCGGTGGTGATGTCCACCAGGGTCAGCCAGACATCGGCCCAGCCCCGCCGGTAGGCGAGAAGCGCGGCGTCAACCTCATGGACGACAGCAAGCATGGGAGGGCTCCTGAGGAGAAGGGGGGCGGTGTGGCGCGGGCTTGAAGGTTCGCCAGCAATGCAAGCAATCTACATACTGAAACGAGAATAAGCAACATTCAGGATGCTCGAAAGTACCCACGCCCCCGGATGGTGGGCCGGGGTGCTCACACACTCACCCGGACCACCATCCGGAGTCTCAGGTGCGCGGCGCAACGGCCGCGGCACCGGGCTCCCGCTACTCGCCCGCGCCGGCAGCATCCCTGCGCGCTCGCCGCTCCTGGGGCTGTCGCCGGGGCATCGTCCCGGCGAAGACCAGGAGCGCCGCCAGCGCCACCCCGACCGCAACGATCCCGCCGACGAGGCTGCCGGGCTCTATCACCCACACGCTGACCAGGGCGACCGCCGCACTCGGCGCGCCCCAGCGAAGCGACCACCGGGCCCAGGGGCGCGGCACGGGGCCCTGTCTGTCAGCAACTGGCATCGGATTCTCCTTGGTTGTGGATGCAGATCCGTACCTGCATTCGTACGCATGCTCTAGCCGGGATGAACGTTTCAGCCTGGCCTTCGGCAGTTCAGGGCCACAGCCGCTCACCGTCGAAGTAGGTACCTCGGGGCAAGCTCGTGTTGGGGAGAATGCCCGAGACGACCGGAGAGGAAAGACCGGGGACATCGACGAGTGCGGTGTACCGGTCCAGAGCCCGGGCGGCCACTCGCGTGTCGCCCCACTGCTGCTGTACCGGGTTCAGAGGACCGAGGGACACGTTCAGGTCGTCCATGATCGTGAAGCCCAAGCCCTGGTAGTAGCTTTCCAGCTCAGGGAAGCAGTTGAGGGTCAGCAGTCCGTAGCCGGCGCGCGTGAAACGGCGCACCGAGTGCCGGACAAGTTCGGCTCCGATGCCGCGCCCGCGCTGCTGGGGCAGCACGGCCACTGCCGTGATGGTCGCGATTCGTTCCGCCAGGCGGTGTGCCAGGACGGGATCGACACCGATGTGGCTGAAGAGCCAGAGCGGGACGCCTCCGATGAGGACGCCGAGGATCTCGCCTGCATCGCTTAGTGCCACGACCATCAGGTTCCGGAAGTGCGAGAGGGGTCCCTCCTGCGGCAAAGACAGGTTCGGCCGGACGTCCTCGAAGGCGTCGGGATCGCCGGGGTTCACGTCGGCGAGGAGTCGCATAACGGCGTCCGCGTCGGTGGGCGCCACGTCGCGGAGCGTGATGCCGGGCAGACGGGTACGGGTGGTGCCCATGATGGCTCCTGGGTGTATGAGACGCGGTGCGTCGCCTCTGGGATGGCGGAAGGGAAGAGCTGTGGAGGGGTTCCAGCGGCGGCCTTGGCCAGGCTGGATTGCGTTCGGGCTTGGGACCGGGCCGACCGGAGTTGAGACAACTGTCGGGCGGCCCGGTGTCCTGTGCTGAGGCGTCAGTAGATGTGGCGGCCGTCGGGCACTGTCCGGCCGATCAGGCGCCAGGGCGGACCGTCATTCAGCACGCCCATCGGGCACTGATCGGGTCGGTGCGTCGCCAGGTCGGCCTCGATAGCCGTGTACCAGTGCTGCGCGAGCGGGCACCGCGTCCCGCGTGCGCACGCGGGACGTTCCGCTGCGAACACGTGGTACACGTCCGATGTAGCGGGGAGAGAGAGACGGAACCTGGCCGAGAAGCGCTTACCCTTGGCCGACTGGCTCCGACCCCATGTCCAGAACCCGTAGACGAACTGGGTCTGGCCGTCGCGGTCGAGCCGCCAGCGCAATATAGAGCCGTCGTAACGCGGGTCGTCGGGGGACGATTCGTCAGCGCCCGCGGGCACGGCTCCGGTCATGTCGAGGACGGTCTGGCTGGTCCCGACGAACGCCTGAGGCACGGCCAGCACCCAGTGGCCAGTGGACCTTACCTGCCACCGGTACGGCCTCCGCCGCATGTACTGCGTTCCCGCCTTGCGGCGCTTTATGAGCGGCTTGTTCCGCTTCATCTATATCAGTCCCCGGATGCGCTGAGACGGCGCGACGCCTGGAGCGGCGCTCGTCAAGTGGTTTGGCGAGGCGGGGCGTTGGCCCGACCTGAGAATGACAGTACACATTGAAACGAGAATACGCAACATCTAGGCGGTGTCGCCTCCGTCGCGCCGCGCGAGGTCCGCACCCGCTTGGAACCGGTCCCAGGCCAGCCGGCTGTCGACCGCTTCCTCGATCGCTCTCCAGACCAGCCCTTGCGCGGGGTCCTCTGGAATGTGCGGCTCCCCGCGGTTGCCCCGGACCACCGTGACCGTGTCGCCGACCGGCGGACGGGCTCGGTGAACGAGGATGCAGGTGGGCGTCCCGTGACCGGGGATGTAGGCCCCGGAGGTGTCGATGATCCAGCGCGCGTCGTAGCGGGGAAGGAACTCGGTGACGTACCGCCTGCCGAACTCCCGCTTCATGAACGAGTTCGCGGTCAGCTGCGCCACGAAGCCGTCCGGGACGGCCAGGTGCTCGAGCATCAGCGCGGTAAAGGGCAGAGCCAGTGAGTATTTGCCGGCCGCAACCTGCGGGTACGCGGCGCGGACCTGGTCGCGGACGACGGGGTCCTTCGGGGTGATGTAAGGCGGGTTGGCTACGCACGCGTGGTACGTGCCAGCGGCCAGCAGGGGCTCGGTGCGGTCCAGCAGGGAGTCGGCGGCGGTCACGTTGACGGGCCACGACGCCGGGACGCGGTCCAGGCTCACGCCGAGGACGGACGCCGAGCTGGCCAGAAGGCGGTAGGCGGTCAGCGCCACGGCGTACGCGTCGAGGTCCACGCCCGTCACCGCTGCCAGAGCACGCTCGACTGCCTGCGGCCCGTGCCCAACCGGGGCGGGCCGGCGGCCGCGGACTGGCGGAACGCGGGTCATGTGGAACGCGGCGACGGCGATGTGCCCGGTCCCGCAGGCGGGGTCGATCATCCGGACGTTGGCCGGCCCCCACTCCTCCATGGCAGGCTCCAGCGACAGACGCAGCAGGAGTCGGGCGACCCAAGGCGGCGTCTGGCACAGGGCCCGCCCCTTGCGGGCCTCCTCGGACAGCAGCTGGTAGGTGTCGCCGAGGGCGTAGCCGTCCACGCGGTGCTCGTCTTCGAGGGCGGGGTGCCGATCCCAGAACTCCTCGATGGCGGCCCAGGCGGTGGCGCCGAGCGGCTGCTCCCACAGCGGCAGTACGGCCGGATCGGCGAGCGGGGCCAGGGAGGGGTGGCAGTCGGCGAGGCTCTCCAGGGACTTGAGCAGGCCGTCCGGGCCCGCCGGGCGGTCGTCGGTCGGGGCCAGGCCGTGGTCATGAGCGTGCCGGACGAGGGCCGCAGCATGGGTCCAGAGGGTCGCCGTGCGCTGCTCGCCAGTGTCGCGCCCGACCGTGGCGGTGACCTTGTCGTAGGCGGCGGGAGGCAGGGTGCGCGTGGTCATCTCTCCTCGCAGGGGCGGTGGTCTACTGGCCGGCGGTCATCGCGGCCCACACTTTGGCGAAGCCGTCGCGGGCCTTGTCCTGCACGCCGGCCGGGGCGGTCACGTAGAAGTCCTCGACCGTGCCGTAGACCTTGGGGTCCGGGCGGACGCGAGTGCGGACGCGGTCGATGCCGACGCCGTGGGCCTTCGTGGAGTGCTCAACCGGTCGGTTGAGGGCCGTGGCGGCGTTGTGCAGGAAGGTGCCGACTTCGGCGCGGCTGCCGGTGCGGACGGTTTTCACCGACCGGTAGACGGTGCCCTTGAAGCTGCTGTCGCGGCACTCCGGCTTGGCGCAGCGGTTGCCGTGTGCGGTCTTGCACTCGGGTCGACGGCCAGCGGTGTAGGCGCGCTGCAACCGGTAGACCGCCCACGGCTCCTCGTCCAGCCGAGCGTTGAACCGACCGATCGCCTCGGTGTTCTGGTCGTCGGTGACCCGCCTGAACAGGGTGTCGTCCTTGTAGAGGGACATGTTGTCGTTCAGGGCCATCGACAGGTACTCCAGACGCAGCACGCGCGCCGCGAGGCCGGGGTACTTCCGCAGCCGCTCCAGGTGATCCGGCTGAGGTGAGCACACCCCAGAAAACGGGCATACCGGACAGTATGACTTGGCCATGTCAATCCCGAGGCGGTTCTTCACGTAGCCCTGCACGTCCTGACGAGACCAGCCGAGCCTGAGCAGCGGGTAGTCCAGGGCGAAGGTCTCGTAGCCCGCCGTCTGGTTGCGCTCGGCCTGGAACTTGTTGGCCTTGACCGCGCGCTTGTGCTCGTCGGCGTTGTAACCGAAGAGCTTGCCGACGGTCTGCCCGCCCGACCGCTTGAGCTGGAGGCGGTCGATCGGGAAGGCCTTGTGCTTCTGGCTGCATACGTGACCGCCGGCGTACTGGGGGACCGTGCCGTTCTCCTCCAGCTCGTCCATGAGCGTCCACGGGCCCTTGCCGAACACCTTGCCAGGGTTCGTGGTGTCGGAGAGGACCTCGACGCCTGCCGAGTCCTGACGCCCGGCCCGCGCGACCTGCGTGTACCGGATGCCCTTACTCCGGAGCAGCGGGAGAACGTGGCTCTCGACGTCGGCGATCGTGTCGGGAAACTCCTACGTTCTCTATCCAGTTACGTGTTGTTGCACATCCGTGTTGCTCGGGATCGGCGCGAAGGGTGTAGCTCGTTTGGGTGAACGCTGGCCGTAGCGGTCCTGGCGTGACGTGGGGTTCTGCAAGATCCGACAGGTGAGATGGAGGGTCTTCTTTCACGGGGAAAGCGTGGATCTTCCCCTCGCATACACGGATCCGGTCGTGTTGCAGCACCGGGACGTGCTGGAGCGTTCGGCGGCTCGTTCGCGGAGGGCGGGGCAGCCCTTCCTTCTCGACCCCCTGGGCGCCCCGGATCTTCGGGTGAACCGGTGGTTCGACAGCGACGACATTCGCGGGCTCGCGCCGACGACGTGGAAGAAGTACGCGTACAGCCTGGTGGTGTGGCTCAGCTTCCTGTGGGCCTACGGCCAACCGTGGGACGACGTCGAGCCGACCGCCGAGGAGGCGTTCAAGACCTGGCGGACGCTGGACGAGCGCAACCCGCGGCCCGTCGAGAGCGGCACCTACGGCGATGACCTCACGGTGATCCGGCTATTCTACCTGTGGGCGGCCAGCGAGTATCAGGTCTCCAATCCGATCCGGACGCGACGCACCCGCGGCAAGCGCCGTGACGGCACGCAGGCGGAGAAGCCCGTGACCGCCCCGAAGGCCACGCGGGACCGGGACGTGAAGTGGTTCGATCCGGCCGGCTTCGAGCGGTATCGGGACTGCGGACTGCTCGGGCTCACGCTGGAAGGGGATGAGGATCTCGGGTGGCGGGGCCGCAACGGGCAGCGCAACGCGGCCTTCGCCGACCTCCTCTACGGCACCGCGCTACGGCTGGAGGAGGGTGGCTCGTTGCTGCTGGTGGAGCTTCCGCCGGACGATCCCAGCCGCGGTTTCTACACCTGCCACATGGCCGAGAAGTGCGCCAAGGGCGATGTCGCGCGCAGGTACTGGATGTCGCGGAAGGCCCTGTTGCCGGTGCTCGACTACTGCGAGGGCGCTCGCGCGACTGCGGTTCGCCGGGCTCGGGCAGCGGGCCGCTACGAGCAGATCGCCGGGGCCCGGCTGCTGACGCGGATGCTGCCGGACCGGCGGGCACGCCTGGTCACGCAGGACGGCTTGGTGAGCGAGGTGCCGCTGGACTCGCTGACGCCCCTGGAGCGGCGCCGGCTGCTGCGGGAGACGCCGCAGGGGCTGGAGCCGGTCGCGCTCTGGCTGAACGAGGACGGGCTGCCGCGGGATCCGCACGGGTGGGAGCACGTGTTCACCGAGGCCAACAAGCGGCTGCGCGGCCTGGGCCTGGAGGGCTTCGCCGGTGCTCCGCACATGCTGCGGCACAGTTGCGCTCTGCGCTGGTTCTCGGTGGGCCGGCTGTTGTTCGACAAGAAGTTCGCGCACCTGGACGGCGAGGAACTGCGGGATCTGCGCTACGAGTTCGGCTCTACCTGGGACCTGGTGCGGCTGATGCTCGGGCACGCGGACCAGCGCACCACCAAGGAGATCTACTTGGAGCCGTTCGAGGCCCTTGAACTGGAGATCCTGCTGCTGCACGCGGGCAGCAGCGGCATCGCTGATCTGATGGCGGCCGTCTACGGCGCCGACCGGCGGGTGCTGGGCGATCCGGTGGTGTCCTCGTGAGTCCGGGCCGGTCGGCGGGGATGCCGGAGGCGGGCTACACCCCGCCGCAGCGGCTGTTTATGGACGACGGAGAGTGCCGGGTCCGGTTCTTCTCCGAGCTGGACGGTGACGTGATCGACTACGACTTCACCACCTTTGCGGTGGCCCGCCCGCTGCAGGAGGCGTTCGCCCGCGCCTTCGACGCGCACGTGGGACCGGGCGGGCAGATCAATGGCACCGGAGGCGCGAACAACGCCTTCCGGCAGCTGAACGCCTTCGTCAAGCTCTTGATCAAGGACGAGCGGCCCCCTACGGCGCCGGCCGAGCTGGCGCCGCGGCACCTGAAGGAGTTCCTGCTGAGCAAGGGGGACGCGCCGACCGCCGGGATGATGCTGGGCCTGCTGCGGTCCTTGCTGGTGCACGTGGAGGGGCTGACCCCGCAGTTCGCCGCGAAGTGTTCGGAGTGGGTGCCGGACCGCCGGGAGAAGATCACTTCGCGGGGCAGCTACAGCCCTGCTGAGGAGAAGGCGATCCTGGACGCCGCGCGGAAGACGGTGCGGGCGGCAGCCGCCCGGATCCGCAAGGCCCGCGAACTGCTGGAGCGATGGCGTCGCGGCGAGATCACGCAGGAGGCGGATCCGGACCTGTTCGAGTACGGCTCGATCCTCGACATGGTGGAGAGCGGCCGTGAGCTGCCGCGCAACAAGTGGGACAACGGGACAGCGCCCTGGGTCGCCCGGCACGGCACCGTGATGGAGCTGATGAAGCAGCTGCATCTGAACGTGCAGGAGACGGCCGCAATCACGATTCTGCTGGTGCGGCTGACCGGCGAGAACGGTTCGACCATCATCAAGGCGCCGGCCGCCTTCCACCGCACGGACGGGGGCGCCGGGCCGGTGTCCACGGTTCAGGTCGATCTGAGCAAGCCGCGGCGAGGCCGGCGCCGCTACATGACGGCGGCGTTGAGCGACCTGCCGTCGTGGGCGGCGGCACCGCAGGAGGAAGGGGTGCTGTCGGCACGGGACGAGCTGCACACGGCGTTCGGCCTCTACATGCTGGCGCTGGAGCTGACCGCCCCGGCACGGCGGAACATGGGCAGCGACCGCCTGCTAGTCTACTGGATTCCCAAGGCCGGAGGGCCCCGGCCCAGGCAGGGCACCGTGGTCAAACGCCGTCACAAGAACGGCCCGGGGTATCGGGATCAGCTGTCGCTCTCCGCTGTCGGGGCCTGGGGCGCCGAGCTGAACCTGATTGCTGACGAGCCGGACGAGGACGGCGGGCCGCAACGGCTGATCGTGGGCACCGGGCGGATGCGCGTCACGCACTCGGCGCGGGAACAGAAGCCGGTCGCGCACACGACGCAGACGCTCGCGGACACCTATTTGCGGCGCGACAAGACGAGCCTGCGCGAGTACCAGAAGGTCGTCGCCGACGTGCTGGAGAAGGAAGTCGTCAAGGCCCGCACTGCGGGCCGCATCCAGCAGCTGAGCCGGGAGGACGTCGCTGAGGCCCTGCGGGACCCGGAGCCGGTGGCCAAGCGGCTCGGGGTGAGCACGGAGATGATGCGGCTGCTTGTTGCCCGGGACGCCGACACGGTCCTGGCCGCCTGCACCGACAACACCAACAGCCCGCACAGTCCTTCCGGGGCACCGTGTCGGGCGTCGTTCCTGAAGTGTCTGGACTGCCCGTGCGCCCGCGCGATGCCGCACCATCTCGTGGTGCAGACGGTCGCCCTCGACATGATCGACGAGCGGCGCACGCACATGACGGCCCTGCGCTGGGCCGAGCGGTTCGCACTGCCTTTCTTCCAGCTGGAGGACCTTCTGCGGCGGGCCGGCAAGCGGGCGGTGAGCAAGGCCCGGGAACAGGCGGGCGACGCCGAACGTGAGCTGGTGCGGCGGCTTTTGGACGGGGAGCTGGACGAGCGATGACCGCGGAAGACGCACCGAAGAAGGCACAGCCTGCGCTGCCGGGACCCGGCACCCTGGTGCTGGAGCGAAGGAGCCTGCGTCCGGGCACCGACCGCACGAAGCTGTCGGTGCTGGCCGACATGCGATGGAATCTGCGGCCGGGGATCTTCGAGGATCACCTAGGTGCCGTGAGCCTCAACTTCGCCCTGGTGCCCGAGCGGTTCTTCGAGATCGCCAAGATCTACATCTGGCAGGAGCTCAACTGCGACGAGGACCTGCCGGTCCTTCGCCGGGCGAATATCGACGGGCGTCTGGCCGTCTACACCATGGTCGCCCAGCTTCGGCTCCTGCGCGTCCTGCTGGACTGGCTGGAGCTGCACGGCTTCGCGACGGTCTCGGAGGTGACGAGCGAGGACCTGGAGGACTTCCTCGACGCTGTCCGGGACGCGGAACTCACCCACGGCTACCGCAGCGATGTGCTGCAGGCGGTTCGCCGGTTCTGGGCCTTCCGTGACCTGTTGCCGCCGGAGGGCCGGCTGCCGGAGGCCCCTCCTTGGGGCGGGAAGGACTCCCGGATCCTGTTGGGGAAGTCCCAGCGGGACCGGGAGAACTCCACCGCACGCATCCAGGAAGCCACGATGACCATGACCGTGCTCTGGGCGGCACGGTTCGTCGAGGACTTCGCCGACGACATCATTGCGGCCCTTGAGGAGTTCCGGCCGCTGTTCGGTCTCAAGCCGGGCCGCTACAGCCCCGGCCCGCACCGCCGGGTCCGCACCCCGGGCAGGGCCGGGGCCACCCCGGAGGTCGAGAAGCTGATCGCCTCGTTCCGGGAGACCGGCCGCGATCTTCCGGGGCGGCAGAAGGAGGACGGCACCTGGGAGCCGGACTGGCCCTTCCTGGCCAAGCTGCTGGACATCGACCCCTGGTCGCTGCGGACGAAGCATTGGCACTACCAGCGCATGTTCCTGACCTCCGGGCTTCGCATCGCACACGGCACCTTCATGGCGGTCCGGCCGAAGGGGTTGCTGGACGGCGAGCCCTGGATGACCGGCATCCCCTACAGCGAGGTCAAGGTGCTGGCGCGGACACTGTCCACGGCGTGCTTCTTGCTGATCGCCTACCTGACCGGGTGTCGTCCGGGGGAGGCGCTCAATCTGCGGCGGGACACGGTGACGAAACTGTGGGAGATCCACGGCCGCAAGTGGAAAGGCGCCCGGGACGAGAAAGGGGCCAAGATCCCCGAGGGCCAGTTCCGCGACGAGCCCTGGATCGCCGCCGAGTTGGTGGCCACGGCCATCGGTGTCCTCGAACGCCTCCACGATGCGGACGTCCTCTTCCCGGTCTGGTTGGTGGTGGACGGGCCCAATCCGCGCGAGGGCGGGGCCCGCACCTTCGGGTCGACCAACGAGGACTTGAACCGCTTCGTGACCTGGGTCAACGACTTCTGCCACCGGCGGGGCCGCAGCGACGTGATCCCTCCTGACCCGAAGCCGCTGACGATCTCGCGGCTCCGCCGCACGCTGGCATGGTTCATCTGCCGTCGCCCGCGCGGAATGGTCGCCGCGGCGATTCAGTACGGGCACCTGCGCGTTCAGATCACGCAGGGATACGCGGGCAACTACGCGTCCGGGTTCCCCGACGATCTCGCGTTCGAACGGTGGCTGACCCGGCTGGAGGACCTGGAGGAGGCCGACCGGCGCCTGAAGGCCGGTGAGCACGTCAGCGGTCCGGCGGCAGACACCTACCGGTCCCGGGTGACGGGCGGGGCGACGAAGTTCCACGGGCGGGTGCTTCGCACGGGCCAGGAAGCCCGGCACGTCATGGCGAACCCCTCGCTGCAGATCTACCCGGGCAAGGGCATGACCTGCGTCTTCGCCTTCCCGACGGCGCTTTGCGAGCTGGAGCCCGCACTCGATGACGCCCGGGTCACCCCCGACACCGACGGGTGCCGGCCGGCCTGCCGCAACATCGCCCGCACCGAGGAGAACATCGACGAACTGAGGGCCGAGGCCGCCGAGCTGAGACTCATCGTCGCCGACGAGGCCAGCCCGAAGATCCGCTACGGACGCGAACGCAGGCGCCTTGCCCATCTGGAGAGCCTCATTGCCGAGCATGAACGCGGACGGCCCAAGGGAGGCGCGACGTGAGCCCTGAGCCGGATCCGCCGCAGGAGTTGTGCGTCAAGCTGCGGACGGCCGCCGACAGGCTGCTGGCCGGGACGCCGCTGCACTCCTCGGGCAAGCTCACCATCCTGGACTTGGCCGAGGAAGCCCAGGTCAAGCGGTGGCTGCTGACGCACAAGTATCCGAACAAGCTGATGGCCAAGTACCAGGCGGAGTTCAAGGCCGCTCGGCACAAGAGCGAGCCGGTCAAGAAGGCCGAGGCCGAGCTCGACAAGCTCCGCGAGGAGCTGGCCCGCCTCCGCAAGGAGAAGCGGCAGCTGACGGAGCTGGTGGGCACCTACGCGGTCATGATCGAACAGCTGGCGAGAGAACGGGCCTCGGCCATCGCGGTGCGCGACGAGGCAATCGCCGCCAGAGACGCTGCACTCGGTGTCACCGCGCTACCGGCAGCCCCGCAGCAGCGTCGGGAGAGACCGACTGGTCAGCGATCCCCGCGTCCGCTGGCCCCAAGAAGAAGCCGTTGACGTGCAGCCTTGGCCAAAGGTCGGACCCGAGTCGAGGGGCACATCCTGGGCACATATGCCTTCCCTGCGCGTGTTCTGAAACCAGAGTGACTTGGGTGACTTGCGAGGACGAAACCCCAGGTCAAACCCAACATTGGCCGGATGTCGTGTTCCCGGAACCTTACAAAACCTGCTAATCTTGTGTCTCGCAGGTGGCTGTGAGAACGGTCGCCCGTCCAGCCTTAGGCCCCGCCAACGAGCGGGGCCTTCGTGCGTCAGGGCATCCACGTTCCCTGGTGGTGCACTTTGGGCGCAACGCGGCTCCATAGTTCCTCGTTGGCGCGCTTGGCTCGGGGGTCGGCGTCAGCACCGGTCTGGATGCGGTGATGCAGAAAGGTCACCAGATCCGCAGCCTGGAGAAGCCGGCTCGCTGCGGAAGACGCGAAGTGCATCGTGTCAACGACGCGAGTGATCTTCCGGGACCTATAACCCCACGTCCCCGCCGTTCGATACATCCGAAGGTCATCTCGATACTGGTCCTGGCCGTCGCATTCGTCGGCGATGATCAGCGCCAGTTCATCCCTGCGTTCCGCGAGCATGTCGACCCGCTCCAGCAAGTGAGTGAGGACGATCGAGTGCGGTTCGTCATGGTTCGGTCCATATCGACGCTCGAGGCGAGTGACGTTCACGCCCCTGAGGATGATCTTGACGTCGTGATCGGCGATCGCCTGCAGGGCGCCGGCATAGATCCCGATGCGAGCCCTGGGCTTGTTGGCCAGGTGAGCGAAGTCCTTCTTGCCCTGGAATATGTCATATCCATGGAGTTCCGTCTCCGGACGGAAGCCGCCGTGGTCATCCATCGCCTTCTCGACAACATTGTCAAGGGCCTCGGCGAGAGGGATGGCCTCAGACTCGGGGCACATCAGGGCGCCCAGGAAGTAGATGCCACGAGAGTGGCTTTCATCGACATAGGTCAAGAACACCCCCTAAGGCTACGGCCCGTCACAGAACACTCACACCCCCCACATCTAGTGAGACTGCGGTCACCCTCCCTGCTCTCGCGCCGCGGGGCGGCGGCAGAGCAACACGCTGAGACTGGCTAGAGAACGAACCCGGTCATCGCCGTCACGATCGAGAAGTCGGAGAAGTCCTCGGCGATCCCGAAGGCGGTTGGATCGTCGATGATCGCCAGGACCAGGGCCGTCGAGTCGACGCCGAGACCGAAGTTCAGCGACTTGTGCTTCGTCGCGCGGAAGGATTGCAGAGCCTCCGCGGAGGCAACCTCGGCCGGAGCCGCCCCGCCGGGCGACGTTGTGAGGCTGGCCTCGTCGAGGTCGGGATCGAACAGGGTGAGGGAAGTCATGGGCGCGTACCTGCGGAGACCAGGGCGGGTGCGGCGGGGAGGCCGCACCCACCGGGGGAGCGGGGGATCAGGGCTGGGGTTTCGAGGCGCGTGCGGCCTCGACGCCCGCCGGGGTGAGGAAAGGCCGGTGCTTCGGGCCAGTGCGGCCGTCGTCGCCGTCGGTGGGCTGCGGGGTGCCGGTGGCGTCCCGGTACTCGACGAGGGCGAGGCGGGCGAGGGCGGCGGCGGTGGGCCAGCTGACGTTCCGCAGCGCGCCGTCCTCGTCAGCGGAATCGATGGCCGCCAACTGCGATTCGTTCAGGATCGCCCGCCGCCCGGCGCCGGTGATGACGTACGGTCCGACGCCGTGCGCCTGCGCCGTCTCCGCTGGCAGCCGGTAGCCGTCGGCGTCGTTGCGGTAGACCAGGCCGTCGTCCAGGTAGGCCTGGAGCGTTGCACGGCTGCCGTGTGACGTGAGGTGCCCCTGAGGGTGAGCGCACGCGGCCCGGAGGTGCTTGGGCGCCGGCGGATAGGTCTTGACGGTCATCGCGGTCCCTCCAGCGTGAGAGTCGGCGCCGGGAGTGCGGCTGCCTGCGAATCGATCGCCACCGCCTTGGCCTTGCGTCCGCAGCCGGGGCGTGCGCACCGTTCCGTCGCCCGCGGGTTGGACCACCGGCACCTCGGGCAGCTCCACATCAGCCCCGCCGAGACCGCCAGCGAGTAGACCACCGCTTCCTGCTCCGGGTCGGCCGCGTCCAGGAGCTGCTCCAGCACAGGGGGGTGCGGGGCGTGGTGGTTGCTGTCGTCGAAGACGACGGTGTCGTCGACGACGACGCGCAGCGGCACGGTCCCGTCCGGCCGGACGACGTGCTCGGGGTCGGCGCTGTCGGTGTGGACCGAGACCCGCACGACGCCGTCCTTGGCGTCCAGGTAGCCGAAGACGAGTACGCCAGCCACCTCGCTGCACGACGGTCCGTCGTCGTCGGCGGCGTAGAAGACCGCGCGGCGGTTGAGGGCCTCGGCTGTCACGTCGTCGGGAAAGTGGAAGTTCAGGGGTACTGTCCGCGAGCGCTGCTGCCGTCTGATCTCCTCGGGATACAGCTCGTAGCCCTGATCGGGCACCGCGTCGCCGTCGGGGCCGTAGTAGAGGTCGATGGCCTCAGCGTCGTCGGCCGGAGGCTCTTCCGGCACGTCGCCCTGGCCGCCTACGTTGTCCCAGCTGCTGCGCACGTGCGCGGCGAGCTCCGCGAGCGCGGCGCCCTTCGTGGCGTACGGCTCCGTGGTCTCCTCGTGGCGGGTCCAGATGCGCAGCATCCAGACCTGCTCGCCCGGGCGGGGCCCCAGGAGTGCGGAGGAGGCCGGGGACCGGCGGCCGGCGGCTTCGGCGACGATCTCGGCGTGAACGCGCTGGGCGAGCTCACGGTAGTGCGGCGGCAGTTCAGCCGCGGACGGTGAGTGGGCCAGGGTGCCGGCGATGCGCACCAGGCTTTCGATGTCGGAGGGGCGGAAGCGCTCAGCAAGCATGGTCATCCTCGTTGGTGCAGCGCCCGGCGGGCATGGGCGGGCCCGCTGGGCATGGAAGGGGGAGGGCTACGCGCCCAGTTCCAGGAGCGCTGTGATCAGGGCAAGGCCGCGCTCGCGCTCGGGGGAGATCCGCACGCGGCGGATGCGCTTGGGGTCGGAAGGAAGCTGGATGCCCACGGCGGTGCTGTGGGCGTCTCGGCGCAGCTCGTACTGGTCTGCTGAGAGCATCCAGGCGTCCCAGTCGTCGGCCTTGCGCCCGGCCCGCACCTGGGATTCCGCTGTGGGGGCCGTCGCTGGGCAGGAACAGGCCGGGTCGTCGCACGGGCGGCCCGCCGGGTGCTGGGCGATGACGCCGCCCGGCCGGTAGGTGGCGCTGGTGCCGTTGAGCATCGGGCACGCCTTCTCCGAATACATCAGGCACGGCGGGTGGAGTCCCGGTTCTGGCGCGTGCCCGACGCTCACGTCCATTGGACGGACCAGCACGTAGAACCACCGCCCGAGAGGGCTTTCGCAGATCTGGCACAGGCCGTTCTCGAAGGCCCGGGCTCGCTTGTCCGGGTCGAGGCCGCCGAAGACCGGCAGTCCGTTGTGCTCGAACGAGACGTACGGGACCACCAGACCCCCGTGGGTGGGGCGGTGCGCGCACGTTGCGGGGATCGCCGGGGCGCTCACTGGGAATCACCGCCGGAGAGCTCCCAGGAGGGGCGGGCGAGTTCGACGAGGAAGGTGTAGGCGGCGGCGCTGGCTTGGAGCACACGCACGACGGGGAGCTGCCGGTACCGGCTGAGGAACTCGCCGATGGTCAGTGCGGTGTGGTGCGAGCTGTCGGGGTAGGCGCCGTGTTCGAGGGGGACCAGGCGGTCGCCCTGGTGCTGCGGCCAGGTGTACGCGGCGAGGAGCATGGCCTGGTCCCAGTTGTTGGGGTTGGCGCGGACCTTGATGAGCTCGGCGCCCGGCACCAGTTCTCTGAGGGTGTCGAGGGGCGGCGTCCGGCGCGGGTGGGGGCTGCTCATACCCATGGCGGTCTCCCAGTACGAGGCGGGCGATTCGGCGGCCCGGGGCGGTGAGATGAGGCTGCGGGATTCGCCGCGCAGCTGTGTGGTGGCCTGGCGGCCGCCCTCATGGCGCCGGCGAGGACCGACGTACGGGCTGTGAGGGATGAACGGCTGATCAACCAGACAACACCACACTACACATTGAAAACTAAATGCGCAACACGAGGAGGTGGGGTGCCCTTTCATTTCGTTCGGACACGGTGAACCTGGCTGACAGCAGCGCCGCGCAGAGCGCCCGGATTCCGCCCCGCTCCCACAGCTCCTGGGACTGGGGCAGCGAGGCCGGCCACCACTGCACCGACACTTCTCCGTTCACCACGTCGACGGCGACTCCGTAACCGTCGTTCTTGCTCCAGTCGGCCATGCGTACGTGCGGTCGCAGCGTCTCAACTGCGCTTTCGTAGAGGCGGATCGCCTCCTCTTTGGCGCTCCGCGCTGCCTGCCGCAGTGCATTCGCCTCCGCTGCGGACACCGGTCGGTAGACGGTGCTGGTCTCCTCGTCCTCGGCGAGGAGAACCAGTGCTCCGCCCTGCGCCGCGAGCACGCGGTCACGGCCGGCCTCGGTGATCAGCTCAAGCAGTTGCTCCGCTGAGACGGTTGTGGCGGGTCCGCTCTCGGGAACGGTGGTAGCTCGGTAGTGCCCGTGCCGCACAAGGTCTATGGCGTGTTTGACGTCCAGCATGGCGCGGGCCAGCTCGGTGGCGCCGGGCTGCCCGTTCGCGGCGTAGCGGGTCAGCCGCTGCTGGACTTGGGTCGCTTCGCGCTCGTCGGGTTCGTCGAACTGGCTACGGACCACCTCCCGTACGGCAAGATCGATCACTTGCGCCAGGTACCCGGCCCTGAAGGACCTGCGGCGGAGCAGGCGAAGTGCCTGCTGCTTGGGCGAGTTGGTGCGCACGGCGGCTGAATCCTCGGACACGAAGGGAGTCCTCCTCGATTCGCCGGTCACGAGCCGGACTGGTGGATGTACGCGGTCCACGCCTCGTACTCGGCGGCGGTGAGAACCGGGGGCGGGTCGATGGGGGCGCGCCCGAAGCACTGGTCACAGGCGTGTGCGTTCAGTTCGGCGCCGGTGGCGTCAGTGCCACGGCCCGACAAGACGGTGCCGCAGATGGGAAGGTCCGCTGAGAACGGGTCAAGTCGCAGGTGCAGGTCCTGGCCGTGGAGGACCGGCCGGACAACAACGGACTCCGGTTCGGGCGCGGGGCCGAAGTGCCCTGCCAGGAACCGTACGACAAGGGCGTGAGCTGCCTGGGCCCGCTCGTCCAGGGTTCGGGTGTCGGCCGGCAACAACTCGACGACCCGCAGGGATTCCTGCATCTCTGCGGTCAGGCGGTCGATGAGGGCCCAGCCCTCGGCGAGGAACTGCGGGGCGTCGCCGCGAGGGTCGTCGCTGCGCTTCCCGACCCAGATCCACGACAGGGGCACGAACGCGGCGAGCTTGCTGAGCAGCTCGTAGCAGCGGCTCACGGCCCACGTGGTGTAGGTGCCGCATGGGCTATGACGGCAAGAGCCGGCCGGGGCCTGGCAGGCGCGCAGTTCGAAGCGGAAGCCGAGCTCGGTCGCGTCGCTCCGAAGGATGCCGAGCTCAGCGACACCGCCGTTGCGCCGAGTCCGCGACCACCAGGCCGGTTCGCCGTCCAGCAGTGGGCCGGGTTCGGTGCTGGACCCGAGCTCCTGCTGCTCCGATGAGCGGGCAGAGGCCAGAGTACGGTGAGCAGAGACGACGCGGGCGCCGTCGATCACGAGGTAGTTCATCAGGATCTCTCCGGTCCGGCCGGGCGCATCAGCGCCCGGCCGTCGAGCAGGAACGCCGGGAGGGTGGGATCCGGCAACGGCTGATCAGGCGAGCGCCTTCTTGGAGAAGGTCTTGACGGGCTTCTTCGCCCCGGCCTTCATGGCCGGGCCCGTCTTCTTGGCCGCTGCTCCCGCCTTCTTCGGGGTGGCCTTCTTGACCGTTGCCTTCTTCATCACGGCGGGGGCGCCGCCGGTGAGGCTTCCCTTGGGGGCCTTCTTGACGGAGACCTCGCCCTTGGGGAGCTTCTTGGCGCCGCTGACCAGGTCCTTGAAGCCCTGCCCGGCCCGGAAGCGGGGGATGGAGGTCTTCTTGACCAGCACCCTCTCGCCGGTCTGGGGGTTGCGGGCGTAGCGGGCCGGCCGGTTGACCTTCTCGAACGAGCCGAATCCGGTAACGGAGACGCGATCTCCGGCAACGACAGCGCGGACGATGGCGTCGAGCACGTGGTCGACAGCGTCGGCGGCCTGCTGGCGGCCGCCCATCTTGTCCGCGATCGCGTCGATGAGCTGGGCCTTGTTCATGGCGTAACTCCTGTGAGTTGGCGTGCACTTCGATGCCGGACATAGGGCCGCTGACATTCAGGGCGCGGTGCCGACGAAAGGAATGGGGGCGCGTCACCCAGGACGGTTCGAGCGCCTCCGACAGCAATCACAGTACACATTGAAAAGAGAACACGCAACGTTAATCGTCATGTTGACGAAAGCTGTTCGGCCGTGCCATTCTGACGTAGCGACAGCGGGTTTGAGCGCGAAGCGAGTTGACGCCGCGCTCCCCGCCCCCGCCCTTCTCAGACCACGCACGCAGCACATGACCTCGGGAGAACACCCGTGAAGACGAAGCCTGTTGACTCCATGACCCCCACCCTGGCCCCGGCGTCGCACCCGCTCAATGTCCACGCCACCGACCGCGCAGCCGGCGTCCTCCTCGGTGCTGCGTGCGGTGACGCCCTCGGCGTGCCCTACGAGTTCGCCCGCCGACTGGGCGCCGAGGAACGGCCCGCCATGATCGGCGGCGGCCTGGGTCCCTACAAGCCCGGTGAGTACTCCGACGACACCCAGATGCACGTGTGCATCGCCGCCGTCGCCTCCACCGGCACCGACCTCACCAGCCAGACCGCACTCGACCAGATCGCCCGCAACTTCCACCTCTGGCGCGACGGGGGCGCCACCGACATCGGAAACCAGACCAGCAGCGTCCTTCGCGCCGCGAAAACCCACAAGACGGGCACGCCCGCCCAGGCCATGACGGCGGAAGCTGACGCCTACACCGCCCGCACCCGGTTCAGCGCGGGCAACGGCTCGCTCATGCGGACCGGCGTCGTCGCCCTCGCCTACCTGGACGACGTGGACGGAATGGTCAGGGCCGCCACCATGATCAGCTCCCTCACCCACAGCGACCCCGAGTGCATTGAGGCGTGCATCCTGTGGTGCTCAGGCATCCGGGTCGCCGTGCTGGAAGGAACCTTCGACGGCGTCCGTGACGGCATCGCGCTGCTTCCCGAGGACCGGCAGGAGATCTGGCACGCGAGGCTGGACGAGGCGGAGGCGAACCCGCCGCACCACTGGGACCGCAACGGGTACGTCGTCACCGCCCTCCAGGCCGCGTGGTCCGCCATCACCCGCACGCCCGTTCCCGAGCTGGCACCGGAGCGTGGATCGTTCCCCGCCCAGCACTTCCAGCTCGCCACCGAAGCGGCCGTCCGGGCGGGCAACGACACGGACACCGTAGCCGCGATCGCAGGCGCCCTCCTGGGCGCGCGCTGGGGCGTCTCGGCCATCCCCCTCGCCTGGCAGCAGGCCGTGAACGGCTGGCCCACGATGTCCGGCCCCGATCTCGTCCGCCTGGCCGTCCTGACCGCACGCAAGGGCATGGACGACGGTGACGGCTGGCCCTCGGCCCCGCGCGTCAAGATCCCCGGATACGCCGGAAAGGGCTACGTCGCGCGGCACCCCGCCGACCCTGGCGTCCTGATCGGCAACCTCCCCATGACCGAGACCGAGTTCGCTGGCGCACCGCCCGTCGATGCGGTCGTGTCGCTGTGCCGCGTCGGACAGGGGCCGATCTTCTCCCACGCCGCCGTCGAGCACGTCCGCGTCTGGCTGGTCGACAAGGAAGGCGAGAACCCCAACCTTCACTACGCCCTCGACCAGGCGGCACGCCAGATTCTCCGCCTCCGCAAGGAGGGCAAGCGGGTCTTCGTCCACTGCGTTGCGGGCCGCTCGCGCACCCCCGCCGTGGCGGCCGCCTACAGCACGCTCCTGGGAACCGACCCCCGCACCGCCCTGACGGAAGTCTGGGAGGCCCTGGGCAAGCACTGGTCCCTCCTGGCGCACCCGCAGCTCCACAACGCCGTCTACGAGCTGGCAGGGCAGCCGCCGAACCCGCCGAAGCCCCGCCCTCGCCGCCGCTTCTTCCGGAAGCGCACCTGACCCGGGGCGCCATACCGCTGGGCGCGGCCTCCACCCGGAGACCGCGCCCAGCGGTGCCCTATGGGCGACGTCCCTGCCAAGGACAGAAACTGGTGACGGTCACCCCGAGCGGACGGGAACGACGCATGAGGCAGGCCGCGAATGGATCCACCGCATCACGGCTCTTGCCGAGCCCCCGTCGGTACGCACGACATCGCAGCCGTGTCCCCGATCGGACCTCACCTTGGCACGGCCGCATGCAGCAGTACGCGAAAGCCGAGAGCCCGCCAGTCGTCTGACTGGCGGGCTCTCGCGCTTCAAGTGGCCGTCTGCCCTGCCGACCGGGTTGTCAGGCCGGCTCAGCGACCCGGTCACGAGCAGGTAGACGCTCCACGGGACAAGGCCATGGAGGCTTCCTAGCTCCTGGGGCCGAAGCGGCCGGGCCCCCTGCGGCTGAGGACGAACCTGTAGACCGTCTCCCGGTACCAATGATCTTGAAAGACCCGAGGCTTCTTGCCGTCACCCGCAGTCCGGTCGGCGAACGGGATTTGTCCCCGGGAGTGGTAAGCGTGGACCGTCTCGCGTACGAGGGCCTCGCCACGGGTGGCCATGCCCAGCACCTCGGCGAAGTCGTCGATGTCCAGCAGGTCCCGTGGATCCCCTTCGGGCAGTTCATGGACCAGCGCCGGCCCGGTTCCCTTGAAAGCCGCCCAGACATGCGGACGGTGCTTCTCGACCCACGCGTCGACCTCGCGCGGGTCGTACATACGCGGCTGCGTACGCCGCGGCGCCGGGAAGGCCTGGCGAACGACCTTGCCTCTCTCGCGCTTCTCCTTGACGTTGGTCCATTGGAGGCCGGTGTACTCGGAAACGCCATACCGCGGACCGATCATCTCTGCGGTGAGGTGCGCCTGCTCGCCCTGCGCCTCGGCAGCCGGCTCTGCCGAGGCCGTCGGCTCGGCGAGCTCCCTCGAGACGGCGGCGTCCTCGTCGGTTGCCGATGATCCGGCCCACGCATGGCCGGACAGCTCTGCGCGGCGCTGGGCCTTGGCCCAAGTCCGCTGGCGATTCTCGCGCATCCACTCGTCCACCTCGGCCGCGCTGTAGCCGAGTTCGTCGGCCTTGGGGAATCCTGCAGCGCGGATCCACCCCCGGGCCGTCTGCCCGCTGACGCCGTACGTGGTCGCGATGGCATGGGCGTCCAGGTGCCCCGTGCGCGCGGTGGCTGAACGGCTGGGCAGCGCGCTGCCGGCTGCAGGGGTCTGCTCGCCGGCCGGCGGTTCCTCGGCCTTCGTCTGCCGGCGCATGCGCCGCGGACGGTTCACGAACGCGTAGGCCGTCTCGCGAAACCACATCCGCTCCGTGACCTCCGGCGTTTTCCCGTCTCCGGGCACGCGGTCAGGGCCGGGCATCTTCGGCGGCTTCTTGGACATGTAACTGCGCAGGGTGCCTTCCGGCACTGGCTCCGTCCGCCCGAGGGCCTTGCCCTCCCAGGCACAGATGTCCGACAGAGTCACCAGGTCCTTCGGGCCGCCGGCGGGCAGGCCGAACGGGTTGTCCGAGTCTTGCCCTTTCGCCCAGTGGACCGGAAGGTTTTCCTTCAACCAGGCGTCCACCTCAGCTGCTTCGCGCACCAGGGTCCGCCCAGGGCCGGCGGGCCAGCCCTCTGGGAAGCCCGGGAGCGTGGTCCAGTAGGTCACCGTGGCCTCGTTGGCCTGGTACTTCTCCGCGATGTCCTGTGTAGTCACCAGTTCATCTGCGTCGGCGGGAATCACCGTTACTCCTTGTCGGACCGGCAGTGGACCCGCAGGCCGTGGTCATGGTCCCGCGGGTGGGGACCTGGTCGGTCGAACTCGAGGTGGAGCCAGCATCATCGGTTCAAAGACGGCGCCGGCCCTCGATCGCGCAGGGGGAGGCACTAAAGTACATCCCGAGAGAACAATACGCAACGTGCCCGCGTGCCGCCGCACGCCGACGGGGGTGTCTTCGGGGCCGGGCGTATGTCCACCCGGCCCCGAAGACACCCCCGCGGGATTTAGTGCGCCAGCGCGAACCTCTGGCCCGCACGTTCGTTCTTGGCGCGCAGCTTCTCGTCGCGCGCTCGCTGAAGACTGCCGAAGGTCTCCCGCCCCTGTTTCTTGAGTTTTCCTGCCTAGGAGAGTGCTGTTCGTGATGTCCGTAGAGGGCTGTGACCGGGGACATCACGACCTCGTTTGCCGACCGGCGTCGTGATGTTCGCGATGTCAGCACAGTCGGCATGGAGGACACATGGCACAGAGACTGGCAATGGGTCAGCTCAGGGTGCAGAAGGTACGGCACCGGAATGGCAGTCGTTCGTACACCATCTTCGACTCGATGAGCGGGCTGCATCCGGCAGCGGAGCGGTACCTCGCCTCGTACGCGGGCAGGGGCTCGGACCGGACGTACGCGTATCTGCTCGTCGACCACCTGCGGTGGCTGGAATTTGAAGGGCTGACCCCCGAGACCGTGGGCTTCCGGGATCTCCAGCGGTACATGAAGGCGGTCGGGGCGACGGTTCCGATGCCGTACGGATCGCCGTGGCGGGTGGGCAAGCGCCCGTATCAAAACGATGCTCTGCGGGGTGCCGCTGCCTGTCTGAAGGGCTTCTACCTGCGGCAGGCCGAGCTGGGCATCAACGCGGCCCTCGCCGAGGCCCTGGACCTGGAACGGCTGCCCACCCAGCGCGACAAGGACCGCGCGATGCTGGGCCACCTCAAGCGGAGCATGGACGCAAACCCGCTCGCGCCGAAGGAACTGCGGCGTCGGCACAAGAAGATGCTGCCGGAGGGAGCCCGCGAGGCCCTGCTGGAGGAGGTGAACTCGGCCCGCGACCGCATGACCGTGGAGTGGCTGAGCGACGGCGGCCTGCGCATCGGAGAGTTCTGCGGCCTCCACCTCGCCGACCTGCACCTGCGCGAGAACGCGGCCTGCGGCGAGTGCCGGGCCCCGCACGCGCACGTCTGCCACCGCGACGGCCTGGTCACCGATGCCCGCGCGAAGACGAAGTGGCCCTGGGAGTTCGAGGACGGAGTGATCCGGGGCGGTCTGATCAAGCGGGTCAGTCCGGCGATGATCCACGCCTACTTCGACTACATGATGAGCGAGTACCCGCGCGGCGCAACCCACGGGATGCTGCTGGTCCAGCAGCACGGGCCCGACATGGGACTGCCCTGGGCGCCCGAGGGCGCCCGCAAGATGCTCAAGCGGGCCGGCTTCCGCGCCGGTCTCGGCCTGATCCGCCCACACATGTTCCGCCACACCTGGGCGAACGCAGTACTGGACGCCGCGGACGGCAATCTCGTCATCGTCCGGGACGCCGGCGGCTGGGCCTCGACGCAGACGGTCGATGAGATCTACGCGCACGTCGATGTCAACGACCCCGGCTTCAGCTCGGCCTTGCTGACGGCGTGGGGTGAGATGCAGTGAGTGACACCCTGCTGCCGCTGCACACCGTCGTCGACCCGGCCCGCCGCCGGGAGACCAGGGACCGCCTGGAGGTGCTGACCGCTCTGCTCGGCGGCCCGCACGTCGAGCCGCTCTTCCGCGAGGCACTGATCCATGTCCCCGCCGAGCACCCGGTCTTCGGATGGCGCTGTCGGGTGGAGGACTGCCACCACTCGCGCACCAATGCCCGCGATCTGTGCCATCCCCACAAGATGGAGTGGGACCGCGGCCGCCAGGCGAGCCCGCAGCTGACGCGCCGCGAGTTCCTGCGCGACGCGAAGCCCGCGAAGTTCTACGACCGGGCGGGCGAGCCCCCGGTCTGCCGGATCTGTCTGGTCCGTCCGGCTCGCCACCACGGGCTGGAGCTGTGTCTGGCGCACAACAGCCGCTGGAAGAAGGCCTCCGCTACGGAGCCCGGTCTGGCCTTCGAGGACTGGCTCGCGACGCAGACCGAGCCGTTCCACGGCTACGGTGACTGCATCGTCGCCTCCTGCCAGTCCTTGTCCGGCAGCCCGCTCGGGCTCTGCCGGGTCCATGAGATCCGTTACGAGGCGGAGGGCAGCCCCGGCCAGGCCATGCGGCCGCCGAAGTGGTTCAACCGCTTCGAGAAGGTCGGCCGTCCCGTCCCGATCCTCTACGGGGACAAGGCCGCGTTCCTGTGCTGGTGCAAGACCACGCACCCCGTCTCGCGGGCTGGCACGATCAATCTCCAGGGGCTGTCGCCGCTGGTGAGGGCCGAGTTCCAGTGGACTCTGTTCGCTCACACCCAGCGGGGCGCCCACACCTACTGGCCGACCTGGTGGATCCAGCAGGTGGTGAACCTGGTCCGCGAACGCCGCGTCGGCTCGCTGACCGAGCTGGCCGAGGAACGCAGTCAGCTGGACTCCCGCAAGCGGTTCATCCTGCACGAGGCCCTGACCGTTAGTCGGCGCCGGCGGGAGGAATGGTTGTCGTCATGGTGAGGGACCGCTCCATGCAGGGCGCCCCCGGCTGATACAGCCGGGGGCGCCAGGGATAGGGGGAAGCGCGGTCAGTTGCCGCGCGCGAGGCAGTCGGTGGCGTGCGCCGGGGAGGTGCGGAGGCGGGGGGATCCTCCGAGCGTGTCGCGCGCCTGGAGGAGGTAGTCGCCCAAGTCCTCCAGGGAGTTGATCTCCTCGGTGGGCACCGGCTTGCCGCACTGGGCGCACGGGGCGATGACGTCGAAGGTGAGGCGGCCGCGGTCGTTGTAGGTCGCGAGAAAGTCCAGCGTCCTGTCCGCGAAGGGGATGGTGAGCGCGACCGCGGGGAAGTGCCGGCCATTCGCGACGAGCGGATGGGTGTCGTCGTTCTGAGCGCGGATGCCGACCGGGCGGTCGAGGGAGTGGAGCGAGAGGCGGTGGCGGAGCACTGCCTCCACCCAGCGCAGCTCGGCGTCCTCGCTGTGGAGGGCCGGGTCCGGGCCGACCTGGCCGGCCTGACCGGTCCGTGCGCGCTTCACTGCGGCCTGTACGGCCGCGGTCTCGAGGTAGTTGAACGGCTTCCTCATGGTGCTCGGCATGGGGTCTCCGAGAAGGATTGGGCCCGTGGATTGCACGCTGGTGTGTGCGTCGTGGCCACAGGGGCTTGATTCGAAGGCCGCGAACAGCGGCTCCGGTCGGCGGCATCGCCCGCCCAACAGGAATGAAACTACACATCGAAACATAAATAAGCAACATCATGCGGAAGGGGTGGCCGGCCAGCCGCTGCGCCCATAGGGAGTCGTACAGGTAGACAGCGGCATGGCCGGCCGGCTCGGTGCGGACGTGACCTACGCCGGCGCGGCGGCGAGCTGTCCGACCTTGTCGAGCAGGAGCTGAGCCCGGGCGAAGGCGGCCGTCTTGTGTCCGTACGAAGGAACGACCAGGTGCATGGTCTCGTGCGCCAGCGCGCGATCGGCCTCCTCGCGCGTGGTCACCAGCCCGAGGTTCATGGCCATCAACGGAACCTTCAACCGTGCGGACTTCGGGCCCAGGTACACCTGGGCGGCATAGTGCGAGAGGTAGGGCATGCCGCTGACCGAGGCGTACGCCGCGAGGTCAGTGACGAGGTGGAACTCGCGCCCGGACACGGCCGAGAACAGCTTGGCGCGCCGACGCAGCCAGTGCACGTCGACGGCAAGGTCGCGCTCGTGTTCCGGCAGCGGGCTCCGCAGGGCAGCGTGCCGCTGTTGAGTCACCGGGTGTGCTCGATCTGCCATCGTTCTCCTCCTCTCGAGTGCGGTCCGGCACATGCGTCTACATCGTCCAGCCGGCCGTCCCGGCACCGGGGCCGGCCGGTCATCTCTCGGCTGTCGGGCCGCGAGGACATCATGCCAACACGCCCCCCGGCCGCCCTTCGGCAGCGGCGACGAGGCCGCTCACGCATAGCGTCCGTGCCAGGAGTCGGCGTCCAGCCGCTCGAGTGCGGCCTCCTCCTCGGGGGTGAGACGGTTGGTGAAGTCGTCCCAGCGAATCAGCTCCTGAAGCTCAGGGCCGTCGGCCGGCTCTATCCGCGCCTTCTGCCCCGAGGCCAGGTCTATCTCCACCCCGTCGGCCACGAGATCGGCCCGCACCACCGGAAGAGATCGCCGCCGAGTCAGGCTGAGGTTGAACATGTATCCGCTCCCGGTGTCCTGGCCGCCGACCAGAGGCCTGATCCACACGACCTGGTCGCCGTCGTCCTCGAAGCGGTGGTGGCGAGCGAGAGCGGCGCGGAAGACCTCCGTCCCGTCGGGGTCCGACACGACCAGGCGCGCGCCGGCGTCTACCGGGTCACCAGTAGGACTGTGGTTGCCGGCGATGAGGTCCGAGAACCGCTGGCGCCACTGCTGCTGCGTTGCTGTCATCAAGTCGCTCCTGATCAGTTGTAGTAGTCGGCTTCCGTGCACAGGACATCCTCGACGGGCTTCCCGCCCAGCTGTGTGATGCCCCGAGAGGTGAGGGAGGCGAGGATGCTGCTGCGCTCCGCGGCGGTGTGGCACACGATCCGGCTGGGGGCCTCAGCCCCGAGCAGGTCGATCCCGTTGCGGAACATGATCTCGTTGCTGCTGCCGGTGAACTTGGCGATCTTCATCGGGTCCCGGGTGATCGCCCCCGCGTTGTAGTGGCCGTGCGCGGGGTTGATGGCGCCGTAGTGGTCGCCGTTGTAGGCGTAGTAGTCGCTGCGCTGCATGAGCACGCTCGGGTCGTCCCAGATCAGCCGTCCGCCGCCCGGCTTGGAGGGCGTCTTCTTGACGCGCAGGAACACCGAGTTGGCGCCACCGGTCATCTTGTCGGCCTGCTCACTCATGCCGAGCCCGCCGCCGATGCCCATCACGGCCCGCTTCTCAGTGGAGGCCAGGACCCCGGTTCCGAGGAGGCTGGCGAGATCGCCGCCGTTGAGATTGTGGGTCAGAGACCGGCCCTTGAAGGCCTCCTGGACTTCGGCCTTCTTACCGGTCACGTCGAAGCGCGACCAGGTCAGCCACTTCCCTCCGGTCGAGGGCGTCGGCTCGTAGCCCGGGCTGGCCGCCAGTTCGGCGCCGCTGGCGAATCCGGAGGCCTTAGCGACGGCGTCCCGGACGACCTCGACCTTCATCGGCAGCACCTTGTGGGACGCCTCCAGGTGGATCCTCTTCATGGCCGTCTGCAGAGCGTCGCTGTCGAGACCCATGAGGGACTCCATGCGCTGGTGCACGATTTCCTGAACCTGGAGATCCTGGAGACCCTGAGCCGTTTCCATGGCGGCCTTCATGCCGGGGGCACCCTCCAGCCCCTGGGCCTTGATGTTGTTGGCCAGGTACGTCCACTCGCCCTCGGCTGCGGTCATCGGCTTGTTCATCAGGTGCAGCTGTTCCAGCCGCTCCACGAGGTCCTTACCGTGGCCGGCGCCCGCAGGGGCATGGACCTCGAGCTGCCCCCGTAGCGAGTACTCCGTGGTCTTGGGATCGTTCTCCTTGTAGGGGCGATAGACAGCCTTCCAGCCATCGCCCATGTCGATCTCGTACTCCGTGCCGTTGGCGGAGGAGCGGGTGACGCCGTCCCACGAGGTCTGCCCGGTTTCCGGGTTCAGGTTCGCTTTGATCCGGCTGGCCTTGCGGACCGTCGCGGCGAGCGTGCCGGGTTCCGGGTCCCCGTTGGGCACCGGTATCTGCTTGGTGACCATCTTGGTCGCGGTCACCTCGTACGCGTCCATCCACGGCATGGGCGCCCCACCGTTGTCGATCTTGTCCTTTACGACGTTCAGCTGGTCCATGTAGTGCTGGGCCATGGCCTTCTCGTCGTCGCTGATCGACGGATCGTTGAGGACGGCGGAAACAGCGTCGACGGCGGCCTGGTGCTTGGCGATCGACGCGTCCGACATCGGAGAGCCGGTCTTCAGCTTGTGCTGCACCGAGCTGACCGCGGTCTTGGTCAGCTCGGCCAGCTTCTTCTCCTTGTCGAGGTCGAGGCGCTCCTTGACCTCCTCCTCCACCTGGATCTCCTCCATGTGCGTGCCGGGGATGCTCAGCGCGTCGAGGAGCTTCTCTTCGGCCTCCTCGGAGATGTGCGTGAGCAGCACCTCCCGCGGCCCGTCCGGAGAGTCGTAGGCGACCAGGGTCGCTTCGGAGTTGATGAAGTCGTCGCCGCCCACCAGGATCGGCGTGCCGGTGGGCTCGCCGACCGGAGGCGCCGCTGGCACCGGTGTCAGCGGAGGGTCCGTTTCCTCCTCTTCCTCCTGGACCTCCTCGATGTCCTCGGCCTGGAGCAGCACAGCCTGGTCGGCCGGCTCCTCACCGCTGCTCTGCAGCTCCTCTTCGGCCACGACACCCTCGGCCTCGGCAGACGCCTCCTCCACTTCGTCCTCAGGCGGCGGCGCGGACACGACAGGCTCGGGAGCAGATTCAGCGCCGCCCAGGAGCGCGTCGAGATCCGCCGGCGGAGTCTCGTCGACCGGAAGTTCCGCAGGGGGAGCCGACTCGACCTCGGGGAGCTCGGGCACCTCGAACGCCTGGCCCCCCGCGGCCGCGCCCGTGAGGTCGGTCCCCTCGCCCGCAGCCGGCGCGCTGGTGATGTCCAACGGGGCGGCAGGGGCCTCGGCGAGCGCGGTGGGGCTGACCGCGTAGCTCTGGTGGCTCGACTTGGATCCGGTTCCCATCAGTTACCACCGCCGTGCTTGAGGGAGGCGCCGGAGGGGAGGCCCAGCTGCTTGACGAAGAAGTCGGAGAAGTTCTGGCGCAAGTTGTTCTTCCTCTCTACGGCGTGGTCGAGGAACGCCGTGGCGATCTGGTCGTGCGTGACCTGGGACTGCGGGATCTTCAGGGCCTTGGCCGCTCGGCTGCGCATGTGCGGCACCCACGCCACGCCGGCCTTGGCGCCCTCGTGCGCAGTGGAGTGCAGGATGGAGCGCAGCTGCGCGTCCGGCATGGACTCGAACTTCTTGATCACCGGGTGTGCGGCAGCCGGGTTGATCTTGACCCCGTTGGCGAGACCACCGCCCAGGGCCGCCTGGTAGAGCTTCTGGTGGACGGGGGTGAACCCGCCTCCGCCGCTGGGGGCGTAGTCGACCGACAGCTTGTCGGCGCCGAAGTGCTTGAAGGCCTGGCCGCGGTCGATCTGCACGAGCCCGCCGGAGGGCGTGGCCAGCCAGTTGTCCTGGTGACCGTCGTGCTCGCCGACGAGCCACGACCCGACGTGCGACCGGACGATCGCGTCGACCTGGAACTGAGTCCACTGGCTCGGGCTGGACGTGAACGGCTTGGCGTCCTTGAGTAGCGGCTGGATGGAGCCAGCCGTGCCGTCGGCCTTCTTGTGGTGGTACACCGGCACTGCCGGTACGCCGCCCAGCGACAGGACGTGAGACGCGGCGGCTTCGGTATGCCCCAGAGCACCGCCGTGGTTGTGGTCGGCCTTGAACATCCACTGCGAGCCGTCAGGGCCAACATGGACGGTCTTGGCGTACGTGCCGCCCAGGTTCGACGCCTTGGTGCCAGAACCGAAGTTCCAGCTCGCGACCTCCTTGGCGTCGACACGGGCCGGCAGGTCCTGACTGGTCGCCTTGGCGTGCTGTACCGCCGCCATCATGGCCTGGACGTTGGCGTTGAACGACCCCGGCTTTGGAGTCTTCGTTGGCTTCGCCTTGGCGCCGGTGCTGTTCGATGGCAGTTTGCTCGCCAGGGCTTGGACCGCCTCGTCGGAGGCCAAACCCGCATCGGGCTTCGCCGCAGGCGCCGCCGCGCCCGCTGCCTTGGCGGCCTTGGCCGCCTCCTTCTTGGCGACGTCCGCGTTGACCTTGTCCTTGATGGCCTGCTGGTCGTACTTCTTGTTGAAGCTCGCGGCGATGTAGTTCTGGACCTGGGCCCGTGTGGCCTTGGCGTTGTTGTCCATGCCCAGCTCGGCCGCGACGGCGCGCAGGTCGGAGAGCTTCTGCTTCGCGGCCCACGCCTTGAAGTCGCTCGTCAGATCGCCAGAGTGGAGGTGCTTCCCCGGTCCCAGGGCCGGGTGCTCGGCGTACGGAGTGTCGCTGGCGCCCCCCTGCTGGGTGTAGGCGTACCAGCCCTTCACGTCCATCTGCATGTCCTGGACGTCGCCGGCGTTCTTCGCCCACGCGGCGATCGCCTGCGGCGCGCCCGGGTCGCCAGCCGACGGCAGGTTCAACGGCTGCCCGCCCTCGGGAGCCATCGCAATGTGAGCGGCGTAGCCGGCGTCGAGGTTCGCCAGCTGCTCCTGCCGCTTGACCGCCAGGGCCTTCAGCGACTCCACTTCGCTCTCGGGCGTGTTCGGCCGCATCAGAGCCACAAGCTGGTGGCCCCCGAGATGCATCGCCTCGGTCTCGCTCAGCTGGCCCGAGGCGAGAGCCTCCTGCACCGAGGGCTGGACCACCTTCGGGTGCATGTACGTGTGCGTGAGAACCTCATCGACCGCCAACTTGGCCTCGGCCTTGGCCTTGGCCAGGTCCTCGCCGAGCTCAGGACAGTCGGCTGAGGCCAGCTTCTGCTCGGCCGCGAGCATCGTTTGCAGGGCCTCGGCCCGCTGTTCCTGCCACTGGGGCCCGTAGGTCTTCGACGCCTCGTTCCAGGCGTCGATCGACGCGGTTACTGCCTGGGCGGAGGCCGCGACGTCGTCCGGCGTGGCCTTCCACGCGCCGCCACTGAGGGGCGACTCGGTGCCCTCGATCTCGTGCAGGTCGGCGAGCGTCATTCCGCCGACCGTCTTGCCGGCGAGCAACTCGTTGTACCGGTTGAGCGCGGCAGCCTGGATCTTCTCCTTGGACGGGATGTCGCCCGGGTACGCGGGGTCGAGCCAGTGGACCAGGGGATGCTGACCCTTGCCGGACAGGCCCACCAGCGCAGGGTGCTCGAAGCCCTTGGCCTCGGCGATCTCGCGCAGGTCATCCTCGTCGAGCGAGTTCAGGTACGCGAGCGTCTGCGCCTTGAGCGCCTTGGTGTGGGCCTCGATCTCCTCCTCGGAGGCGCCTGCTTCCTTCAGCTTCTCGATGGCCTCCTGAGCCTGCTCGACCTGGGTGACGAATAGGTCGTACCGCTCCACCGGGTCGGTCGGGACTGCGTCCTCGAAGTCGATGGCGAACGGAGGGTCGGCGATCTCCTCCATGAGGTTCATCGCCATCAGGAGGTCGGCCTTGGCTTGGACTTCTTCCTCGGACATCGCCTGCGCCGGCGCCTCGGCCACTACGTCGTCCGCTTCGGACGCCGTGGTGGGGCCCACCGCGTAGGAGGCGTGGGAGGACTTGCTGCCCGTGCCCATCAGCCGTCACCCCGCGGCGGGAGCGCAGGGATGACCTCGGCGAGCAGTTCGTCAAGAACGAGGTCGGCTGCGTGTGTGAGGTCGAGCGCGCCTGCCGGGACGTCGGCCGGCTCGAGCGAGCACGCGCCGCCGGAATGCACGATCCAGCGCTCGATGTCCTCGCTGGTGGTGGTCTGGCCCAGGCGCTCGCGCCAGGGGTCGGCCTGCTCGTAGACGAGGGGCACCCAGCGCACGACCCGCTCGGCGGGCTGTCGGCTCTCGTCGAGGCCGAGCACGGCGACGGGATCGACGGGGAGGCCGAGGGTGGGGTGCCAAACGAGCAGGATCCACAGCCGCCAGGCCGGAGCGGCCGTCGACAGCTCCGCGGTCTCGGCGATGGTGGGGTTGGGTTCGGTCGTCACGGAGGCTCCTCCCAAAGGTCGTTTCACCTGCTACAGGTGTGGGAGGAGCCGCCGGTGTGACAGTGCGAGCGAAGAAGTTTCAGCGGCTCGGCAGGAGCGAGGCCATGTACTGGACCGTCGCGGCGAAGGCATCCTCGGTCCGGGCATGGACGTCCTCGCGGCCGTTGGGCGTCATGATCGCGCCGTGCAGGGCGTACTGGTGCGGGTTCTGGGAGATCAGCGTCAGCCGGGAGCCGAAGATCTGGACCATCTCGGCGATCCGGTTGGCCCGGGACAGGCCGGTGAGGATGACCGGCAGGTCCTCGGGAAGGTTCTCGGCAAGCCAGTGCAGGCCGGGCCGCTCCCAGCTGTCCCAGTCGGCGTTGTCACGGACGGTCTGCACGTTGATGGCAATGGCGGCCGGCTGGGTGTCCTCGATCCACGAGAGGTAGCGCTGGAGATCCTCGAGCCGGAACCAGTACACGTTCGGCACGACGTTCACGCCGGCTTCGGCGAACTCCTGCGCGAGCAGGAGGGAGCGGCGCATGTTGAGCAGGTGCTCCGTCCGCGGCCAGTCGCCATAGATCGAGTAGTTGCAGGACAGCACCAGGTCCCACTCCTGCTCCGCGATGCGCTCGACGAGCCTGTCGCGTCCGCGGCGAGTCCAGAAGGCTTCGACGAGCGGGTCCTCGCCGTAGCCGACCAGCACGGCCTTCTGGTGGTCCCCGAGCGCGAGGGCCTGACGGGCGGTCTGCTCGGTGAAGCGCTTGTAGAGCGTGTGGGTGTCGGGCGAGAACACGCGTCGCAGTCCGACGCCGTAGGCCGGCCAGTTCAGGCTGGCGTCGAGCTTGGTGACCGCGGAGCCGTCGGTCATGGGGATGAAGGATGGCAGGCCGTCGGGCAGCGTGCTGTCGACGCTGATGTCGTCGAACGTCAGGGTGCCGCCCACGTCGGCCATCCACCCGGCTATGTCGGTACGGCTCCCGCACCGGATCGGGCACTTGCGGGTCACGCACGCGTTCGCCGGCGCGTCCGCCTCGGCCGCCGAGCACCCGCAGAACCGGCAGTCCGAGTTCTGGCCGGTGCACAGGGGCTCGACGGTCGCCGGGCCTCCGCGGCCGTCGGGTCCGGCGTAGAAGGCGCAGCTGTTGCAGTCGCAGCCGCGGCCCGGAAGGGGCACGCCGACGGTCGGGATGGGCAGGGAGACACTGGTCATGCTGCTTCGCTTCCTTCGCTGATTGCATCGTGGTCCGTCGCGCCGTCGATGGGGGCGTCGTCGAGGTGGGTACTGAGTTCGCGCAGGGCGAGGAGCAGCGAGCCACGGTCGTACCGCGCGATCTCCTTGCCGGCCCGGACCTCGGCCAGCAGCCCCCGGATCCCGTCCAGCGCGGTGCGGATCGTGTTCGACTCCACAGCCGGTCGACGCGGGGGAGCGTCGGCGGGTATCGCATCTGCGGCCGCAGCTGGCGCCGCGGGCGCCAACGGATCGCCGGGCTGTGTGACCTCTGGCACCGTGCTTGGGCCGAGTGCCGAGGGGTCTCCAACGCCCTCGCCGTCTTCGGGTTCCTCCTGGTCCTCCGTCTGCGTGGGCACCCGGGTGAGCTTGGCCCGGCGGCCGGCGTTCGCCGTGTCTTGCCGCTCTTCGGCTTCGGCGATGATCTCTTCTGGTCCGAGGTCGGGGTCCTCCAGGCCGACGTTCACGGCGGTCGGCAGCAGGTGGAGCCGCTTGGAGGACTTCAAGGCGGCCCAGATGCCCTCTGCAGCCTGTGCCCGGCCGTTGCGGAGCTCGGCGAACCGGATCCGGGTGTTCAGACGGATCGCGGCTTCGTCCATCTCCTCGGTGAGGTCCCGGGGCAGCGCGCGGAAGGCACGTACGAGCTCGCTGGCCTTGCGTTCGTTGAGCTGCAGCCCGAGGCGGTCCAGCACCTCGCTCCAGGGGGCGGCGCAGGAACTGTCGGTGCCGCGGATCTTCTCCAGGGCAAGGAACCGCTCGGCCGGGTCGGGGATCGCGTAAACCTCCTGTGGCACGGGCTTGCCGGCCTTGAGGAGCTTGCCGACGAGGATGGCGCACCGCTGGTACAGCAACGCGGCGGCCTGCTCCCCAGGGCGGAGGGGCTCGCGGGCGAAGTTCTCGACGAAGCGCCACATGTGGCGCTCCTCCTCGGACAACGGGCCCGGGCAGACCACAGCCGGCAGGGCCTGGAAGTGCGGGTTGTCCGGTCTATTGACGGCGCCCCAGCGCATGGCGCGCAGGCGGCGCTCCCCGGTGACCAGGCGGATCGTCGGCGCCTTGCCGTCGACGACGATCTCTTCGGCCAGGACCGGCTCCAAGAGGCCGATGACGGACATGGAGGAGATCAAGTCGGCGAGTTCGGACGGCGGCAGGGAGTCGGAGGGGTTGCGGGCGTGGGGCTCGGTGAAGGGCGCGCCCTGGCCGCGCAGCGGCAGCATCTCGAATCGCCGCTGCCGCAGCTTGACGCTGCGGTGCAGGATCTCGGTGAGCCGGATCATGCTCCCGCCGTCGGGCGGGACCTCGAGCGAGGTACTGGTCATGGCGCTGCTTCCTTCAAGACCGCGGGGAGCGGCCGGTCACTTCGAGGCGAGGTAGAGGTCGGTGGGGGCGGGGCGGGCGGACGGCGTGCCACGCAGCAACGGGGTGAAGATCGGGGCGAGCGGCCCGTGCTCCTGGAGTTGCTGCAGGGTGGTGACGCCGATGTTGATGTCGCCCTTCAGCCGGCTGAGACGGACGTCCGCGCCGGCGCGCGCGTACAGGTCTTCGGTACGGGCGGCAAGGCGCTGGGCCCGCCGGTCCGGCTCCCCGGCCTTCGGGGGCGCCGCGTCGAGGACCACCAGGACGCGGGGAAAGACCGGATAGTTGTACATCCACGCTGGCCGGGTCGCGTTCGAGGTCCGGCGCGCGCGGTCCGCGCTCTGTGGAACGTACTCGTACAGTCGGCCGTACGCTTCGAGTTTCGCGGCGAGCCGCGCGGAGGTCATCGTGGCACGGTCGAACTCGACGAAGAAGCTGAGCATCGTCCGGCGGCCGCCACGCTCTACGTGTACGTAGTTGAGGACGGCGTCGCTGATGACGTGGTCGTCCTCGAATCGACGCTGACCGTCGCGGATCCGGTTGGCTACCTCAGGGGTCCAGTCCAGCGGCCCACACTCGTGCCCCAGTCGGCGAGCCCACTCGACGAAGGCGATGCCGACTTCGTTCACACCCAGCGTGTGCGCCTGGCGGGCACCGGCGACGGACTCGGGCGTCACCCGGTATGGCCGTGGGGGCAGCTCACCGGCCTCCTCCACGGACTCGGCACCGGCTTCGGTCAGAAACCACAGGAACGGCTGGCTCTGTAGCCGCCCGCGGCCACCGGGCCCCTTCGCCCGGATCCGCTCGACCAACCCTGCCTTGTGGAGCTCGCCGAGCTGCCGACGCAGGTACACGGGGCGGGCCGGTCGCTTCTCGGGCGGGGTGAGCAGCACGTGCAGTTGCTGAGTGGAGAGCACCCGGTGCTGGTACAGCAGCTCCAAAACCTCGCCGCTGATCGCGTGGAAACTGCGCGTGAGCGCTGCCGCGGCGGTCGCTTCGACAGGGGGCAGGTTCATCCGATCCTCGACTGGTTCTGGTGGGGGTTGATCGGGTGGACGTTGTCGTGGGCTTCATCGGCCGGGTCCGGCCCACCGCTGATGACGGTGCCTTCGCTGTCGTGGACGCGCGGCTTGGCCTCCCCGCCACCGGACGCAGTGCCGCCGGCCGGTCCGTCCGGCCCTTCGGGGTCGCGCGGTGCGGTCTCGTCGGATTCGGGCTCGTCGGCCGGCAGATCGGCGGCGGCGGGCTCGTCGTCGTCCGGCGGGACGGGGAGGGTGACGAGGAACCGGCGCAGCCGCGGGTCCAGTCGGCGCAGGTCGGTGAGGATGTCGCGGACTGAGCGGCGCTGGAGGTTCTCGTCGATGGCCTGCGTCAGGAGTTTCTCGTTCTGCGGCCGGTAGTAGTCGCCGTAAAGGTCCTCCACCGAGGCACCGCGGACGCGGAACGGGTCGGTCGTGCCGCCTTCGAGGGTCACGGACATCACGTAGCTGTACCGGTTGAGCTGGACGATCGTGTCGGGGGCAACCTTCTTGCCCCAGCGGCGGGTGACCAGCGTCGCCTCGTCGACGTCGGACGCGGTCGTCGACAGGATGGACAGGTTCTGCAGCAGTCCCTGCCGGGTGGTGGCGCTCAGCCGCTGCGCCATCTGCGTCATGGCGAGCAGCTTCACGTTGTACTTGCGCAGTTGCTCGGTGATCTGGGCGAGCGTGCCCTTGGAGGCGCCGTCCACGCTGGTCAGCTCGTCGATGAAGGTATAGAAGTCGCGGCGCTGGTCGGGCGGGGTGTCCCGCCGTGACAGGCCGGCCCGGAAGAGGTCGTAGATCAGCAGGGAGCTGATGATGCGGTCGACATCGCCGGTGCCGGCGGGGCAGACGAAAACGATCTTCCCGGTGTCCATGGCGTGCCGGATGTCGTACGTCGACCGGCTTGACCCGAGGAACGCCTTGATCGCGTTGCTGGACGAGAGCCGTTCGATGATGTTGGTGACGACCGGGATGGCTTCCTTGCTGTAGCCCGGGAAGACGTTCTCCCAGAAGTCCCGGATGTCCTTGGGCAGGTACGGCAAGACGCTGGTGCGCCAGACGGCATCGGTGAGGATCGTGCGGATCTGGAAGACGGTGGGGGCCAGGTCGGGCCGGCCGGCGCGGCAGACATGCCAGGAGAGGTACACCAGTGACTCGACCGCACGCGTGAGGATGGTCTTCGCACGTCCGGCGGAGTCGGACCAGTTCAGGGCCGCGGCGAAGCCGGTGACGATGTACTGGACGATGTCGGGGATCTCGGACTCGCGCCGGCGTTCCATGGACAGCGGGTTCCAGGAGCCGACCATCTTGTCGAGCTCGGGGCTCGTGAGGTCGATCTCCCAGATCCGGTCGGCCAGTTCTTTGTGGGCCAGGTAGGGGCGAGCGCGTACCCAGCCGTCACCATGAGGGTCGAGAAAGAGCACGCCGTACCCGCCGTGGGCGATCGCGATCGCCTGCACGAGCGACATCTCGGTCTTGCCGAAGCCGGACTTGCCGAGGAACAGGGCGAAGAGCAGGTACTTCAGCGGGACGCCGGCGAGGCGCTCCCCGCCGCCGGACTTGGCCACCCACCCCAGGGGCAGCAGGCCTCGCTGTCCTGTCCACGTCGGGAGCGCTGCGGGCGGCGGTGGGACGACTCCGCCCGAGCGGGCGATGTTCGGGGCCATGTTGTGCTTGGTGGGCGGCTTGAGCAGCCCGGCAATCTCCTGGGCGGTCACCCAGGAATGCCGACGCGGCATGAAGAGCCCGCTCTCGAAACGGCGGTCGAACTTGCGCCGGTGGAGCCAGTGGTCCGCCCGGAGGCGGGTGACGCCGAGGTGGAGCCCGACGGGACGCAGGTGGTTGTCGCCGGACCACGGCTCCAGGGCAGCGAGGACCTGGTCCAGCAGCATCCGGGCCCGGTACTCGTCGCGCGCGCGGGTGCGGACGAGCAACTGCATGGAGAAGACGGGCTCGGCGCCGGGGGCGAGCTTGCCCATGGCGGCCTTCATGTCCGTGACGCGGTGAGCGCGCTGCTGGTGCTGCCGTTGCCGGGCACCGCCGCCCTGGTTGCCCTTCATCTCGGTGGCAATCTCGGACAGCACCTGGCCGAGGTCGAAGCCGAACCGGTTGCCGCGCTGCTGCGGCATGCCGGGTATGGCCGGCCCGTCGGTGGGGTTGCGGCGGGCCTGGGCCAGCAGGCGCCGGCGGCGGCTGCTGACACGGTTCGGGGCGACGGGAACGAGGTCCAGGACGACGTCGGCGCTCTCGCCGAGGTCCTCGCGGACGTCGGCTACCGCGTTGGCCAGGGCCTCGAGCGGATCCGGGGTGAGCGGCACTTCGCGCAGGGCGAGGTGGTCAGGAAGGGCCAGGGCGAGCTCGGCGCGGGCGTAGTGCATCTCCTGGGTGGCCGGCTTGCCGTGGTCATCAGCTTCCGGCTTGGCGAGATCGACCGGCGGGGCGGCGGTCGGGTGTGGTGCGGTGGTCATGATCTACCTGTCTGTGGTGTCCGGCGGTGCGTCAGGAGCCGAGCCGGATCTGTGGACGTTCGCGCGCGGCACGCCCGTCGGCCTCGATAGGCCGCATCTCGACCTGGGCGTAGCCCTGGTGGCGCAGAACGGACATCGCTCGATCCGGGCCCTCGACCCTCATGGACAGCGACCCGTTGGAGCAGGTGAACCGGATGCGCAGAGCATTGGTGCGGGCCGAGGACACGAGCCAGCGCGACACGCTCTTGTGCGCGCGGGCCATCTGGTGCCCGAAGCGGACGACCTCTTCCGGCTTCGGGTCGAAGCCTGTGGTCGGCAACACCTCCAGAGCCGTTCGCTTGGACATCGGGCCACGGGACAGGGCCCAGCGGACCGCGGCGGCTACCCCGCTGGCTGCCAGGGCGACCAGCGCAACCCACCAGGCGTTGGCCATCACCGAGTCCGCCAGGCGCTCGACGTGGCCCGGGAGGTCGTCGACGAAGCCGATTGCGCCATCGATGAGGTCGGTCGTGGTCATCGCCCACCGTCCGAGGACGAGGCGCACGGCGGCACCGCGGCGGCCGGAGCGGGCACGGGGGAAGTCGGGAGCATGGCGGCACCTCCGAAGAGCAAACGGGCCTTTCACCTGCTACAGGTGTCGGGATCCGGCTCGGTGTGACACTCCGCTCCGAATTTCTTCGCGGTATGGCGTCGGCCGGCGTCATGCCCCTGCGGGAGAGCGTGACGCCGGCCGGCAGGTCAGATCTTGACGCCGTGACTACGGAGGTAGGCCAGTGGGTCGATGTCCGATCCGTACTCCGGGCCGGTGCGTATCTCGAAGTGGAGGTGCGCACCGCTGACGTTGCCCGTTGCGCCGGAGTACCCGATCCGGTCGCCGCCCTTCACCTTCTGGCCGACGACCACCGCCAGCGAGGAGTGGTGGGCGTACTGCGAGTACATGCCGTCGCCGTGTTTGATCACTACCTGGTAGCCGTACGCGTTGTTCCAGCCGGCCGTCACCACGGTGCCCGGGCCCACCGCGCGGGTCGCAGTTCCGGTGCGCACGGGGAAGTCCACGCCGGTGTGGTAGCCGCTCGACCACATCGATCCGGAGACCTGGTACCCGGTGCCTACGTGATCGTCGGCGACAGGGGCGACCCACGTGCCTGAGGTGCCACCCGACCCCGGCTCGGTGTAGTTGGGCCGTTTCATGATCAGGATCCGGCCCTTCCAGAAGGACAGGGGCTTGATACGGACACGGGCGCCGGTGTGCGGCGCGTCGATGACCTCGCCGCCCCCTATGTACATGGATACGTGCTCCGGGCTGGACGCGCTGCCGCCTGAGAAGATCAGGTCACCGGGGCGCAGGTCGTTCGCCGACTTCACCTTGGTGCCGATGTCGACCTGGTCGTAGGTGACTCGTGGAAGGTTCACGCCGACCTTGCTCCAGGCGTACTTGACCAGGCTGGAGCAGTCGCATCCCTTGGCTCCCTGGAACGGAGGCTTGCAGCTGCCGCCCAGGACGTATGGGGTGTTGAGCGCCTCTTTGGCTGCGGCCACAACCTTGGACAGTCCGCCGGAGACCTTGCCGTCCATCGGCGCGGACCACTTCTCCGCCCGGTCCCGGATTTCGCGGACGTACTTGCGCGTCTCCTCGTACGGCGGGATGCCGCCGTACTTCTTCACCTTGTTCCCGCCGGCGTTGTAGGCGGCGAGCATGTTGTCGATGACGTCGCCCGGCACGCTGCGGATCTCGTCGGCGAGCTTGCAGTCGTAGGCCACCATCGACGGAACTGCGTCCTCAGGGTCCAGCGGGTCCGCGCCGCCCTTGTTGTTGGCGTCGATACCTTCGGTCGCCCAGGTGGAGGGGATGAACTGGGCGATGCCCATCGCGCCGGCTCCACCGTCGGGCGGGTTCTTGCGGAAGGTGGACTCCTGGTAGAGCTGGGCGGCGATCAGCGATGGGGTGACCTCCGCACAGCCGTACTTCGCCACAGCGTCGAGGATGATGGGACGCAGCCAGTCAGGGATCTCCTTGGTGTCCGACAGACCGCCGCCGAAGCCCGCGTTCTCCAGTGCGCTGCTGGTGTTGTCCTCGCCGATTGCCGACGACAGCGCCAGTACGGCACTCAGGATCAGGCCGAATCCGAGCAGGCAGGAGAGGATCGCCGCGATCAGCACGTTCCGCAGGGTCTTGGACTTGCCCTGCTCAGACATTGGGCAGTCCGGCGACGCGCCAGCTTCCGTCGGCGCCGCGGCGGAGCTTGAGCGCCACGTGCTCTTCCGACTGGCTGGCAGGGCCTTTGGCTGGCGTTTCGGTCAGCTTGTAGATCACGCGCGCGAAGGCGGAGTCTTCGCTCGGTGCGGGCGCTCCGTCCGGCAGTGACACCCGCAGGACCGCCACCGTCACCTGGACCTGATGGTCCTTCCAGCTCAGCCACTGCTGCCTGGCGGCGCTGCCGCTGGTGTGAGTGCGCAGGTCCTCGGCAAGATCTCCGGCAGCGTAGGTCGCGGCCCGCCGGGATGCGTCGTCGTACGAGGTGTCCCGGCCCGGTCGGGCGTCGTGGCTGGCCCACGCGGTCACGAAGGACCGGGCCGCCTCCTCGACCGGCGTCGGCACCTGCCTCGGGCTCAAGTGCTCAGGAGACGTCGGCGGTTCCGCCGCGGGGGAGGCCTCGGCCGGACGCGTGCCGCCGGAGGCGCTGCCGACCGCAGGGGCGGAGGAAGAGGCCGTGACCGGAGTCGAGTCGGTGGCAGGACGGTCGGCCTCAGGGAGGCCGAACAGGAGGGTGACACCGACAGTTGCCAGGACGGCCGCAGCGACGAACAGCGCGATCGTCGCGCGCTGGGTGCGGGCACGCGCGGCATCGGTTTGAGGCATGGGGGTCCCCCGTCAGGTGGTTCTGGTGCGGTGATCTGGGCGGCCGGGACCTGTGGAGTCCCGGCCGCAGTCCGGCTACGGCCGGGGCTTGGGCGGGCCGGGCGGCCGAGTGGCACGCCGGATGGTCCGAGGCGGAGCCGGCGGCTTGGCCGGCGTCGACTTCTTCGCAGCCGGGGGCGTCGCCGGCGCAGGGGTGGGCGGGGTGGGCATCTTTGGCACCGCGGTCGGCCCGGCGGCCGGGGGCTTCACCGAGCTCGGTGTCTTCGTGCCAGTCGCCGCCGGCGCGCCACCGGGGGTTTTCGGCGCGACGGCACCGGCCCGGGGCCCAGGAGGATTCCCTGCGTTCGGATCCGGCTGAATCTGGGCCAGACCAAGGTTGACCTGGGCCTTCGTTCCCTGCTTTGCGACGAACTTGCCGGCTGTGACGACGTTGCGCTTGTACTCGGCTCCGAAGTCCTTGGCCTCCTGGACCTTCTTGTCGACGGTCCGTGCCTTGACGGCCTTCAGCTGGTCGCGCACCTGCCCGGCACGGGCCGTTGCCGCAGCAGCGCCTCGCTTCGTCGCGGCGACTCCACGGGGAATGCCCACCGGCGCGCCCACCGTGGCCATGAAGGCGAACTTGGTCGCCTTGGCGCCGTACTTGGCGGTGGCGGCGGCCGCCTTGCCGGTGGCCATGGTGGCCCTGCCGCCCCGGGTCTGGGACATCTTGTTCGCGGCCGCCGTGGCCAGCCGCTTCTTCAGGGTCTGCTTGGCCGCCTGCTGCGCCGCTACCTTCGCGGCCGCGCTGGCGCCGCCGGTGCCCACAGCCGCGGCGGCGTTGGTAGCGAGTCGGGCCGCGGACCGCAGCCGGCTGGCCTTGCGGTTGGCCTGCGGCGAGCCGACCCAGGCGTTCTTGGCGGTCTTCAGGCCCTGGCCGACGGGCCTGCTCACGCGCCTGGCCTCGCCGCGGGCCTCACTCCACATCTGCTTCAGGCCGGGGGCGGTCTCGGCGTACCGGCCGGGGCTGCTGAACACGGAGCGGCGGCCGGCCCCGCCGACGCGGGCGTTGGCGAGCTTTCGGTTGAGGTTGACCGCGATGCTCTGGGCAGTCTGCTTGATGCGCTTGTGGCCGGCCAGGCCGGCGATGGCGGTGACGTCGATGACGATGAACTTGACGGCCAAGACATCGCCGGTGGGCGCGTCGATCAGGGCCAGGACGATGAGGATGAAGATCGCCAGGAAGAGAATGGCGATGATGATGCCGAGGACGGCCTTGGTGATTGCAGAGCCCCAGCGCCACAGGGTGGCGCGGCCGCCGCCTGGCAGGATGCCGGCGGTCAGTGCCCAGTGGCCGCGGATGGCTTCGAAGGCCAGCCAGCCCTGCGCGGTGAGGAACGTGCCGGTGACCAGGACCATGAGGATCGCCACGATGACGGCGGCGATGGCGACAAACAGGGCGGAGAAGGCGAGGTCCGCGGAGGCCCGCTTGGCCTTAGGCTTCACGTCCCCGCACGCGGCCTCGAACTTCTTGGAGTTCTCGTTGAGCTGCTCGATGTAGTTCGTGTCGTACATCGAATCCATCACGATGGCGTCCCAGTAGTTCATCCCCAGCTGGTTGAGGTTGAACTCGGCGAGCTTGAACTGTCGGAAGGCCTTGTCGCAGGCGCCGTCGAAGGTCTGTCCGTAGACCATGAGCTGGTTGGGCTTGACGATGAACGCCTCCACCAGGGCGTCGGTGATCGGCTTCGCCACGTTGTTGGGGTCGGCACTGCCCTGGGCGCTCGCGGGATCGTCGGCCAGCACGATGCTGGCGACCTCGAGGGTGAAGTCCTTCGACTTCCCCAGCAGGCCCTCCTCGGAGAGCAGCATGGTGGAGCCCTGCGGCTGCGGCTGATCGTGCTGGCCGAGCAGCACCTGGGCCGGCGAGACGAGCACGGTGGTGGTCAGCGCGGCGACGACCAGGGAGACCCCGATCTCGGCGAAACCGCGCGAGCGCTCCTTGAAGAGGATCAGCCAGCCGCAGTAGAAGCCGGCGAACGTCAGGAACAGGCCCGGCAGGCCGAGCCGGTCGATGACCTGGGACTTGAGGGTGCTGGAGATGTCCTCGACGGGTCCGACCATGACCTTGGCCAGGCCGAAGTTCAGCGCCCACTTGATCAGCCAGCAGGTGAAGCCGATGACCCACTTCGAGACGCCGAAGAACAGCTGGGCGACGATGTTCCAGATCTTGAGGTCGATGTCCTTCCAACCGCCCGTGTCCGTCTTGACGGTGTAGGAGCTGATCGGGACGCCGTCCTTGTCCGTCACATTGAACGGCTGAAGGAGGCCGTCACTGCCGTCCTTAGGCTTCTGGTTCAAGTTCGGGGGGCCCGCCGCAGGAGCGGACGTGCTGGGCGACGGCGACGGATCTGCCATGGCGGCAGGGGCCAGCACCACGCTGAACAGGGCCAGCAGGACGGCGATCAGCCCCAGGCGCCGCTTGACGCGCCCGCGCTGTATGTGGCTCATGCCAGGGCTCCGTCCGCCTCGGCGAACAACTCCACGGCCTCGTCGTCTTCTTCGTCGCTCTGCCCAGGCGTTGTGGTGATGGCGGCGGCCGCGTTCTCATCGGCGGGGATCAGCACCTTGATCCCGCCGATGCGCTTGCGGAGGTCTCGGTACAGGCCCTCGCCGGCCCGCAGGGCGCGCTCGGTCTCGCTGACGTTGAGCGGGCTGAGGTTCTCGGTGATGACCTTGAGCATCTCGTCGTCAGTCGGGTCGAGGTCGAGGAACTCCAGGCAGCGCGCGGCCAGCGCCTTGCCGCGGTGGCGGAAGACGAAGATGTGGGACAGCAGCGCCCGGATCTTGTCGCCGATCTCGGACTTCGGGCCAATGTCGTAGGGGTCGTGGCTGCCAGCAAAGGCGCCGGCGTTGTGCTTGCGGCCGTCGGCGATGAGCTCGAGCAGCAGGTTGGAGCCCTCGGCGGACGAGGTGAGCCACCAGCACTCGTCGAGGAAGACGCCGGCGAACTCGTTGGGGTCGGCGAACGCGATCTCGCGGCAGAGCGCGGTCATCAGGTACATCAGCCGCCAGCCGAACCGCTTCTCGACCTCCAGGCTCGGGAGGCGGTGCTCGGAGAGCTCCTCCTTGGTGGGCAGGCCCAGCCGGTCGACGGCGAAGACGATCGAGTCGGCGTCCGTGATCCGTACGACCGGCAGCGTGGGGTCGAAGATGACGCGGCCGAGGTCCTTCTTGGCCAGCGACCGCAGCTTGCGGACGAGTTCAGAGGCGGCGGCGCGCACCGCGGCGTCGTTCGGCTCCTCCGGGTCGGGCGTGCGGGCCCGGTTGGCGAGCGTGTCCATCAGCGCGGTCATGCTCGGCTTGGGACCGAGCCGGGTGGCCTCGATCGCCTCGGCGAGGGTGATGCCCTCGATGCTCATCGAGCCGATGTCCAGGAGTGGGGTGAGGAAGGACTCGGTGTAGCGGGCGGCGCGCGGGCCGCGGAAGACGCGCAGGGGGTCGAGGGAGACGCCGGCGTTCTCGTCGACGTTGATGATCTGGGTCGTGCCGGGGCACGCGTTCGCGAACCGCGACCACTCCTGCTGCGGGGTCCGGTCGATGACCAGGGCACGGCCGCGGGAGTTCCTCTGCCCGGCCCGGTGGCCGGTGGTCAGGATCGAGTACATCGCGCACTTCATCGCCACCGACTTGCCGGAGCCGAGCTCGCCGACGAACGCGGCGGACGCGGAGGCGTTGACGCGGGGGCCGTGGGAGAAGTCAACGAGCACCGGGCGTACGCCGCCGCCGTTGAGTTGGAGGCCGAAGAGACTGCCGGAGTCGTCGCCCAGGCCGGCGCCGCAGAACGGCATCGACATCGCGAAATCGCGGGCCAGGAGGTACTGGGTGTAGTCGAGCATCGGGCCGGGCGTCTTGGTGCCGGGCAGCATGCCGTGGAAGAGCGCGACCTGGTCGCCGGTGGGCCTCACGAGCGTGTAGTCGTTGCCGCCGAAGTGGTTGGCCAGCGACGTCGCCTTCTCGTCGGCCTCCTCGGGGGTGGTCCCCCACACACAGGTGGCGACGGTGGCACGGATCTCGACCTCGGTGGAGGAGGCGGTGAGCCGGTCGCGGTACTCGTCCAGGGCGAGGGACGCCTTGTCGAGGGAGGCCGGCACGCCGGAGGTCTCGCCGTCGTACTCACCGCGCTGGTGCGCGAGCTCGCGCTGCTGGCGCCGGGACTTCGGCTCGGCCTTCGAGCCGGACTCGACGTGCAGACGGACGGCCCAGTCCACGGGGAAGTTGAACTCGTCCAGCGCCGCCAGGTACTCGCTGCCGGGGAACCGGAAGGCTTCCGGCATCTCGGAGAGCACGCAGAACGCCTGGTAGGAGTCGCCGTGTTCGCTGGTGGCGCGCAGGTAGCGGCGCTTGAACGGGTTGGTCGGACCCTTGGAGGCCCGGGTGCCGCGGCCGCCCTCGTCCAGGATCACCTGGGTGTGGGCGGTCACCGTGTGGCCGCGACCGCGAAGACCGCGCGGTGCGCCGTCCTCGGGCAGGAGCGGCTCGCTCAGGCCCCGGCGGGCGCTGTGCCCGTAGATCCACAGGATCTCCGCCTCGGTGGCAGGCCGCATCTTGATGCCGGAGGGCCAGCCGGCGGCCAGGCGGGTCGCCTGCTCCAGGCGCTGGCGCTCCTCGGAGAGCGATATCGGGGCGACCGGCAGACCGAGCGTGCCCATCACCTCCGCCTGGAGGGAGGAGAGGACCGCCCGGGCGCTCTGCTTGAAGTCGAGGTGGGGCAACGGGACGGCGAGGAAGTCGACGCGGCCGGTGAGCTCGAGGTCCTGGAGCTGGTCGAGGACCTTGAGGGCCAGGTCGACGTACTCGGGGGAGGCGTCGAGGTCGACGCCGGCGGTCATGCGGGTGACGACCGACGCGGCGTCGACGCTCGGGCACAGGCTGAGCAGGAGGGCCTCGCCCCGCAGGGACTTGAAGAGGGACTCCAGTGCGTCCAGCCGCTCGCGCTTCGTGGACTTGGAGGCGTGGGTGTAGTTCTCGGTGTCGACGCGCCACACCGCCCACACGGTGGCGGCAGTGGTCCAGATCAGGTGGCCGCTGATGTGCCGGACGGGGAGACGCATGGGGTTCTTCTTTCTGTGCTGGTGGTGATGACAGGGCGGCTGGTTACTGCTCGTCGAGGGAGGCGAGGAGGGCCTGCAGCCCGGTCTTCGGCTCTGGTCGGCTCGCTGCGGCCGCCGCTGGCACAGGTGCCGGGCGGGCTCTGCGCCTGGCCGCGGGTGCGGGCGCTGCAGCAGGCTGCGGGGCCGCCGCCGGGGCGGGGCGCTCGACGGACCGGACGCGCACCGTGCAGGTGGCGGTCGCCAGTTGAGGTCGAGCGACCCGCTGCGGCTTGCCGGCCAGGCGCCCCTGGGCCGGAGTGGAGGAGTAGATGAGCAGGCTGCGCACGGCGCGTGCCGGATCGCGGCCGTCGAGCCGGGCGTACCGCAGCACCCAGGCCAGGCCCCAGGGGATCAGCGCCATGAGGATGAAGTTCATGGCGCCGAAGTGGGCCCACAGATCCTTCGTCATGACGAGGAGCCCGAAGGTGATCACCATGGTCATGACCTGGGTGATCGTGTAGGGCCCTCCCGGGAGCCGGCCGGCTCCCGGGAGCTTGCCGATGACGAGTGGGTGCCGACGGGCTCGCGTGTACGAGTGCCCGATCAGCTCCTCCTCCGAGGCGCTCACGAGACCTGCCAGCCCTCACCCGCCAGAGCGGGGGCGTCACCGGCGACGTGGAACCTGGAGGCTGCCGCGGCCCCGGTGTCGTTGATCTCGGAGCCGACCTTGGTCTGCAGGACGTTGAGGTTGCTGATCCCCCAGAGCACGAGGGCGGCCAGGACGAAGGCGACGAGGGTGCCGACGAAGGAGCGGGTCTTCCACCAGGCCATCAGCACGGCGATGATCGCCATGAGGGCGGCCACGGTGAGGACCAGCGCGCGGACCTGCCCCGTCTTGGTGTTGGCCCAGTCGAGGACGTCGCCGGCGAGGACGACGTGGTCGGGGTTGGCGGCTGCCAGGGTGTGCATGAACGATTCCTCTTTCTTCAGGAGTGCGACGGCGACGGCGAGTCAGATGCCGTAGCTGCGTCGGGGCTCGTGGTGGTGTGCGGCGCCGCCGACGGCGGGCTGCTCGCGCGGATGGCCGGGGCGTCGTCGACGGAGGCGACCTCCCAGCGGCCGGCGCGGGACTTGAGGGTGAGTGCGTAGCTCAGCGATGCCGGGCTGCCGGCCTGGTCGGTGGCGTCGACCTGGACCAGTTGGTGCAGCACCGTGCCGTCGGCTGGCACCTTCTGCTGGCCCGGGCCGGACGAGTCGTCCTGGACGCCGGTCACCTTCACCGCGGCGTACGGCGCAGGGGTGATCGGCTGCAGTCGGGTGCCGGGCGAGGTGTAGCGGTCGAGCTCGGTCGTACCAGTCAGGTAGGCGGCCAGGAACCCGCGCGCGGTCTCGACCGACGGGTCCGCACTGCTCGACCCGCGGTCGGTCTCGTACGCCAGGCCGCCCGGCTTGAGTGCGGCAGGCGCGGCCACCTGCGCCGGCAGCGATGTCGCCACGTAGCCGGCAGGGGCAGCGCCTTGCGCGGTTCCGCCGGCGCCAGCCGGGCCGGTGGCCTGGATGCCGACGCGGAAGTACTGGACGCCCAGCCGCGTGGACTTGCCTTTGTCGTCGTGGGCGGTGACGTCGGCGGCAACGGTGATGGACCAGTAGCCGGGCTGAACCTCGCGGGATGCGATCACGGTGGACTGCGTGGCCGTGCGGGTCCCGGGCTTGACCGCGAGCGCGACGGAACCGGAGTAGTACGGCGCCAGGTCCCGCTCGGTGCCCTGGCCGGCCTGCAGGTAGGCAGCGACGAACAACTCGGCGAAGCCGGCCGGCCCGACCGGCGACGCCGGCGTCGCCGAGACGACAGGCTTGGCCGCGCCCTGGGCCGGAGCGGACGAGGAGAGGAACGCGAGCGCTCCGAGAACCGGGCCGGAGACAACGAGCACCCAGACTCCGGCGCTGACCAGCCGGGAGAGCCCGGCCATCTGGGCCGTGCTCGTCTTCCACCCGGTCTCGTCCGGCTCGTCCGCCGACGTCTCCTGAAGCTCCTCGACCTCCTCGTCCCAGACCTCCGCCTCGACGAGGTGCTTCTTGGCCGCCTTGCGCTGCCGACGCGGCCGCTTCACGAAGCCCTCCGCAGTGCCTGGACGGTCAGGACCGTCGAGATGCGCTCCTTGAGCTGGTCCGGCGTGCGCTGCAGCAGCACATCCCACGACGCCAGAGAGGCCTCCGACTCCCTGTCGAGGAAGGTGCGCATCTGCTCGTGCAGGTCACGGTCCATCGGCCGGCTCACCAGAGCAGCGGCGATCTTGGTCAGCTCGCGCGAAGCACGGGCCACACGGGCCTCATCGGCGTCGAGCAGCTGTCGGCCGGTGCCGGCCGGGGACATCGTGGTCACGTCGGTTCTCCCGGAGTCGAGAAGAGTGGGGGTGGGTGTTCAGGTGGGGCTGGACCGATCTGGCGGCCCTCTCGCCTGCTACAGGTGTTGGGGAAGCGCGCGGTGTGACAGTCGGGCTGAAGTTTTTTCGAGTGACTTCCGCCGGCGCCCGTTCCGACGGGCGCCGGCAGCTCTCAGGCCGCGGCGCGGTACTGCGAGAGGTCCGACTTCGCGCGCAGCGTGCGTACGGCACGGCTGGCGTGCTGCCGCAGCAGGTCTCCCTCGTGGCCCATGGACCGGGTGGTCATGTGGCGCTGGTTGGGGCGCTGCGAGGTGGACAGGTAATACCGGGCGATGCGCTGCGCCTCGAGCTCCTTGAGCGCTCCGACCTCCACCGCCCACAGCAGCAGGTCGAGGACCTCGGTCCGTGTCTCGTGACGCGACAGGGCCGGCTCGTCGACGTCGACGAGCTCCATCTGGGCGGCCCGCATCAGCAGGTCGGCGAGCTCGACCGTGCGGTGGGGGGTGTCGGGGTCCTCGCTGGAGACGACGTGCGTGTATCGGGTGTGGTGCTCGGCTGCGGCCAGCGGGGCGACACCGGAGGCGAACTCCTGGAGCTCCTCGATGTCGTCGAGACAGGCGGCCAGGGTGCGGCGGGCGAGCTGCAGGGTGTCGAGGGCGAGGTTGTTGAAGATCCGCCGCGGCCGCCGGTCGAGCGGGTAGGTGCGGACGACCTCGAAGGCGGCGCCGAACACGGCCGCGCACACGTCGTCCCACGGCAGGCCGGTACGGCGCTGGGTCTTGGCCATGAGGATCGCCTTGGGCAGCAGGACCCGGACCGTGATCCTCCACGCGAGGTGGGCATCGAAGCCGACCTCGGCGGCCCGCTCGACCAGCAGGTGCATCACGCGGTCGTGCTGGTCGAACTCGCCGCGGCGGTGGAGGTCGGAGATCTTGTCCACGACGTCCTGGGGCGTTGCTGCTCCGGCGAGCTCGGCGTGCTCCTCCGCCCAGGTGGCCACCCGGTCGGCGGCCCTCAGGTCGCGGCAGAGCACGTCCCAGTCGCGGTTCATCAGGGAGATCGTGGTGTAGCGGGTCACGGACTCGGAGGAGTCGGTTGCCGGGGTGTGCTGGGTGGTGGCCACGTCCGTGTCCGTCCTTTCGCGCCATCTGGTCTCGATGGCGCTCACACTCCCGACACCCCCCTTGACCGCGGTCTGACCGCTCTCGCGGCGCGACGAGGTCAAGGGGAAACGGGCCCTGGCACCTGAGTGGCCCAGGTGGGCAAGGGGGCCGTGGTCAAGGGGTGGGCGGAGTGGTCAAGGGGATGGACGCCCACCGGGTGAGGTGGACGGAGGTGCGCGCCCACTCCGGCTGGGGCCAGGGTGGAGTGGACGGACTTCGGCGCCGGTTCCATCCACCGGCTTGGATGGAGTCCACTGAGTGGATGGCCCGCGCCCCTCCTCGCGGGGCTTGCGCACGCCCACGCGGTGGCCACCCAGTGGGCTCGGCGCTCCCACCCATCGCCATCGCGATGGACCCCATCGCCAGCTCGGGTGGAGACCTGCGCCCCGCCATCACATCCGGACGTCGTTCCGTACCCCTCCTGTGCGCGAAGGGAGAGACACTTCCGGCCCCATCGGACCGGCCGCCCGCACCTGCCGTGCAGTGCGCCAGCCTCTGCGGTTCTAAGTTGGGAACGCCCGTGCTGTTTCCCCTTGACCTGGGCCGAGGTCAAGGGGAAACAGCAGAGGCGCAGGCCCGTGGTCAAGGGGTGGAAGGGGGGCCGGCCAAGGGGGTGGGAAGGACAGAGGAGGCATCACCAGAAGCCGCCTGCCTGAGACCCACTCCGGGTGGTGGCACATGCCGCTCCCCGCCTCCTCCACCGTGCGTCATCGATGGATGCCACCGGTGCACCGGGTTGGATGGAGCCCACTGCGTGGGTGGACAAGACCCGGTCCATCGGGTTTCGTCGACCAGGTGGTGCGGGCCGATGGACGACATGCAATGGGTGGGTGGCTTTCCACCGAGTGGGCTCCATCAGACCGCGGAGCACTGGATGGAGCCCCCTCAGTACGCAGCGCCCGCGGTGGGAGTGGACCGCGAGTTGCCGGCGTGGTCCCCCGGAACGTGCGGAGGCCCGCCCCGATGCCGGACGCTGTTGGTAAATCCGGGTCTTGCGTGACGACGGCCTGTACGACCCCGTTGGGGTGGTGCAGGCCGTCGTCATGTCCAGGGGTGGGGTTGTGTCGTTGCGTGGGGTGGAGTTGGCGGAGATCCCGGAGGAGACCGCGCGGGTGGTGCGTGCGGTGTTTCCGAAGGGATGTCTGGCGATGCGGATGCGGGATGTGCTCGGGCCGGTCTTCGAGGACGTCCAGTTCGAGGCGTTGTTCCCTGCGCGGGGGCGTCCGGCGGTGTCGCCGGCTCGGCTGGCGCTGGTGTCGGTGTTGCAGTTCGCGGAGGGGCTGACTGACCGGCAGGCCGCGCATGCGGTCCGTTCACGGCTGGACTGGAAGTACGCGCTGTCGCTGGAGCTGACCGATACCGGGTTCGACTTCTCCGTGCTCAGCGAGTTCCGGGCCCGGCTGGCCGACGATGATGCGGGCCGGTCGGTATTCGACGCGGTACTGGCGGCGGCCGGGAGGGCCGGGCTGGTCAAGGCGGGCAAGCGGCAGCGCACCGACGCTACCCACGTGCTGGCCGTGACAAGGGACCTGAACCGGCTGGAGTTCGTGGTCGAGACGCTGAGGGCCGCGTTGAACCAGATCGCCGAAGTTGCCGGGGACTGGCTGGTGACGCTGGCGACGCCGGAGTGGTTTGACCGATACTCGGCCCGGCCGGAGGACAGGCGCTTTCCGTCCCGGTGGGCGGCCCGCGTCGAGCACGGCGACCAGTGCGGCGCCGACGGCATGACGCTGCTGGAGGCCGTTTGGTCGGGTGCGGCCCCGCCCGGTCTGCGGTGCTTGCCCGCGGTGGAGATCCTGCGGCAGACGTGGGTGCAACAGTTCCAGCATGTCGATGGCGTCACGCGCTGGCGCGAGGTGAAGAATCTTCCGCCCGGCCTGATCCGCTTACGCACCCCTCATGAACCCGATGCCCGGACCGGATCGAAGCGGGACGTGGACTGGTCCGGCTACAAGGTCCACCTCAGCGAGACCTGCGAGCCCGATGCCCCGCACCTGATCACCCACATCCACACCACGCCGGCGCCGGTCGCCGATGTCGTCGTCCTGGGGGACATCCATGCCGCCCTGGATGAGCGCGGGCTCCTGCCCGACGAGCATCTCGTGGACGCCGGATATGTGGACGCCGGGCAGATCCACCATGCTCTCCGCGATCACAGCGTGGAACTGGTCGGCCCGGTCCAGGCCACCACGGTGAAGGGGCAGGCGAGCGGGAACGTCTTCGACAACACCCGCTTCACCGTGGACTGGGACCAGCAACGGGCCGTGTGTCCCGGTGGCCACACCAGCGTCCAGTGGCGAGAGGCCCGAAGCCAGGAAGGCACCGCGGTCACCCGTGTCCGGTTCGCCGCCCGCCATTGCGGTCCCTGTGAACTGCGAACGTCGTGCACCACAGCCAGGACCGGCCGCAATCTCACCCTTCGAACGCAGGCTGAACACGACATCCTCCGCAAGGCCCGCGTCGAGCAGGACACCGACCACTGGCGTCGCCGCTATGCACACCGCGCCGGTGTCGAAGGAACCATCTCCCAGGGCGTCCAGGCTTTCGGCCTGCGCAGATCCCGCTATCGCGGCCTCGCGAAAACCCGGCTCCAGCACCATCTCACCGGAGCCGCCATCAACCTCGCCCGCCTCGACGCCTACCTCACCGGCAGACCCCTCGCCCGCACCCGCGTTTCACCCTTCGCAGCACTCCGCCCCGCTGGATGAGATCCAGCGGGGCGGAATTAACCAACAGCGTCCGATGCCGGGGCGGGCCTCCGTCGGTTGTCCGCCATTCACATCTCGGCGGCGTGCTTCTCACCCTTCGCCGTCAGTTCGACATCCAGCTCGTCGCTGCGGCGGGTCACGCTGACCAACTTCTCCTTCGAGAGCTTCTCGATGACCTCATCGGGGATCTGCGCCTCGCCGGTCGCGGAGGCCTTCAGCTCCACCACGAAGGCACGGCCCTCTCCGCTCGTGACGACGAGCTGGTCCCCCTGCTCCGCCCAGCCCACGGTCGCGCGGGAGTGGGCGGCCTGTGCATCCCGGAGCGCCGCAAGCAGAACCTTCTCCGCCTCAGTCAGGACGACGGGCTTCGCCGGACGGCCTCCCTTGCGGTCCCAGCGCTGCCCGAAGGCCTGTACCTGCTCCTTCACGTAGATCGGTCCGGACTTCAGGATGGCGACCGCAGGGGGAAAGTCGTCGCGCTTGGTGAGCTGTCCAGCGCGGCCCCGGGTGACGCCGAAGAGTTCGGCGATCTCGCCGACGCCGGCGAGTGCCGGGACGTCCTTCTCGGCGTTGCGGCGGTCCAGTTCGGCTTCGGTGATGGCTTCGACGCCCACAACGGGGGCGGTGACGCCGAGGTCCTTCAGGGCAGCGGAGACGGTCTTCAGGCCGGTGTCGACGGCCTGCCGGGCGGTGGATGCCTCTACGAAGATGCGCACGGACAGGTTGCCGTTGGGAGCGGTGCCGACGGCGGGATGGGCGGTGGCAAGCCGGTCGTGCAGGTCGTCGTAGAGGTCGTCCGGAGCATCGCAGCAGCCGAGCTCGACGTAGATGCTCCATGCCTGGGTCATGATCGTCTCCAGTTCTCGGTGGGGGCGGTTGGGGGCCCGCCCGGTTTGCCGGGCGGGCCCCGTGGTCTACGGGGTGTATCCGTGCCGCTTGAGGGCGGCGATGCAGTTCTTCAGGCTGCGTGGGTCAGACGGCGTGCCCGGCAGTGTGGTGACTCGAACGCTGCCCTTCTTCACCAGCCAATGGCCGCCCTTAGTCGGGGTGGCCTCGAAGCCCTGAGCCTTCAGCTTCTTGATGAGCTGCCGGACGTCCTTGCTGTTCATCCAACTTACCCCAAATCCCTAAACACCGTCTAGAGATACTCTGACGTAAACCCTAAACGATGTCAAGGGTTTATGAGTCTAGGGCTCGGCCCGCTCCGGGTGTCTGGGTGAGCAGGAGGGCCATGGTCAAGGGCGGGCGGAGTGGGCAAGGGGCGTCCACTGGGCGGGTGGATGGGGGTGTGGCCGCACTCCGACCAGGGGCAGGAGTGGAGGCCACTGGCAGTGGATGGAGCCCACCGAGTGGATGGAGCCCACCGAGTGGATGGACCGCGCCTCTGTCGCGGCGCTCGCGTACGTCCATGTGGTGGCCACCCAGTGGGCTCGGTGCTCCCACATCCACCCATCCACCCATCGCGATGGACGCCATCGAAGGCTCGGGCTGCCGCCATCGCCGCCGGGGCGCTCGGTGCGTGCCGGGGATGAAGCCCTGCGGCCACGATGCTCATCCGCAGGTTGGTCCCAGCAGATCGACCCACGGCTCGGCTGGAGTCGGTGCTGCGCCCCAGCCGCATCGGTTCCTGGACGTTGATCGGACGCCGGGTTTCCCCTTGACCTGGGCCGAGGTCAAGGGGAAACGGCAGGGCCACGGCCGGTGGTCAAGGGGTGGAACGGAGGCCGGTCAAGAGGGTGGGGAGCCTGCGCAGTGCAGGTGGGCAAGGGCGGCCGGAAGGCGCCGTCAGCAGATGCTCGCTGGGGGCCGTCTCGGTGTGTGGCACGCTCCGCTTCACCTTCCACCGACACTTCGGGCGGCCTTCCGCTTTGGCCTCTCGCGACCGGGCGGAGCCCACTGTGTGGGTGGGCGGCTGGGTGTCGCCCACTGGGGTTGGCTGGCCGGTGGACGACACCCGATGGCGCGGCCGGCACTCCATCGGGTGGGCACCAAGGTGTGCGCGGAGCCCCGGATGGAGTCCACCCTCCACTCTGTGGGTGGACTCCGGCGCCGGTTGCCCACTCCGGTCCACTGGATTGGATGGAGTACATCGAGTGGATGGGCCGGCCCCATCGCGGGGTGCTCGGGTCCATCCGCACTCAGGCCTCGCGCTGCGCCGTCCACCCACACTTCGGTCCATTGCGATGGACGCCACCGCGAGGTCGTGCTGAAGCCCCGGACCCCCATCACCCCTGCACGGTGTTCCGCCCGCCCCGGTGCTCGCCCGGGAGGAAGCCTGTCCGCACTGTCGTTCGTCCGCTGATCGGCTGGCCCGTGTCGAATCGGTTGCCGCTGGAGTCGGTGCTGCGCCCCAGCCGCATCGGTTCCTGGACGTTGATCGGACGCCGGGTTTCCCCTTGACCTGGGCCGAGGTCAAGGGGAAACGGCAGGGCCACGGCCGGTGGTCAAGGGGTGGAACGGAGGCCGGTCAAGGGGGTGGGGCAACCTGCGCGAGGCAGGTGGTCAAGGGGGCGAGAGGGCAGAGGGGCTCTGACAGAGGGTGCCGTCGGCGGACGTCCTGGACGGATGCTCCCGCTCTCCACGATCCCTTCTGTGCTTCGGGCATTCGTCGTCTCTCGCCTTGTCCGCCGGGTCCCATCGGCGGGTGCTACCGGTGCGAGGGGATCCGGGGGCATCGAGTGGAGGCCACTGAGTGGAGACCGGGCCGGCCGGTGCATCGGGTGTCGTCCACCGGGGGGAGTGGCCGATGAGCGACACCCGATGGCGGGGGTCGGGCCTCACTCCACTCCACTGAGTGGGCTCCACCGCGCACACGGTGGAGCCCACTCAGTGCGCGGCGGCGGGCGATGGATGGCGGTTGCGCGAGTGGCCCGGGATGGATGGGGCCGACGCATCGGCCTCGGTGGCGTCCACTCATCCGGCGGCCGCGACCCTCGGCGCCACTCCACGATGGTGACTTCGAGGTGCTGCGGCACCCGGCGATGGACGGTCAGGTTTCCCCTTGACCCGGACCGCGCGTCAAGGAGGAGCCCGGCGGGTGGGGAAGGCCGGTCAAGGGGGCCGTGGCGCTACGAGAAGCCTTGGTCCGGTGCCGGGACGTCGACCATGCCCGCGGCCCCGATGTCCGGAACGGCCGACGGCGCTGCGGTGCGGTTGATGCCGAGCTCTGCTCCTTCGGCGCCTGCGGAGTGGGACGCGTTCCGGTGGAGGTGGCCCGGGGCGACCCGGGAGTGGTGAGTCTCGACGGGTGAAGTGGGCGGCTCATGATGCGGCCCGCTCCATCCGGCGGGTCCGGCATCGGACACAGAGGCCGGTGGAGCCGAGGGCCGGGCGGGTGCATCCACTGCCGTCCCATCCCGCGCACACTTCGGGGTGTGCCGACGGGGGCGGACCACTTGCCCGTCCACCCTCGTGCTCCTCTCGGCAGGGCTTGCACCGGGGGGCTGGCTGGGCGCGGTTCAGCACCAGGACGGCGCAGCCGCACTCCGGGCACCGGCCCCGGGGAGCCGCGAGAGCGGACGGCTGGACGGGAACAGGAGCAGGGACAGGATGGACGATGGCGGGAGTGGGCGCCTCGGGCTGAGCCGTGGCGCGGCGCCGGTCACGGACGATCTCCTCGCACACTGAGCACCGGCGGCCGCTGCTCCACAGGACGCCGGCTTCGCAGTCGAAGATGCCGCAGCCCCAGCGGGGCAGGCCGACACCGAGGATCCACCGGCCGGGATCGCGGATCTCGTCGGTGAAGGTGCGACAGACCCGTGTCTCCAGCCGCTGCCGCAGCCGGGCGTCGTCGATGCCGGAGCGCAACTGGCGGCCGACTTCCCTGGCGATGCGCCGCTGCATGTAGACGCTGGTCTGCCGGAAGAGCCAGTGCACCGGCTCGAGGACGGCGTGGACCCGGGCGCTGACGGTCAGCCCGGGCCCGTCGTAGGAGCCGCTGGGGTTGGTCAAGGGGGTGGTCAAGGGGGTCTGGTGGTCATCCGCGCGCAGCGCGAGGCCGTCTTCGCCGGAGTCGTGTGGCAGTCGAGCACAGCGGTTTTCCACACCTTCACCTACCTGTACCTCGCCTACGGCGGGTGAGAAGAGTGCGCGCTCGTCATCAGGTCGGTCAGTCCTAGGTTCTTCCTTAGTCGCGAGTGATCCCGCACCAGCCGAGGAACCCGATCCCTCACCAGGAGCAGAGGTGGAGGAGGGCGCGACGCCCGTGGGGGACGGTTGTCCACAGGGCAGGTCCTGGGCGGCGGACGGGATGTCGTGAGCGATGAAGTGGTGGCGGCCGCGCACGCCGGCCCGCCGCTCCACGGTGATCCACCGCGTTGCTTCCAGCTCGTCGACGATCGCACCGGCTGCCGCGGCGGTGAGCGGCTGTCCGGCCCGCTGGCCGCTGTGGTGGTGGAGCGCCCCTGCGATTTCCGACTCGGTGAGCGGGATCTTCTGGGCCTGGGCGTAGGCGATGAGCGCGTACGCGCGGAGCTGGCGCGGGGTGAGGTCCTCGGCCGCGGCCACCGGGATCCACACGAATCGCTCGGTCGCGGACAGCGGCCGAGTACGGCGCACCGCCGAGGTGCCGCATCCGCCGGGCAGGGAACGGCGGGTCGAGGACAGCTCGACTACGCCGTCGGGCCCGGGGCGCATCAGCTGCGTCATGCCGCGTTCGACGGAGGCCTTCGACAGGCCGACGTACTCCGCGATGGTCGCGGTCGCCGCCGTGCAGCCCTCGGGACGTGAGGCCAACGCGGCGATCTTCACGTACGTGGTCACCGCGACGTCGGCGTAGTGCGGGTTGGTGACGAGGCGCAGGGGCACCTTGACCCGCTGGCGGCGCTGCGGGCGCGCCTGATCGCCCGCTGGCGGCGGGCTGCTCGGTACTGCTGTTGTGCGGGGCACGCTTCTCCTGGCGCACCGGCGCCGCGGGGCGGCGACTCGTGTGCGCTGGGTCTCGACGGCGTCCGGCGGGGACGCGCGGTCTGGGGTCTGGCCAGAGGCACTCGGGCGGAAGCTGAAGGAAAGGGCCCTTCAGCTGCTACGGGTGTCGAAAAAGCCGACGGTGTGACAGTCGGGCCGAGAAAATCCCTGGCAAGCCTGTGACCTGCGCGTCAAGGGGGTGTCCGGGGTGGCGGCGGGCCCCCTTGACCAGCCTCTTGACCAAGCCCGTGAAGGGACATCGGCCAGATGTGGGGAGCGAGGCATCGGCCTTGTTGGTCAAGGGGTGCCGGCTGGAGCTGGTCAAGGGCCGGCCACTGGACCGAGCTGGGCCACGACGGATCCCGGCGGGAGCGCTGGCCGCGAGAGTGGGAACGGAGAGTGGCGTTGGCGTCACGGACGGGCGAAAAACCATCGCGATCGGGTTGCTTCGGTGGCGTCCGAGCTGACAAAGGGCATGGGTGTACTGCAAGATGGACCCCGTTCTCCCGGGTTGCCCCGGGAAACGACAAACCCCTTCGGGGGGATTGCTGCTGGAGGCAGTGATTGCCGGACCATTCGGTCTGGCCCTCGCTCAAAACTGGGCCGCTAACCCAGGACTGAGCGGTGACGGCCGGCAGAGGAGCCGCTAACTCCGAAGCCGGTGGAGAGGGGCGAGGAGCAGCCTTTGCTAGAGGCGCCCGCCCGGAAGGTCTACGACATCCTCAACTCCCCCTTCCAGGGGGCTTTCGCATCTCTGGGCCCGATCGCGCCGGACGGCGCCCATGGCAGCATCGCGCCCGGGGCGGCGGAGCCGCTCAGAAGCTGTGCGGTGCTGCTCATGGGAGAACCGCCTTCTCGGTTCACCGGGCTCATCCTCGGCGCTGTGCACCGGGGGCCCGAGGTGAGGCGTATTGGATCAAGCGAAAGTCACCCTATCCCCTGACAGCCGTCGCGCACACGCTCTCGGCGCGTTCTCCACTCGGCGTCGAAAAGTACTAACAAAAAAGGGCAGTTGGGGCAGAGGGCTACGAACTGGAGCTTCCCGTGAGGATGGTCGCTCGATCTGCCCGTACGACCGTCAACAGGTATGTATTGGGGCGTTCCTCGACGTATCCGACTCTGCGGACCTCCAGGACCGTCAGGCTGTGACCCCGGAGCAGCCGGTTCTCCTCGGCAGTCGCCGGCCGCGCGGACCAACGGCTGCTGTGCCCGCTCTCCTGTCGCGCGCCACCGGTGACGAAGGGGGCGACGGTGACGGCGTGGCCGCCACTGTCCGAGTTCAGCTCGGTCGCGGTGAACAGCGTCTGCCAGGCCCAGGGGGTCCCCGTGTGGAGCAGGACGGCCTGGCGCTCGAAGAGCCGCGCGCCGGGGGGGAGGAGGAGTGCTTCCGCGGCCTGCTGGTTGGCGACTCTGGCGCCGGCGTGAAGGTCGGTATGGCCGAGGCTCTCGCTGTCGACCGGCCAGAGATGGCCGGCGTCGGAGACCTGCACCTCCACCTGCGGGAACGACTGCAGCACCCGGGTCCGGCGGCGGGGTGCCATCTCGACCAGCCCCTCGGCCTCCAGTAGGCGCAGCGCCTGTCCCATCGTGTTCTGGGCGACGCCGTACTTCTCCGCGAGCTCCCGCTGCCCGGGCAGCGCCTCGCCGGCGGCGAACGTTCCCGCCGTGATGTCGGCGCGCAGCGCCGCCGCGGCGCGTTCGTGCGGGTGATGGGACGTCATGCCCACATCTTGCCGCACCAGCCACAGCTGCTTCGTCACGTGATCGACCGCCCTCTCCTTGACGTGATCGGCATCGCCATGCATGATCTGACTCAACTGACGCAGTCAGTTAAGTCAGATGGGGCGTGAAAACGCAAGCGGCCCCCGGGGCTGGTCCCCCCGGAGGCCGTGAACGCGCCTCATCCACCCACCAGAGCGTCACAGGAGATGAGATCGCGTGAACACCATGATGGCAGCCCACCCGCCGACTTCCCGCCCGAACCCGGGCTCGGCCGAGGCGAGCATCGCCCAGTTCGTCGCCTCGACCGGCCCGCTCGACAGCCTCGTCGCCAGCGGCTTCCTTGATCGGCAGGACGGCCACTACGTCGCACAGGAGCTGCGCACCCCGCAACTGCGCCAGGCGATGAAGTACTCGGTCTGCCTCACCGCCGAACCGGACATCGGCCACTTCTACCAGGAGGACGGAGAGCCGGACACCGACTGGCGCCGCCGCCGTGCCCAGACCGTCCGCGACCACTGCTCTGTGTGCCCGGTGCGCGCCGCGTGCGCCGAACTCGCCCTCCGCGAGGGCGACACCGTCGGCATCCGCGGCGGGCTGACCCCCGAGAAGCTCAAGCGCCGGCTCGTCATGGAGCGCGACCGACTCGACCAGGCCCTCGCCGAGGACCAGCACGCCGCCCAGCAGCAGCAGGCCCGCATCGCCGCGGCGCGCGAGGTTCAGCGGCTGGCCGGTCAGTACCTCGGCACCTCCGGCAAGCGCGAGAAGCGCCTGGAGAACATGGAGAACATCCGCGAGGCCGCCCGGCGCCGCGACGAGCTCGTCGCCGCCCACCGCCGTTCCGCCGGCTGGACGGTCGCCGCATGAACCCCGCCGACGACGCATACGCCCTCAACCGCGCCCTGGTCAGCGCCCTCGCCCGCCGCGACGACGTCCTCTTACTCCCCGTCCTCGTACCGGCCGGCACCGACGTACCGCCCGTCAACCCGCTCACCGCGATGCTCCTGGTCCTGCTCGGTCAGGTCACCGCCGAGCGTGACGCCTTCAGGACCTGGGTCACCCAGGACCCGATCCAGCCCAGCGGCGACCCGCTGCGCGCCCGGGCCGCCGATGCGGCCAGCAACCTTGCCCGGAGGGACTCCCCGTGACACCCGACCTCGCCCCCCAGGGCGCGGACCTCGCCGAGCTCCTCGGCAGCTGGCAGTTCGTCCTCGGCACGCTCGTCCTCACCCTCGGGCCAGCGATCGCCCTGCGTCGGCGCCGCCTGGCCCTGGCCGCGCTCACCGACAACGAGCGGGCCGCGGCCGCCGACCGCCGCGGGCGCCGGTTCGAGGACCTCCTCACCGTCGTCATCGCTGCGGCCGCGGCTGCCCTGTCGGCCACCGGTCTACGCCGGGTCGGCCACCACCAGATGGGCCTGGATGCCCCCTTCGACCTCCTGCCCTTCGTCGCGCTCGACGTCGCGGCGATGGTCTGCGGCCGCCGCGCCCGCCGCCGCGCCCACGACGGCGACGGACCGGGCCTGTCCGGAGCACTCTTCTGGACCCTGGCCGGCATCAGCGCCGTCTTCTCCGCGTCCGAAGCCGACTCCGTCCTCGGCGGCGCCGTCCGCGCGGTGTGGCCAGTCCTGGCCGCCGTGCTCTGGGAGATCGGCTCCCTCGAGGAGCGCCGCGCCGCCCGCAACAAGGGCGGACGCCCGGACCGCCGCATCGCCCTGGTGCGCCTGCTCCACCCCGTCGAGGCCTTCCGCGTCGCGCTGCTCCTCGCCGCCCGCCAGGACCTGGCTCAGGAGGAAGCCACCACCGAGGTCCGCATCTCCCGGGCCGCCTACCGCTGGTACCGGCTGCGCCGCGCCCAGGACGCGGTCAAGAGGAGCGGCAGGATGACCCACTGGGCATACCGCCTCGCCGAGATGCACGCCGACGCCCGCGCCCAGGATGCCAGCGAACGAGCGGGATGCTCCGACCCCGTCATCCTGAAACGCGTCGTCGCCCGGCTCCAGCTCCGTGTGCGCCAGGCTGACATCGCCGGGATGAACCTGCGCAATCCCGCGGCGTTCGAGGGCATCCTCAACACCCTGATCGGCACCATCCCGACCATCCCATCCCAGGCAACTGAACCTCATCCTGCGCCCTCATCCCACCCCGCCGACGGCGAAGAGCCACAGGTCAAGGCCAGGATGACCGAGAGCGGTGGGCCCGAGGACGCCAGCGATGACGAGAACACCGCCTCGCCGCACCCGGACGTCGACGCCGAGCAGGATGAGACCACGGCTGCGGAGCGGAAGACCGACGAGGAGGTCATGGCCGCCTTCGTCGAGATCGTCCCGCGCAAGGATGACGGCACGTTCGCCTGGGGCATCAACAAGTGCGCCGAAGCCCTCGGCATTGGCAACCCGCGGGCCGAGAAGTTCCTGAAGACGCAGGCCGAGTGGCTGCCCAAGGCGCTGGCCGCCCATCCCGAGGCGCACGGCGCCGACGGCGAAGAACCGGACCACTTCGACCAGGCCCTCGCCCTCGCGAACGAGCCGCCGCAGTCGGCCGCCGGCCGCCAAGACCTCCATTTCGACCCGGCGCCGGCTGGCCAGCAGCCGCTCCTCGACGAGCTCTTCCACCTCGACCCGACCGTGGGCGACCACTTCGAGCAGCACGACAGCGGCCTCCTCGTCCCCGCCGCCGGCAGCCGACCCTGACGCCCCGCTCCGCAGGGCGCTCAGGAGGGCTGCCCGCGAGCACGACCGTGAGGACCACACATGTCCGCCACCACCTTCGACCAGCACGTCAACGAGGCCCTCGCCCTCGTCGCACCGGCCCGCCGGCCCGTCACCGCTACCGGACCGGCCGGGTCGGCCAGCGCCCCGCAGCGCGGCCGGCCCCGCCTCGCCCTCGTGCGACGCCCCATCTCCCGAGAGGTGAGCGAGCAGTGAGCACGACCCCTTCCACCCGCGGCCGGAGAAACCGGACGCACTCCAACACCTCTCAGGGCGAACCGCCCCAGACCGCGGAGGCGGAGAGCGGCGTCCCGGACGACGAGACGCAGCTGCGTCGCCTCTTGTCCCGCATCGGTGTCCGGCCCCTCGGTCACGCCGAGCAGCCCGTCGACGAGGAGCCCGAGCCGGCCGCGGCCCGCCCCGAGCAGGAACTGACGTCCGCCGGTGCCACCCGTCGGATCTCGATGTCGCCCGGCGGCCGGCTGCCCGTGCCCGGGCAGACCATCGACCTCACGGACATCCCCGAGCAGCAGGCCCCGGCCGACGAGCCGATGCCCGCAGAGGGCCAGGACGCCACGGCTGAGCCGGCCGGGCCCGCAGAGGCGCAGCCCGCGGGTGAGCCGGCGAAGAGGGTGTGGCCACCTCGTGTTCCCTGGCGTCGACACAAGGACGACGACCAGGCCGAGGGCGCGGCCGCCTCGGACACGGACGAAGACCTCCCGGAGCTCGAGGGCGACGAGCTCGACTGGTTCCGCGTACAGAAGACCGCCGCTCCGCAGGCACCAGACCCGGACACCTACGAGGTGCATCACCACTACTACGGCACAGGCCAGGAGCCGCCGGCACGCGCAGGGGAGGGGACCGGCCCCGGCCGCAACCGCAGCTCTCTCACCGCCTGGTGGGTGTCGCTCACCCCGTTGCAGCGGTTCATCCTCCACAACGGAGCGGCCGCGACCGCCGGCGCCTGGAGCTGGGGTTTGTTCACCGCCCAGTGGAACACCGGCCTGCCCCAGTGGACGCTCGCCGTCATGCACGACGCTGCCGCCAGCAGCAACGAGCCCACCACCCCGTTCATCGTCGGCGGCGGCGTGATGCTGATCGCCGCGGTTGCCGGCGGCGCCATCACCGCCTTCGTGGAGAAGTGGCTGTACCGCCTGCCCTCGTTCTGCGCCGCCGTCCGCTTCCTCACCCACATCCCGGTCGCCTCCGCCGGCATTGCCGTCCTCCTGTTCCTGCCCTCCACCTTTGAAGGACACCCGTGACCACCCCGCTCGCCGCCGCGGCCGGAACCAGCGCCCTCGGCCCGATGTCCGCCACCGCCGTCAGCATCATCCTGATCGTCACCCTCATCTACGGCATCTGGGGCAAGGGGAAGAAGAAGCTGGCCCGAGGCCCCGCCCAGGCCATCGGCTTCTTCGCCGAGCTCGCCTTCCTGCGCGCCGACAGCTGGCCCCACGACCTCGGCATCGCCGTCCAGGACATCCCGCGCCAGGTCGCCGCGAACCCAGACCTGGGATCCATCGGTATGACTGCCGTGGTGATCATCCTGCTTGTGCTGTCCGCCTTCGCCCCCATCGTGCCGTTCACCGGTGCCCTGTGGGGAATGCTTACCGCGGCCGCCATGGCCGCCGCGCAGGGCTCCATCTGGCGGGCGGTCATCTCCGTCGCCACCGCCGCACTGTCCCTGGTGGGCGCATGACCAGGCAGCCGGACAAGACGAGCACCACCAAGCAGGAACGGCGGAAGATCAGGCTGGAGCACATCCCGTTCGTGCGCGAGGTCCCGGTCCTGGTAAGCGCCACCATGGTCGCGCTGCGCTACGTCGGCGCCTGGCTGCGCGCCGGCGACCAGGAACGCGGCGGGTTCCTCGTCCGCCTCACCGCACTCGGCCTCGCCGGCTACGTCGCCCTGCACTTCAGCGAGAAGCACCCCGGGCTCTGGTACGTCTACAGCGCCACTGGGCTGGTCGTCGTCACGACCGTCGCCGTCCGCACCGGCCTGTCAGCCGGCCGCACAGTAGAGGACCTGGAAGCCGCACATGCCCCATCCGAGGAGGAGCCGCAGGGGAGCGACAGCGTAAACGATCATGAAATGGCGGGGGAGCGAGGCCCTGAAACGACTCCCCAGGCCACTTCGGCCGAAGCCGACGCCGCCTTCGCAGTGTTCATTGAGCACAGCGTCGCCTTCGCCGTCCGCCAAGGCCGCAAGGGCGTCCACACCGACACCCTGCTCAAGCGGATCCACCAGGAGCACATGCTGGCCGACTGGACGGAGCCCATGCTCAGGCAGAAGTGCAAGTCCCTTGGCATCCCCGTCCGGACCCAGATGGGCATCCAGGGGAGGAACTACTTCGGTGTGCATGTCGAGAACCTCGAGCAGGCCCTCGGCAGGCCCCTGAGGATCCCCGCCCAGCTTGTCCCCGACCTCACCCCGAACGCCCCCGCCGCGCCCCCTGCCGAGCCTCCCGCTCCGCCCCCCGAAGTGGCCTTCCTCAAGGCTCCTGCAGAGGCCGACTGAACCATCCGCCCGGGAGCTCCCTCGGCCGCCGGCCAAAGGGGGCTCCCGGGCGTCCACAAATGTCCTCCGGCCGGCTGCCACTCCCCTCCCCCACAGGGGCTCGACCAGCCATCTATCGGTCACATATACGACCGCCTGACCTGCGGATCTACCCCAACGCTAGATGCATCTATCACCCCCATCTACCGTGCCCTATCAGCCTGTTCCCGTCCCGTAGAGCGCGGCCGCCCGGTACCGTCGAACCACACCCGCAAGACCAGTGGAGGGGTCCGCGATGGCATGGCGGTACGAGTGCGGCCCGTGCGGGGTCACGACAGGATGGCTGCCGAAGGATCAGGCCTCCGCCAAGCGGGACGAACATCGGAACACCGTCCACCCCGGCATGACCCCAACGGCCGAGGTGTTCGAGTCCAACGCCAAGTCGATCGCTAAGGATCCGGCCGCCCTGCGCATGTGGGCGGCCATCGCCGTCGTCTGTCTGCTCGCCTGGATCATCCAGACCATGCACTGACGCACGATCGTCCAGCCCGCACTCCCAGGGCCACGGCTGCTCCAACCAACACCTCGCAGCGCGAGCTGGCCTACCCCCTCAACTCGATGTTGCTTATGAGTATTTCAATATGTACTGTGGTGGTCGCGGAGAAAGTTCCGCCTCTGTGTCACACGCCGCTCGCGCACAACACCTGTAGCAGACGAGCGCACCCACACACCTCCTGGAGCCCAACGTGCCCGCGCCCCGCACCCTGATGATCGGAACCGCCCTCGCGAGTACCGCCCTCATCATCACCGGCTGCACCAACAGTCCCATCAAGCACGGCGAGGTCATTGACAAGCGCGGCTACGCCGGTTCCTGGATCCCCGAGTACGAGGACGTGTACCGCCAGGACTGCTCGACCATCCGCACCAGCTCGTTCACCACCACCGCCTTCGCGGGCCGCGGCAGCGGCTCCAGCGGCAGCAAGTCCAGCGGCGGCAAGTCCAGCTCGTCGGGCAGTACCGGCAAGAAGAACAACGACACCAACCCCGACGGCTCCGGAGGTTCGTCCGGCGGCACCCCGCCCGGCAAGCCCTTCACAAACGGGGGCACCTCCGGCTCCACCCAGCCCGGATCGTCCGGCTCGACCACCGACGGCAGCAGCCAGCCCACCAAGCAGTGCCAGCGCCACCACGTCGGCCGGAAGCAGACCGGTCAGCACTGGCAGCCGGGCAAGTGGGAGCTCCAGCTCCGCGACGGCGACCGAACCGGCTGGATCACGGTCTCCGAGACCACCTACAACGACACCGATCTCCACGACCGCATCTGACCCCCCCGAGACCCAGAGGGAGATCTGTCATGCCTGGTGCACCCAAGTACACCCCCTACAGCATCTACATGCTGGAGCCGCACGCTGAGTATGCGACCGCCGAGAACGGCCACATCCCGATCGAAGCCATCGCCGAGCGCGTCTACGGCAAGCCGTACAACTCGCTGCGCGGTTGCCAGCGGGACGACGAGCACATCCCCAATGACAGCGTGAAGCTGTACGAACTCACCTCCGAGGGGGACTACGAGGAGGCGCTCGACCAGTTCGATGAGGCGAGGGTGTACTTGGGCTGGGACTCCGGTCTCGGTGAGGTCGTTTACAAGACCGGCATGACCGAGCTGGACTACTGGCTGAGCATTCGCGTCGCTGACGAGAACACGCCCGCCACTGTCGAGGCGAACCCGTCCGATACGCAAGACCTTGAGAACGCCGTGTTCGAGAGCCGATTCTTCGCCGATCGCGCCTTCTCCCCGTCGCTGAACCTGATCCTCGCCGATCTCATCCGCCGCGGCGAACTCCCGCGCGGTAACTACCTGTTCCGGCACTGGTGGTGATCGAAGCGACACGAAAACCGACGCCAAAGAGCCCCGACGAGGCCCACCAGGCGCTCTTCCCTGGCGATCCGCTGCCACGCGACCAGTTACCCACCCCAACACACCCGCCCCCGACGACCTCCGATGCGGGGCCACCACCCGGTGGACCCGCATCATCCAGTGGGAGACACCAGATGCACGCCTTCGTTCTCGGAACCATCTCGGAGCCGCCGTCACCCTGCTCGCTCTCGCCCTGAGCCGGCGCATGACCCGGAAACCGCACTGCCCCTGGTGCGCCACAGCCTCGTCCTGGCCCACCTCCCAGCATGACGCCCTGCACTGCCGCGGCTATGTACAAGAACGCCGCCCCGAGCGCCGCCGCGACATCGCACACGGACGACCGGTTCCCCAGCCCAACCCCTGGGGCCACGCGCACCTCCTCGACGAAGAACGACGCTAGCCACAGCGCAAGCCCCCGACCGAGCACACCCCTGCGCCGCGCCATCGTGACCTCGCCCGCAGCACCCCCAAGGCCGCAGGCTGACCAAACCTCACTCACCCGCGACCAGTCACCCTGAAGGGGAAGCCCTATGCCCGTCGGCCACCACCCCGAACACGCCGTAAAGGCGTACTGGGATGAACGCCCGTCCATCGCCCGCCTCATCCTCGAAGCACGGTGGGCGCACTATCGCCTCACCGATGTCCTCGAACACGACCCCGACCACAACGGCGTCCCCGCCCTGCGCCGCCTCAAGCTCCTGCACGCCGGCGCGCTCGTCGACATCCTTGCCCTGCGCACCCGAGACACCGACCTCTACGAAGCCGCCCGCGACCACGGCGCCCTCCTCCGCGAGGTCGACGGCCTGGCCCTCAACGACCATCCCCACAACGGCCTCAACCACCTACGAGCCCAATACGCCCGACTCCACCACCACACCCACGGCGACGCATGCCGAGCGTCCCAAGCCACTGACGACTCTCTGCCGCCCCAACGCACGTTCCGCCGATCCGGCCCCCGGCTGGTTCGCCAAATGCTCGACACCTACGCCTGGGCCAACCTCGGCCGCACTCCCCGATTCCCCGCCGTCGACGTGGCCAGCGAACAGCGGCTACACATCATGACCCGCGGACTCCTCCTCGCCTGGGCCGCCACCGCGGCCCCGACCGACAACGCCACGGCGGCGGCCGCGGCCAACGCAGGCCACGCCCTGCGGGCCTTCGACCGCCGATCCACGCTGAGCGACCCCCGCGCCCGCGCGTACCTCCTCGACGCCTTCCGCGACTTCGACGACCAGGACGAAGACGTCGACCCACACCCCCACGACTGCGCAGGGCGCTGCGCCGGCACCGGCGAAGTCCTCACCGTGCTCACCTGGGAGCACCACGGCGACGACATCTACACCGCCGTCCACCAGGAACCGATCCTCTGCTACGGCGCCCCCACCACCCATGCCCTCGACTGCGCTACCTGCGAGGGACACGGCTTCACCTACACGCCCGGCTACCGCGAACTCTGCCTCGACGGTCGCATCCCCGCCTCCGAGCCGGCCACGAGCAGCGTAGTGCCCCGGGACGCGTGAGCACGCTGCACCCGAGCGGCGCAGGGCCGGCAGGCACCTCCGTGTCTGCCGGCCCTGCGCGGCCGCCAGTCGCCCGGGGCTGCACCCTTGGGACTGTGATTTCTCCCCCCTCCCGCGAGGGGGGAGAAATCTCCCCCCTCGCGGTACTGAGAAATCTCCCTCCCCGCGCGAGGGAGATTTCTCCCCCCCTGAAAGAGCCAGCTTCGGGGGGTGATTTCTCTCCCCCTAAGAAGAACCGCCGAGAGGGGAGAGATCTCCCCCCCCCCCCATGACAGACCGGTCCTGACCCTGCACACACGGCCCGACACCAGGTTGCCCTGCAAGTTGCCCTACAAGTTGCCTTTCAAGTTGCTTTTCAAGTCGCCCTGCAAGTTGCCCTACAAGTTGCCCCCACACGGCACCCTCAACGGGGAAACATGCACTTCAGCGGCACAGTCAAGGGGTCCTGAGCGCGCCGACTACTTCTCTACGAGACCCCCAAGGGCACTGAGGACACTAGCGAAGAGCCACAGACGAACGACAGGAGGGAGGAAGCCGGAGGGAAGCGAGGAGCAAGCGACATGGATGGGAGAGCAGCAGAACAAGAGGAAAGAGGGCAGTGAGCAGCGAGAGCAGTTAGACGACAACAGCAAGCGAGACGAAGAACCCCAGAAGCGCAAGAGCTGAGGAGATAGAGGGCAGCCGCAGGGGACAACGACCAAACGAGAGACAGACAGAACACGAGACCGGAGACGGACAGGGGAACGGGAAACGCGAAGGACTACGAGCCACAGGAGCCAGGAGGCCGAGACGGGGTCCGAGGTTCGAGTGGGCCGGGGAGTTGAGCCGTCGTAGATCGGCGCGGAACGCAAGCGGCCCCGCCCAGCGAAACGCTGAGCGGGGCGCGTGCAAAGGAGGTGGGGGAGGGGCGCGCGTCAGGAGGGGCGGGGTCGGGCAGAGGGGCCTACCGGTCCGCGCGGATCATCCGCAGAGCGGCGACCCGTGCGCTAGAGGTGACGCGATCCGCCGCGCGGGCCCGGACCGCCCGCGCTCGCAGGAACGCGGCGGCGGCCTCGACGTCGCCGTCAGCCGCGCGGGCCAGCAGCTCGGTGAGCTTGTCGGTGGCCATGGGGTGTCCTCTCCATCTGCAAGGGATCTGTAGCGGGGTCAGGGTGGTCAGGGGCCGCCCGTGTCTGTCGCCTGCACTGCCCGGAGCCCGTGGGCGTGCGGGAGCGACACGGGCGGCCTGTGGGAGCCGATTCCCGGTGGGAAGCGACCCCTATCGGCAGCTGTGTCCCGGGGGAGCGACAGCGCCGAAGTCCGGCATGGCGCGCACAGCGTCCATAGAGACCTGGAACGCGAGCCAGGTAAGGCCAAGGGCGATGCCCCCGAGCAAGGCACCCAGAACGATTCCGGTCCTGCGTCCGATCTTCCGGTTCATCAGTGCTCCCAGGTAGGCGGGTTGGTGGGGCGGGGCCGGTGGTGGGTGCGGGCGGCCCTTGGGGGTAGGGCCGCCCGCACCGGGCAGGGACGAGTCAGAGAGGAATTCGGGGGGACTGCGCGTTCAGCCGCGCCATGAGGCAGTCGGGGCAGAGGTCGGACCCCTCAGTCTCGTTGCCGCACTCCTCGCCCCATCCGGGGCACGTGGATATCTCAGACCGGCTGTCGCGCATCTTGGCTGCTTCCTCTTGGGTGGTGTGGGGTGCCCGGCCCTGGGCCCTGGTGGAGGGGGGTGTGTGGGCCGGGGGCCGGGCGGTGTGGGGCCCGGCGGCCCTGGGGTGGGGGTTGGGGCCGCCGGGCGGTCTGTGGGGGCTCAGGCGGCCTTGTAGCGGTTCAGCTTCTCGACCAGCGCGGCGCGCTGGATCATGAGCGCCTGGACCCTGCCGTCGAGCTTGCCGATCTCGGCCTCGACGGCCTCCGCGCGCTTGCCGTTGAGGAAGTTCTCGTACGCGGCCTCGCGCGCCTCGGTGTCCTTGTCGGCCTGGTAGACCTTGACCAGACCGGTCACCAGGTCCCGGACCTTCTCGAACGTCTCCTGGCTCGCGCTCTCGGCCGGGGAGTTGGTCGGGAACGCCGCCCCGAGCATCCGCTTGCGGAACTTCAGCAGCGCCGCGCCCTCGCCGTCGGTCTCGGCGGTCAGGTCCGCCGGGTTGACCAGGTGGGAGCCGACGACGTACGGCAGATCGCCGTCACCGAGCATCGGGAGGTCGGTCCGGCCGTGCCGGTCCTCGGGGCTGCCCTTGCCGAACTGGACGTTCAGCAGACCCTTGACGGCCGGGAACAGCTCCCAGTTCGGGTGGACCACGACCGAGCCGATCGGGAACACGCCGTCCTGGAAGACCTGGGACAGGTCGTAGACGGCCTCGCCGTTCTCGCCGGCCTCGACGGTGTAGGCGTAGGTGTTACCGGCCGGGGTGGTGAACGTCTGGGTGCCGGACATGAAGATCCCCTCCAACAGGGTTCAGGTGGTGTGGTTCTCGGCCGGTTCTTCGTTCCCCCGACCTCGTGATAACTACAGTACACATCGAAACGCGAATACGCAACACCCGGAACGGGATCACCCCCACACGCTCAACCAAACCCGTCCCCAACTAGAAACCTCACCCCGCCACCCCACCCCCGGCGGCCACCCCCGCCCCCACCCCGACCCCCCGCCACCGATCCACCCCGACCCCTCCGACGCCACCCGCCCCGCCCCACGCAACCCCGGATCTAACACCCGCCACGAACCCCCCGAACGCGAATCTAACGCCCCCGGGAAGGCCCCCCGCACTGACCGGCGAATCTAACGCCCCGCCCGCGTGCGACGCTTGGCGCGACCCCCGGATCTAACACCCCGGACACTCCGGACCTAACACCCCGCCAATTCCCGGAAGGCGAATCTAACGCCACCCCCACACGCCCCCGGATCGCCGCATGCGGCCCCGTGACGGCCGCACCCCGGGATCCCCTTCCCTGACTGCCATGACCCCTGTAAGCTGCTGCTAGAGCCCGTACAGAGGGCGGCCCGGTCCCCGCCGGAGCAGCCCCGGCCCGGGGGAGCGGAAGCCCGGTCAAGTTCCGCTACACGGCTTGAATTTCAAGGGCTCCAGCCCTTAGAATGATCAGGCAGCACGGGAAATCAGGACCACCCGCAGAGAAACACCCGCCGGGAAACCTGAAAACCCGTCGAGAAACCACAGAAAAGGCCCGCCAGGACCACGAGGGAACCCCCTCCCACCTAGCCAGCCATTCTCTGACCCCAACCCCAGGAAAGAGGAACCGAATTCGAGGCCGAACCGCCCGCCGGCCTCCGGCCCGCCCCGCGGGCCGGCTCCTCGGCCGGCCCCCGGCCGGCCGGTCAGCGCTCTGCGCTGACGGTCTTTCAGAAGGCGCTCTGCGCCTTC